>CALMPG010000196.1 GCA_937871915.1 uncultured Phycisphaerales bacterium
AGCGCCGGGGGATTTCGGTGTTCGATGGAAGTTGCAGGGCGTCTTGGATTTCTTGATCCGTCGCGCCGTGTTCGCCGACCCGCGACGTTTCCGGTGCATCGTTCCGAACCGGGGGCATCAGTGGCAACCGTGCGAACGTAGAATCGGGTGAAGTGTTCGGACCATTGACGCCAGCCCCGCCCGCCAGCGGGGCCGCGTCGTTTCTTGGGGGCGTGTTCATTGGCCTACCCCCTTCCGCGCTTCGATGTACCGCCGCAGGTCCGCCACGTCGAACAGCCGACGCGACAGCAGTTTCACGCTTGGGAGTTCGCCGCGTGTCCGCAGGTTGTCGATCGTTCCGGGCGACACGCCCAGCAGCCGTCCGGCTTCGCGTCGGTCCACCAGCAGCGGGGCCGTCGTCGTCGGGGCTTCGGTGTTATTCACGGTCCACCCCGCTTTCACCCTTCGCGCGTTCGGCGAGTAGGGCCGCGACCGTGGGAACGTGAACCAGCACACTCCGACCCGCGATCAACGCGGGGATACGTCCGGCTTCGATTTCATCCCGCAGCCACCGCGCCGGAACGCGAAGGCATCGGGCCGCCAAGTTCAGCGGTAACGGGTCCGATGGAAGTTGCTTTGTAACCATGCGAGAACGATCGCGCACGGTTCCCAAAACTACCCCAACCTAAGACCCAATCAATCCGCGATCTTCCCCGCGAGTTTTCGCCCCGCCGAGTTCAGCCGTGCGCCGCTCCGATCCCCTTCGGGTCGCTCGGCCAAGTGTGATTCGATCAACTTGCCGACGCATAGCCGCACGGTTTCTTCCGACAGCCGTACCGTCGCGTCCATTTCTTCCGCGATCATCTTCGACGACAGCAGGCGCGACGCATCGAACCGCGCCATAGTTTGCAGCACCCGCGACTGGTTCACGGTCAGGGCAGGGCCGGCGGATTCGTCCGCACCAGCGGGAAGGGTCTTGGGCTTCGCGTCGCCGTTATCGCCAGCGCCGAACACTCGGGCGATCTTCTCCGCCGCCCGCTCTGCCGCGCGGTCGATCGCGCCGGGGTCCACCGCAGCCGCCGCACGTTGCAGCCGGTCCAGTAGGTCGGGGGACACCGACACCGTGGGTGGAGCCGGCGGTTCGATCGTTTGCGGATGGAACATGGCTTGAATCGACGCGATTTCCGCCGCCAGTGGGCCAGTGTGGGGGCCACACTCAATCAGTTGCAGCCGATCCACCACCGAATCCAGTTGATCCAACTCCGCGTAGTACCTCGCTTGGAAGTTCGATTGCAGCGGGGTGGAGTCGATCGACTTAGATTCTGCGAGCGCTGCCAACCGTTGCAGCGGATCATGCAGGACCGCCCAAACGGATTTCGTTTCGTCGTGTTCCCGAGGGTTCGGCAGTTCGCCCTTGCCGGGATGCACTTCGTTTCCGATCAGCCGCAGCAGAGTCACCCCCGCAGACACGCGCAACGAATCAGGCAGGTCGGGCTTGCGCAAAATCTCTGTGACGGATTCCCGACACTTCGCGCGAAAGTCCGGAGGTAATGACCACGCCACTTGTTCACTCGCCTTTCTCGGGCCGGTCGGGCGGGGCCTTGGGGCGAGTGAGCGCCAAGACCCCAGCCCGATCCGTTCATCGGGGGATCAATCCCGATGCCCGTTTCCGTGATTATTCGCCGTCCGCGTATGCGATGCCCGCACACTTCCGACACCGGACACCAGCCCGCACGGGATACAGGTGCGCCCGCCGACACTTGCAGCGGGGACACACCAGCCACACCCGCCAGCCGTACCGGGCGTCCGCGACCACCGCCAGGGCGATCCGCTCGCCGGGGTCGTCGGGCTTGTCAGCGGACCGCACGTCGATCGCGTGAAGGGTCCGCAGGTCCGTCCCGTCCGCTTTCGCCCGCCGGCGTAGTTCGTTGGCGTCGATCCGGTTGGGGTAGTCCGCAACGTGCCACCGCTCGCGTGGCCGGCCCGTGTTGCGGTCGGTCAGTTCACCCGCCCACGAATACCGCAGCGCCCGTAGCAGCGGGTCTTGGTCCGCGCGTTCCAGTTCGATCATCGCGTAACACTCGCCCAGCAGCGCCCGGAAGTTCCGCGTATCCGGGTCGTCGGCTCGCCGTTCGTCGGACGCTTGCTCAAACCGGGCCACCAGCGCATCCCGATCCGCTTGCGGGGCATCGTTCAACCAGCCGCGACGGATCGCCGTGCGCATTAGCCGCAGGTCACCGCGATAGTGCCGGGGATCGGCGAACAGGGTGTCAAACTTCGGGCGTGGGGCGTGGGCGTGTTCGTTCGTGTTCATCGTGATACCCTTCCGTGGGTCAGTTCGGGCCGTCGATTCAGGAAACCCCCGCCGGGGGGCTTTGGGGGCGACCGTTCGGGGTGACGGGGTGCGGGGCGTCCAACTTCGCCAGCAGGTCGGACAGGTCCACCCGCTCCAACGATTCCAGCAGGTACGCCGTCGCCGCGTCGCTCAGGTCGTCGGGCCGGACGATCACCGCGACTTCCGCGCCGTCGCGGGTCAGGATCACCCGCCCGCCGGCGTCCACCCGCGCCAACACCGCCGCCAGCGTCAGCCCGTCCACCACCGCGATCCGTTCCATGCGTCACCGCCTTCCGGTTGAAACAAACTCTGTCCCGTGCCGCGACCGTTCCCGCAGCCCGTGGGGGCGCGGGTTCGGTCGGGAGTACCTTTCACGTCGTCGCCGGCCCGCTCGGGGGCGTGGTGGGCGTCGCCGCCTTCACCAGCGCCAGCACGCCCGCCCGGATCGCCGGGGGCAGGTCGGGCCATGCCGCCACCACCGCCGCCAACTCGGGATCGGTGGGCGTCGCCACCCCCGCCGAATCACCGAACCGTGCGCCAGTGTTGCCGGATTTGTTGCCGTCCGACTCCGCTACCCCCGACTTTCCCGCAGGAAACCGGGGTAGTTCGAGTCCAGTATCGCCCACTTCCCTCGTTTGCAGCCGCTTCTCGCTCGCTCGCGTCGGCTCGCAAGACCCCTGAAAAACAAGGCTAGCCTTCGCCTTTGGGCGAACCCGTGCGATCCGATGCGGCCGGATGGCGAGCCTCGTGTTGCGCCTCGGTCATGCCGCAGTGCGCGCCGCCTTTCTCCTCGTCGCTCTCCGGATCGCCCGCGACGGCCGCCATGTCGAGATGGGCATGCCACATTCGATGCTTGGTCAGAATTGTGACTCTGGAGGGCAACCCAGAGATGGTTTTTTCCAGATGACAGCGCATACTTCCAGGAGAATCCATGCGTGACCTGCTTCAACGACGGCTGTCTCGGCGGGCACTTTTTCTTGCCGCCGCGCTCGTCGCGGCGCGGGGGGGGGCAGCGACCGCCATCGCGGGGGTTGTGGTGACGCCGTATTCGATGAACGGTGCCAACGACACCGTCGCGGTCGCGGCGGCGGCGTTCGCCGGATGGTACGCCACCGGTGACTCGTTCCAGGATCGGATCGAGATCCGTGATGTGAGGGGAAACGTCCGTGGAGCGATCACGCGTTCGGACATACTTGCCCTCGCTCCCTGGATGAATCTGGATGGCGGGCCGGATGGGCCCTGTGGCCTCGGCTTCTCCGCGTCGGGACGGCTTCTCTACATCCTCGTTCACGACGACACGCTGCCCGCCGACGGCCAGCCCAGCGATGTCCTGCTGCGCTACGACCTCTCAACCGACACGCTCACGAGGCAGGCACGCCTCGAGTTGTTTGATCGGGGGGATGTGTGGCCTCACTTGGCGGTGGTGCACCACAGGCAGTACGTCTATGTCGGGACCGGCACGGGACAGGTCAAGGCGTACCTCGCCAGCTCCGCGGCCGGCGGCTCGACGCCATCGGGCACATGGACGCTTCCCGGCGCGACGATCGTGCATGGTTTGGCCATCGATCGCGACGTCGGGGTGCTCTACGCCGCGAGCGACACCGCGATCTTCCGCGCCACCATTCCCGCATCCCCCGCCACCGCTCCGACGTTCACCCAGATCGCCATGGGCGCCGACATCCGGGGCCTGGCGTGGGGAGACCACTATGGCGGAGTTGCGCAGCGCGGGCTCTACATTCTCAGTGGCGCGGGGCCCGTGTCGTCGAAGATCGAGTTTGTCGATGCAACCGCCGCGGGAAGTGGAACGGGAATCACGCCGGCGGCGTACGCGACGAACCCGGACCTCTGGCACGGCGTGGCGTTCACGGCCGACGGGCGGCTCTTTGTCGGCGCCGCCGAAGACGCGGCGATGCTCTCCGACTCCTCCGACACGCGACTCGGCTTCGACGCGTGGATGCGTGACGAACTGGCCCAGGCCACCAGGTTCGCCCGCGGCCTGATCTCTCCCGACGGCGAGCCCGATGGCTGGGTGATCGACGGAGATGTGCTCCCCGGTGGCACTCGCTTCCATCCCGCAACGCCCGACGGGGCCGGGTGGGCCGTCTGTCTGCTCTTGATGAACGAGGCGATCAACGCCGATCCCCTCGCCCGCCAGGACATCTCGCGCATTCTCACGCGGTACGCGGGGCTCTCGCCCGATGGCATCAGGCCCGTGCGCAGCGCCGACGGTATCTACAAGCACTGGCTCGATCCGCTGACCGGCAATACCAAGGGCACGTGGCCCGACGAGTACGCGACGCTGAGCACCATGTTCATGGTCACCGCCGCGGCGCGAGCGGCGGATCGGTACCCGAACGACCCGGCCATCGCTCAGGCCGCAACACGGATCATTTTTCAGATCGGCAATCTCGGGGCATACGTGCAGCAGTACTCCATGGCCTTCAAGGGGCTCCCCGGCACCGGTCCCGACGCCTCCTCGTGGGCCGGGGGCTACCACGAGGGCGTTATCTTCGCCGAGCAATCGGGGGTGTACGGGGGTCCCCCGGCGCTCACGAACGCGGCCCTGTGGCTGAATCGCGCGCACTGGCCGAGCACCGCGACGTATGTCCCGGGCAAGCCGCTGACCGTCGCCGCGCCCGGCCAGTTCCAGCCGGCGTTCCTGAGCATCTATCCCGCCATCCTCTCGGCGCCCTTTCGTGCGGACGCCTCCGCGACGGGTTGGCGCACGCAGATCGACAACCTCCGCTGGACAAGCGCGGCCTGGACCGACGACAACGGCCCGCGATACTACACGGTGTTCTCCGCGGGCACGAGCCCGTCGGGATACAACGCCGACACGCTCACCAACCATCCGGGCAACCTCGCGACGTTCACGTCCCTGCTCGGGCTGAGCGCATTCGGCCAGACCGCCGAAGCGGTGGGCGGGTACGCCGCGTACCGCAAGGGGGCTCGCCAACTGTTCAAGACCGGGGCAAGCATCCTGTACCGCGGCCCCTACGACGGCACGTCCTTTGTGCCCAACTCGGCCGGCCTTCCCGATGTCGCTCTTGGCGCGCTCGGTTTGGCCGAGTTGATACAGCCGGGATCGATCGACCTGCTGCTGGCCCGCCCCTACCCCACCCACATTCCATGCCCGGCCGATTTCAACGGCGACGGCGGCCCATCCGTCGCGGACATCTTCGAGTTCCTCAACGTCTGGTTCGCCGGCGATGTCCGGGCCGACTTCGACTCTTCCGGCGGACTCACGGTTCAGGACATCTTCGACTTCCTCAACGCCTGGTTCTCCGGCTGCTGATCGAGCGACCATCGCATCGCGCGATGCGTGGCGGGGCCCCTCTCCTCAATCTTCGTGGCCAACGAAAACGCCGCGTCCCGGGGACGCGGCGGACTTGGATCGAGCGAGCGCCGCCTGCGGGGCTCGGGCCCACGCCGCGATCAGGACGATGGGCACCCCGCGAACCACGAGTTGAGATAATCGAAGATGTCCTGCACGCCAAGGCCGTTGATGTGGTTGTAGTCGGCGAAGCAGCTTCCCGCGAACCAGGCGTTCAGGAAGTCGAAGATGTCCTGCACCGAGAGCACGTCGTCTCCATTGAAATCGGCCAGGCAGGGAGGCGTCTGGGAAAACCGCATGTCGTCCACCCAAACGGTGCCGGTGCCGGTGTTGTCCGGGCCGAATCGCAGAGCGAAGATGCTGGCGGGAGCGGGATTGGTCGGCGGGATCGGATACGGCATCTGGGTCGCGGGATCGTTGAAATCGGTGGGCTGATCGACCGACACGTGGAACCGCACCCACTGCCCGTTGGTATGAATTCCCTTCACGTTTCCGGGCAGATCGACGACGAACGTTCCGCAGGGGGGAGCGATGGTGGTGTCCGGATCGACGTCCAACCACTCGCGCTCCCGATAGATCGACTGGTTCCCGGGCGCGTTGCGAAGGAAGTTGACCTTCATCCCGAACTTCGTCCCGACCATCGGGTCGTCCGCCGGGATCATGTACCAGCACGAGAGATAGATCGGCGCGCCGGCCACGGGATCGAACGTGTACTGGGGCCAGTTGCGCGTGATCGTGTCGGGGACGATCTCCTCGGACTGGACCGCCTGGAACTCCCCGCCGGGATTGCCGTTGCCGCCCGGGAGACGCACCGACGCGATCCCGCGATGGACTTGCGTTGCCGGCGTCAGGCCGTCCCCGATCTCGCGACGAAGCGTCTGACCGCTCTGATACTGACGCCACCCCGCCGCAAAGGTCTCGAATCCCGGAAAGGTGGTCTCAAAGCCGGGGTTGTACAACGTCGCGACCTGCGCACCAGCGCTGGACGCCGCGACACTCAGGACAAGGGTGGAAATGGACAGCAAGCACTTGTTCATGCGAGACTCCGCGTGTGGGCCGGCAGGGGCCGTGGCCCGAGGTGTTCCGCGTCGGTTCCGGGGGACTCATGCGTGACGTAACCGCTTACATTGTGACCCGAACATGGCGTTTCGGCAACCCCTTCCGCGTCCGCGGCCCCGGAATTCCCATTTGGCACCGGTCCTGCTCCCCCGATCGGGTACCCCGGGGGTGCTCCGGGCCGGTCGATGGCCTTTACCGGCGCGGACCTATTTCAAGCCGTCCGTCGCCACGCTCTGGACAAACGTCCTCTGGGTGAGCATGAACAGGACAATCAAAGGGGAGATCATGAGGGCGCTGGCCGCCATCAGCAGGTTCCACGGGGTATTCCCCGCCTGGGACTGGTAGAGCTGCAACCCGAGGGCGAGGGTGAACTGGTCGCGGTCGGTGAGGAAAATCAATGGCCCCACAAAGTCGTTCCAGACATAGATGAAGTGGAACAAGGCTACCACCGCGAGTGCCGGCTTGCTCAGCGGCAGAATCACCCGCCAGAAGATCGACCAGTGCGAGCACCCGTCGAGGCGCGCGGCCTCGTCGAGCTGCGCCGGGATCGTCATGAAAAACTGCCGGAGCAGGAAGATGTTGAACGCGCTGCCGAACCACGCCGGCACCCAGAGCGGCTTGAGCGAGCCCGTCCAGCCGAGCTCGCGGAAGATGATGTACAGCGGCACCATGAGCACCGGGAACGGGATCATCATCGTGGCCAGCACCAGAAAGAACACAAACCCTCGACCCCGCCACTGGATGCGCGACAGCCCGTACGCCACGATCGCGCTGGAGAGCGTCATCCCCACCACGCCGAGGATCGCCACGATGAGGGTGTTGCGCAGGTACATCGGGAACCGGATCGTCCGATCGTTCCAGACGGCCGAGTAGTTGTCGGCGGCGTGGGCGAACACGCTTGACGGCGGAGTGGGCAGCAGACGCATCTCGCCGGAGGCAGCCTGGTCCTCGGGCTTGACCGACGTCGAGAGCATCCACACCAGGGGCGCCAGGAACGCCACGGAGACGACCACGAGCAGCACGCTCGAGAGCACCCCCGAGGGCCTCGGGCCCTTGTAGGAATGTGGCTTGTCCGCACGCACGACGTTCCGATCTCCTTACACGCGGGCGTAGTGCACCAGCCGCCTGCTGGCCAGCAGCAGCACGCCCGTGAGCACCAGCACCACCACCAGTTGCAGCCACGCCATCGCCGAGGCGTACCCCATCTTCCCGTAGATGAACGCGTTCTCGTAGAGGTACATCGTGTAGAAGTGCCCGACGGGGTTCTGCCCATCCGGCCTGCGGAACATGATGTAGGGCACGGCAAAGACCTGCACCGCCGCGATCGTCAGGGCAATGACGTTGAACAGGATCGACGGCGAGATCATCGGCAGAGTGACGTGCAAGAACTGCCGCCCCACGCCCATGCCGTCGATCCGGGCCGCCTCGTAGAGCTGCCCGGGCACGTCCTGCATCGCCGCGACGTAGATCACCACCCCCTGCCCGACACCCCACACGCTCATGATGACCATCGAGACCATGACCCAGTCTTTGTCCACGATCCACGCGGGCCCGTTGATGCCCGCCAGGCCGAGCACCTTGTTGATCAGCCCGTACTCGCCGTTGAAGAGCCACATCCACACCATCGCCGACGCCACCAGCGGCACCAGTGTGGGAAGAAACACGCACGCCCGGAAGATCGGCGCCATCCGCCCCCGTCCCGCGAGCATCGCCGCCAGCACCAGCGCCACGATCGTGTACAGCGGGATCGACAGCCCCGCGAACACCGCCGTGTTCCGCACGACGCGCCAGAACGTCGGATCGTGCATCATCCCCCGGTAGTTGTCCAGCCCCGTCCAGAGCGGCGGCTCGAGCAGGGGATAGTCCGTGAACGAGTAGTACAGGCTAAGGGCCATCGGAAGAAACACGACCGCGCAGGAGCCGATGAGCCACGGGCTGGTCCACGCCAGGCCGGCGACCACGCCCCGCCGGCTCGCCCGGCGCTCGGCGTCGCCCCGCGCCGGAGCCGTGCTTTGTCCGTGGGCCGTCGGCATCATGCCGTCCCCCGCTGGCCGTACCGCCGACGCTGCCGCTCGGCCGCCCGGTCGATGAACGACTGCACCCGCGTCTGGAGCCGAGCCAGCGCAACAGGCGCGGCGACCTCCAGCCGCCACATCCGTTGCACCTGGGTATCAAACTCGTCCTTGAACTGCTGCCACACCCGCGTGCGCGGGGCCACGAACGACCGGTCGCTGCGCAGGATGTCGTAGTGCACGCGGATGCCGCGGTTCGGGTGGTTTGCAAGAAACGCCTCGCTCACTTTCGCCAGCGGCGACGGCTTGCAGTGGGCGGTGGCGAGCTGCTCGGTCATGTCCTGTCGCTGGGTGAAGGCGATGAACTCCATCGCCGCCCCCGGATGTCTGGCCCCGCGCGGGATCACCAGCACGTCGGTGTCGATCAGCCCAACCGGCGAGTCGATCGGCCCGGCCGTCTCGGTCGGGAATGGCGCCACGCCGTAGTCGAGATCGGGCTTGAACGCGTTGATCAGATTGGCGATCCACGGCCCCTGCACGATCATCGCCACCTTCCCCGTCAGGAACGGGTTCTCCGGCGTGAAGTAGTTCCCGAAACTCTCGGCAAAGCGAGCCGTGCGATCGACGCCCAACCCGCGCGAGAGGTTCTGCATCCACTCCATCGCCCGGATGTCCTCCGACGAGTCCACCGTGGCACGCCCTAATGCCTCGTCGTAGATCCGGCCCCCAAAGTGATATGCCCACAGCCACGACCACCACCCCGGTTCTCGATGCAGAAAGCCCACCCGATCGAGCGCCCCCGACGCGTCGGTCCGGACCAATCGCCGGTGCATCTCATCAAGTTCCGCGATCGTGCGCGGCGGACGATCGGGATCGATCTTCGCCCCCCGGAACGCCGCACGATTCCAGTACAGCGCGATCGACCCCGCGGTGTTCACCGTGGCCCACCACTTGCCCTGGTGCCGCATCACCCGCCGCACGCCCGGCGTGTACTGGTCCAGGCTCATCCCCGCGCGGGCGGCCAACTCGTCCAGGGGCAGGATGGCGCCCGTCTCGGCGTAGGGAACGACGTTGAACGCGTACAGGCCGATGACGTCCGGGGGGTTGCCGCCGGCGATCGAGACCAGCGACTTCTGTCCGATATCGCTCACCACGTTGTAGCGCACCACGATCCGGTCCTGCGACGCGTTGAACGCATCAACGATGCGCTCCATCGCATCGCCCTCGTGGCGTGTCCACTTCTCCCAGTACTCCAGCACGATCCGCCCGCGAGGATCGAACCGCTCGCCCCGAGGGCCAAGCGCGGCAAACCCCGCCGCGCCGGCAAGCATCGTCCCCAGCGCCGCACGCCGCGTCATCGCCCAGGTTGTCCGGTGTAAGCCCATGGTATGGGCAGCCTACGCGCCCGGCCGCGCCTTCGTGGCCGCGGGTGCGGAGGGCGTCGCGCCCGCGGGCTTGGCACCGTCCGCTCCCCGCTCGTAGTTGATCCGATCGATGGTCTCTTTCCACGCGTCCACCGGAAAACCCGTGGGCCTGCCGGTCTTGGGGTTCACCATCCCCTGGTTGGGGTCGAGCGGGAATGGCCGCAGGTAGAGCTCCTTCTCCATGATGCCTCGCGGCACGGTCCACGTGTCCCCGGTCTCCGAGCAGCGGATGGTGACCATCTGCGTGAGCTGCTGCGTCTCGTCCTTGGGATTCAGTCGGGTGTAGAGCATGTACGCGGCGAAGAGCATGAGCACCGCGGCCATGCCCCAGCCGAGCATCGGGCTCTTCCGCAGAAACTCGCGAAGTCTGTTCATGTTCGGACCTTCCCGGCTGTGCGACCCTCGGATCAGAACTTGATTCCCCAGTTGTAGAACGGCCCCGGGGTGCCGTACTTGTCGGCCGCCGCGGCCTTGTACCAGGGCATTCCGCGAACGGCCTGATCGCCGAAGAGCATGTAGATCTCGTTGGTGCGCTGCGTGAGGGCGCCCGTGTTGGCCCGTTCGGTGCGTTTCTTTCCGGAATGGCGCGGCACCTCGTCGTAGGCGTCGGCGGCCCAGACCACGGCGTCGGGATACTTCACGTTCCGGTACGACTTGCCGACAATCGGGTACGAGTCGTTGAACCAGTACTCTGTGTACGCCGGGGGATTGTCCTGATCGACCACGACGCTGGTGATCCCCGCGGCGTTGGGGTTGTCGGGATCCGGATCGATGAAGTTCCGCCCGCCGCTCGATAGATAGAACCGCACCTGTGGATCGATCACCGACGTGCCGGGCGAGGCGCGCGGACAGCGATAGACCTTGCTTCGACCATCGCCGCAGTACTCTGCCAGGGCTCGCGGGACGATCCAGTGGTCGAAGATCGACGGCGCCCGCAAACGCACGTTGAACCAGACGGGATCCTTCTGGTCGTCCAGGTACATCTGAATGCCCAGGCCCATCTGGTGCAGGTTGCTCTTGCAGATGACGTCCCGGGCCGAGTCCCGCGCGCCCGAGAGCGCGGGCAGCAGCAGCGAGACCAGCAGCGCGATCACCGCGATGACCACCAGCAGTTCGATCAGCGTGAACGCGTTCCGACCGGCCGCTCGAGTTCGTCGAAGCATGGGGTCATTCCTTTCGATCCGGGTGGGCCCGCAGCCCCGCCCCGACTGCCCGCGTCGTCGCCGCCCCCCCCGTCCGCACATGCAGCCCCCACATCACACGGATGTCCAGAAGCTCTTCGTCCTGAAAATCAGCCTCGCGAACGAGATTTCCATCGTGGGGGCGGCCGTTGATGGTCAGCCTCGGCGGCAGGCTGCCGGAATACTCGCCGGCGTCGAACGAAACTCGCACCGTCCGGCCCCGCCAAACTCGCGAGGCCGACACCCGACCCAGCGCGGGGAACGGGCATGGATCGATACGCAGCCCAGCCCACTCGGGCCTCATCCCGACGATCCACTCCAGCGAAACCCGGTTGAGCCACGCCGCCGAGCCCGTGTACCACGTCCAGCCCGCCTTGCCCGGCGTGGAGGACGCGGGGCCATCCACGTTCCCCGGCATCACGTACGGCTCCGCCCAGTATGCGTTCGCGTCCTGGCCGCGAAGCGGCGGAGAGACCGCACGCCAGATCGCCTCGACCGACTGCACGTCCCGACGCTTGCACGCCGCGGCCATCGCCCACGTCGCGGCGTGCATGTACACGCCCCCGTTCTCGCGAAGCCCGGGCGCGTACCGCGTGATGTACCCGATCGAAGCGTCCGGGGTGGTGTAGGCGGGATGCGACAGGAGCGGCCCCATCGGCCGGAGCAGGTGCTCCTTCACGCTCGCCCAGGCCGCGGTCTCCCGCTCGGGCGTCGCCGTTCCGGAAAGAATCGCCCAGGTCTGGGTGTTGAGGAAGATCCTGCCCTCGTCGTTGGACGCGCTGCCGATCCACCGTCCGTCGTCTCTCGTCGCGGCCCGATACCACTGCCCGCCGGACTCCCCGTCCCACGCGTGGGCGTTGATCGATTCGATCAGGCGTGCTCGCGCTGCGCGATACCGCGCGGCCAGTTCGCTGTGGGGCTTCGAAGGAGCCCCGCCCTCCAGCACGTGGGCAAAGTCCGCGAGCAACTGGGCCAGCCATTGGGCGAGCCAGACGCTCTCGCCCTTCTCGCCCACGCCCATGGCCGACAGCCCGTCGTTCCAGTCGCACGAGCCGATCAGCGGCAGCCCGCGAGCGCTCTGGCGCGCCAGGCTCCGGGCGATCGACCGGGTGCAATGCTCGAGCAGGGTCGTGGGCGTGGCGTCGTCCACAAACGGCGCCTCGGCATCGAGGATCGCGCGGTCGCCCGTCTCCTTGATGTACTGCGCCGTCAGGAACGGCAGCCACAGGTAGTCGTCGCTGCACATCGTGCGCAGGCCGAACTCCGATGGTGCGGGCAGCGGATGCCACCAGTGGTACACGCTGCCATCGGCGAACTGATGCGCGGCGTGGAGAAGAATCTGTGCTCGCGTCCGCGACGGATCCCGGGCGAGCCAGATCTGGCTGTCCTGGAGTTGATCCCGGTAGCCGAACGCTCCCGACTGCTGGTAGTAGCCCGTGCGGGCCCACAGCCGGCCGCAGATCGCCTGGTAGGGCAGCCATGTGCTGTTGAGCAGGTCGAAGTCGGGCATCCCGCTGCGCACCTCGGAGGGCGCAAGCAGGGCGTCCCACATTTCTTCCGATCCGCGGATCGCCGCATCGGCGGCCTCGAGGGTCGTGTGCCGATCCAGAAGGTCGAGAACGGCCTGCTCTTCTGGCGCGATCGCGATGGTGTACACCATGCTCACCGACTGGCCCGCGGCAAGCGTGAGGTCCCCGCCCAGCGCTGCGCTGGCATCGCCAAACCTTCCGAACACGTTCGCGTCCGTCGGCTGCGCGGGGCGGGCCTGGGTCATCGCGACCGGCCTCGACAGGGCCGCGTATCGCCCCGTGAAACTCTGCTTGTCGCCCATCGCCAGATCGGCGTCGAAGACCACCCCGCCCAGCGCGTGCCCGGCCACGTGCGGCCAGGGCGTGTTCCAGTGGTCCCGCTCGTCCTTGGCGGGAATGTCCCACATGTTCTTGCGAACCGTGATCGCTCGCTTGGACGGGTGGTGGGTTGTGGTGAGGAACAGCCGGTGGAACTCCCTCTTGGAGTCCGGGGCCGCGCCGCAGCACCACTCGAAGAACGAACTGACGCGAATCCTGCGGGCCCGCCCGCCGGAGTTGCGAACCGTGACCCGCCAAACCTCCACGGAGTCCGTCGGCGCGACCGCGAGCGTCCACTCGGTCTCGATGCCCAGGTGTTCTGTCGAGAAGGTCGAGCGTCCCTGCGTGTGCTCGCACGTGTACCTCGTGTAGCTCGGCCAGCACGGAGCGGGCGCCGCCGACCACACCTCGCCGGACTCAAGATCGGCAAGGAATAGGAACTTCCCGTGATCGTCGCGAACCAGGTCCATCTCCCACCGGGTCAGGACGTTGAGCTGGCTGTTGTCCAACCAGCTGAACCCGCCGCCGTTCTGGCTGATCACCGTTCCGTAGCGCCCGTTGGAGAGCACGTTTGTCCACGGCACGGGCGTGCGATGGTCGGAAATGGTGAACCGGCGCCCCGAAGGATCGAAGCGGCCGTAGGAGTTGGCGAAGGATGGGGTGTTCACGCGATGCGGGCCAATGGGTGAGGGAGGAGCGAAGTGTACAGAAGGGCACTGCAACCGCTTACACTATGACGTCTGTTGGCCCCGCCGTCAACACGACCGCCCTTTGGCAATACGTGTTCATGAGTTTCTGGACCCGAATCCCCTTGCCGACCCCGGTCCCGGGGGGGCAAGACGGCTCCAAACAAAGCGAGGGCGTCCGCGTGTGGCGGACGCCCTCGAGAGAGTCGTCAGATCGAAGGGCCGATTCGGTGGATCACCGACGGCGCCGCGCGGCGAGCAGGCCGCCCAGACCCAGCAGGCCCGCAGTACCGGGCGCGGGGACCGGGTTGTAGACGATGTTGTTGAAGTCCGCGTTGACCGTGGTCGCGCCGGATGCGGAGGCGTAGTCCTGCACGAACCCGCCGACCCACGCCGGCGACAGGGTGCCGTACAGGCCGTGTGGCGGATCCTCAGCCGGATTGCCCTGGTCAAACTGGATCCACGGGCTGAACAGCCCGTTGTAGCCGTACTGGATCTGTCCCGGAGCGCCCGCCGTGTTGGAGTTGGCGATGTACTCGATGCTCAGGGTGGCCGTCGTTCCGGTGACGTACACGTTGCCGAAGGAATAGAACGGCAGGCGGCCGCCGAACGCGGCGACCTCCCCGCCGGTGGCGCTGGCACGCACGGGGAGCTTGCCG
>CALMPG010000197.1 GCA_937871915.1 uncultured Phycisphaerales bacterium
CCACGATGAGGTCGAGACGATCGCGATCGAGCGGGCCAAGCAACTCTTCGGGTGCGCGTTCGCCAACGTGCAGCCGCACAGCGGGGCCCAGGCGAACATGGCCGCGTGCATGGCGATGATGAAGCCGGGGGACACGTTTGCGTCGCTGGTGCTCAAGGACGGGGGGCACCTGTCGCACGGGATGTCGATCAACTTCTCGGGGGTGTTCTACAGGCCCGTGCACTATCCGCTGCACTACGCGAAGGGCCACCCGCAGCACGAGCGGATCGACTACGAGGCGGCGATGAACGTGTGCATGGAGTTCAAGCCGAAGGTCATCATGTGCGGGTATTCGGCGTATCCGCGGGTCATCGACTTCAAGAAGTTCCGCGAGATCGCGGATGCCTGCGGGGCGCTGCTCATGGCGGATATCGCGCACATCGCGGGGCTGGTGGCCGCGGGGGTGCATCCGTCGCCGTTCCCGCACGCGCATGTCGTGACGACGACGACGCACAAGACGCTGCGCGGGCCGCGCGGCGGGCTGGCTTTGACGAACGATGAGGACCTGGCCAAGAAGATCAACCGGTCGGTGTTTCCGGGCGTGCAGGGGGGGCCGCTGATGCACGTGATCGCGTCGAAGGCGGTGGCGTTCGGGGAGGCGCTCAGGCCGGAGTTCAAGGTGTACGCGCAGAGGGTGGTCGAGAACGCGCAGGCGCTGGCGGCGGGGCTGACCAAGCGCGGCTATCGCATCACCAGCGGGGGGACGGACAACCACCTGATGCTGGTCGATCTGCGGACCAAGGATGCGGACCTCACCGGGGCCGATGCCGAGACGTGGTTGGGCAGGGCGGGGATCGTGTGCAACAAGAACGGGATTCCGGACGATCCGCGCCCGCCGAAACTTACCAGCGGCCTGCGGCTGGGTTCGCCGGCGGTGACGACGCGCGGGCTGGGGACGGGGGAGATGGACCGGATCGCCGGGTGGATCGACCGGGTGCTGACGGCCAAGGGGGGCGAGACGGAGACGGCGGCGGCGCGGCGGGAAGTGGTGGGGTTGTGCGAGAAGTTCCCGATGCCGGGGTGAGGCGGGAATAGGTCGTATGGGACCCATAGGACCTATCGGGAGACATCCGCGTGGCGAACAAGCACCCGTATTCCGTCCATCCCAGCATGCGGATGGTCGTTGACTGGGTCGAGCAACTCCCGGCCAAGACCGGGCGATCGCTGGATCAGTGGATCAAGCACATCGTGAAGGACGGCCCGAGGGACGAGAAGGCGCGCCGGGATTGGCTGGCAAAGACCTACTCACTGGGTACCAACACCTGCTGGTGGCTCGCGGAGAAGGCGACGCGCCCGGAGAGCATCGCCGAGGACACGCCCGAGGGGTACTTGAAGATCGCCCCGGGGTATGTGGAGTCGCAGTATGAGGGAAAGAAGGGCGCGCTGCGGCCGATCTATGACCGGCTCTTGGCGTTGGGCCTCGAGGCGGGCGAGGACGCCAGGGCGTGCCCGTGCAAGACCATGGTGCCGCTGTTCCGCGAGCACGTGTTTGCGCAGATCAAGGCGACGACCAACACGCGGGTGGACCTTGGCCTCGCCCTTGGCACGTTCAGGCCCGAATCGAAGATCCCCAAACGCATCATCGACACCGGCGGGAAGGCCAAGAAGGACCGCATCACGCACCGGATTCCGATCTCGTCGGTGGGCGAGATCGACGGGCTGGTCGAGAGGTGGCTGGGGATCGCGTACGACCTCGACGCCTGAACAGAGGCATGGGCGCAAGCCCATGCGGGTGACAGAGTGTGCATCGCGTCGCGGCCGGTGCCCGGGCTTGCGCCCGGGCCTCTGTTACTTCGGCGGGTCCCACACGCTCATCGGCAGGCGGTCGTTCTCGGTCTGGTCGGCCTCGATGTCCATGAGCAGGTCGCGGACGGACATGCGGACCTGCGCGGCGAGCGTGCGGATGTCCTGGTCCTGCTTGGCGTGCGAGGCGGGCTCGTCGATCTTCCAGACGCCCTCTTCCTTGAGCAGGGTGAGGGGAAACCGCGGCGGCTTTTCGGGGCGGGCGCCGAAGCGGAGGTATCGGTGGGCGCTGCGCTCGTAGGCGTAGTCGCTCTCCCACCCGGGGTTGTGGATCTGGGCCGTGGCGGTGGCGCCGTCGGGGGTGATCTTGATGGCGGTGAGTTTCCAGGCCGGGTCGTTGTCGGTGATCCAGCCGCGGCTGGCGGAGAGCAGGATGTACCCCCGCCCGTTGATCCCCTTGAGCTCGGACTTCTTGAAGCGGTGCCGCATCTTGAGCACCTCGTACATCTGCGTGGGCGGGAGTTCCCAGACTTTCTGGGCCGGGGCCTCCACGGCGGTTTTGATCAGGCCGGTGTAGAAATCGAGGGTGCGTTTGGAGCAGGCGTCGGCGACGTCGGGGCCCTTGCGGTCGGAGTTGGCGATGACGTAGTTGTCCCACGCGGCGGAGGCGTCGGCTTTGTCCTGGCGGCGCTTGTCGCACCCGCAGAACGCGAGCGCGGCGATGGCCAGAACGATCGCGATGGTCCCACGGGCAATCATGCGGGCAAGGTACCAAACGACCGATTGGGTTTCAAGAGCAAAGGGCACGTGCAGCCGCGGCGGCCCGGGCTGGTAGGCTGGAGGGATGCCCCCCCGCCCCGCCCCACCCGAGTGCCCGCGCTGCGGCTACGACCTTTCGGGGGCGGTGGGGGCGTGGCCGGAAGGGTCGTGCCCGTGCGAGGGGCGGTGCAGCGAGTGCGGGCTGGAGGTGCTGTGGCGGGATGTGCTGAATCCGGCGTATGCGATGAGCGACCTGTTCTTTGAGACGGCTCGGAGGAAGTTCGTGCGGGCGTTCTTTCGGACGTGGTGGCAGAGCCTTCGGCCGTGGAGGCTGTGGCGTGGGGCGCAGATGCAGTTTCCGGTGCGGGCGGGGCGGCTGGGGGTGTTTGTGGTGCTGGCGACGGGATTGGTGTGGGCTGTTCTGGCGGTGGTCATCACCGTGATTGGAAGGATGGGCGGCGTGCGCTGGTTCGGATGGTCGAGCGTGCGGCCGTGGGCGATGTGGAGATGGTTTGCGGACGGGATGGAGAGTCTGTGGCCGATAGAGGCGAGGTTTCTCGCGCCGTCGAACATTGCGTTGCCTCCTTGGCTGGTGCTTGGCTGGCTGTGGATGGTGATGACGCTGCTGATGCTTCGGCTTGTGCCGCAGACGATGCGGAAAGCGCGGGTGCGTGTATCGCACGTGGTACGAATCTGGGCGTACTCGCTGGTGGGCGCGCCGGTGCTGCTGTTCGTGCCGAGTATCGGGGAGCGGTCAATGCGAGCGTGTTCTTGGCTGGAAGCGCACTTGCAGCCGTTTGTGCTCGACCATCCGGGAATCATGAATCTCGGCCTGCTCGGGGCCTGGGGCGGGTGGATGGTGCTGTGCTGGGGTTCGGCGGGGCGGCACTACCTAAGGCTGGAGCGGCCGTGGCTTGTTGCGGGAGTCCTGGTGTTTCTGGGCGGGCTGGTCGTGGTGACGCTGGGTGTCATGGTGGCGTTGGGGTCACGCTCTGGGATGGAGTGGATGATGGATGCGCTGAGTTGAAAGAAACACGCCCGGGGTGGGACCCGGGCGCTTGGGGGGGAGTGTTGAGGGTCGGACGCTGCCCGGGCTTGCACCCGGGCCTGGGTCAAGCCACGTGTGGGCCGTCCATCTTCTTGACGTGGGGCATGCTCGTGAGGACCTTGTCGATGAGGCCGTACTCGAGCATCTCTTTCTCGTCGAGCCACTTGTTGCGGTCGCAGTCCTCGAGGATCTTCTCGACCTTCTGGCCCGTGGCCTCGGCGTAGATCTGGTAGAGCCGGTCGCGGATGCGGAGCATCTCGCGGGCTTCGATCTCCAGGTCCGTGGCCTGGCCCTCCATCACGCCGCCGATGAGCGGCTGGTGCATGAGGTTGCGGGCGTTGGGGAGGGCGAAGCGTTTGCCCTTGGTGCCGCAGGCGGCGATGACCGAGCCCATGCTGGCGGCCTGGCCGATGATGTACGTGCAGACGTCGGGCTTGATGAACTTGAGCGTGTCGATGATGCCCAGGCCCGAGCTCACCGAGCCTCCGGGGGAGTTGACATAGAGGTGCACGTCGGACTTCTCGTCCTCGTTGGCCAGGAAGAGCAGCTGCGCGATGATCAGGTTGGCCATCTCGTCGCCGACGGGGCCGCCGAGGAAGATGATCCGGTCCTTGAGCAGGCGCGAGTAGATGTCGTAGGCGCGCTCGCCGCGCCCGGAGTTCTCGATGACGATGGGGACGAGGTAGGACATGGGGCCTCAAATCGCAAATAGCAAATGGCAAGTGGCAAATCAAGACGCTTGACGGGGACGCGAAGGGTCTAGCGGGGGGCGTCCTTGGGGAGTTCGGTGATGACCTCGTCCACGAGGCCGTACTCCTTGGCCTCCTGGGCGTTGAAGTACTTGTCGCGCTCGGAGTCCTTGCGGACGACGTCCTCGGGCTGGTTGGTGTGGCGGGCGATGATGCGGATGAGCTCGTTCTTGCTCTTGATGATCTGCTCGGCCTGGATGCGGATGTCCTCGGCCTGGCCGCCCACGCCGCCGTAGGGCTGGTGGGTCATGACCTTGGCGTGCGGGAGGATGAACCGCTTGCCCTTGGTGCCGGCGGTGAGCAGCAGGGCGGCGCCGGAGTAGGCCCGGCCGATGCAGTAGGTGCTCACGGGGCTGGTCATGAAGCGCATGGTGTCGTAGATGGCGAGGGTGTCGTCCACGGCCCCGCCGGGGGAGTTGATGTAGAAGTGGATCTCCTGGCCGCGCTTGAGGTTTTCCAGGTAGAACATCTGCATGATCAGCCGGGCGGCGGAGCCCTGGTTGATCTCGCCGATGAGGAAGACGACGCGGTTCTCGAGAAGCAACTCGTCGATGGTCATCTCGCGAGTGCGCTGGTAGGAAACGCCTGCGGCGGGCATGGGAACTCCTTACGGGCTGTGACGGCGAGGCCCCCATATCGGGCGGAGGGCGTGCCGAACGGAACAATCGGCGACCGGCCCCACAACGTAGGCCGTGGGGTCGGCGTCGGAAGAGCAAATCGGCTACCAAGTCCGCGGCCTTTGGCGAAGCCGGAAAGCGGGGGCGAGAATGACACAGATTGGGGGCGCGGTCGGGGGCTGCCAAACGGGCAGGGACAGAGGCATGGGCGCAAGCCCGTGCTCGGGGTTCCAGGGGGGTGTTGCGCCGAGCGTGCCCGGGCTTGCGCCCGGGCCTCTGTTTTGCCGTGTCTCATGGCGACTGGGAGATTCCCACGGCCGCGGCGATGACGCCGATCCCGATCACGAACACGGCCACGACCAGCCAGATGGATCCGATGAGGCCGAGGATGAACCCGGCGATCGCCAGGCCGCGCGGCCGCTTGAAGAGCGCGATGAACGAGAAGACCATCCCCAGCGGCGAGAGCACGCCGCAGGTGCCCATGAGGCCGACGAGCGAGACGATGAATCCGGCCGTGCCGAGGCCGTTGGTGGGCGTGACGTGCTGGTGGATGACCACGGGGCGGTTCTGGCTCATGGGCTCGACCTTTCCGGAGGCAGGACCTTCAGTTCCACGATGCCCGTTCCCACGCCGGCGCCGGAAGCGCGGCTGAGCAGGCCGAGGAGTTGCTCGACGCTCTGGTACCCGAGGCGGCGCTCGACCACCTCGCCCTGGCGGAGGATGATGGTCGTGGGCCAGGCGTTGACGCCGTAGGCGTCGCGCTCGGTGGTGTGGGCGTCGGCGTCGCTGCGGACGAAGACGGCCCGGTTGCGCTCCATCCAGTCCTCGACGCGCGGGTCGGACCAGACGGTGCGCTCCATGAGTTTGCACGGCCCGCACCAGGAGGCGGTGAAGTCCACGACGACCAGCCGGTCCATGCCCGCGGTGCGAACGGCGCTGTGGATGCGGGCCGGGGCGAAGATCGGGGGAGTGTCGGTGGGGGAGTTGGGTTGGGGGGCGGGGGTGGCACCACACCCGCCGGCGGAGGCGGCCGCGACCAGCACGAGCATGATGGCGCGGGGGTTCATCGGCAAAGCGTATGGGCGAACCGGGCGGGGCTCAGAGGTCGATCATGACGCCGAGGCTCTCGGGCAGGGCCGCGGCCCGCATGGCGGCGGGGGCCTCGTCGAGCTTGAAGCGCCGGCCGATGAGGGCGAGCACGTCGATGGCGTCCTCGGCGAGCATGCGCAGGGCGTCGGGGATCGGCCCGTCGCGCGAGCCGACGATCTGGACCTCGTTGACGATGGCGGGCGTGAGGTCCACCGGCGCGGCCCAGGTCGAGCCCGGACCGACTTCGGGGAGGGGCCTGCCGGGCGGGAAGGGGGCGAGGCCCAAGGGGCTCTTGAGCAGCACGATGCCGCGCGGGCGGACGAGTTGCAGGGCGAGGCGCAGGCCCGCGCTCGAGCCGGTGCAATCCACCACGACGTCCTGGTCCTGCCTGCGGCCCGGCTCCTCGAGGGCGCGGTGCTTGATGCCCCACTTCTCGCAGAGTTTCTGGCGCTGCGGGCGTGAGGAGAGCACGCGGACGGTCTTGTTCATCCGGGCCAACGCCTGGGCCGTGAGCAGGGCGAGCACGCCGTCGCCGAGTACGGTGATGAACGAGGCGTGCTGGCCGCGGAGCATGTTCACGGCGTGGAGCGCGCTGGAGAGGACGTGCGCGAAGGCGGCCTTGTCGTCGCTGACGGCGTCGGAGACCTGGGACAGGCCGAGCATGGGCATGGCGAAGGACTCCGCCAGGCATCCGTCGCGCTCGAAGACGCCGAGGACCTTGCGGGCCCGGCAGTGGATCGCCAGGCCGTGGCGGCAGAGGTCGCAGGAGCCGCACGAGAGGGTCGGGCTGCCGACGACGCGCTTGCCGACCCAGGTCTTGCGGGCCGCCAGCAGCGGTCCGGCGTCGGCGGGGAGGTTGATCTTCCTGACGATGCCGACGAACTGGCTGCCGAGCACGCCCTCGAAGGGGCGCGACTCGCCGGGTGGGGACCCGATCCCGGCCGCGGCGACGTCGGCGGGGGAGAGCAGCACGCGGGTCGGGGCGATGATCGCCTCGCCGGGCGGGCAGGCGACCTCCGGCAGTTCGGCCAGGAGGCGCATCGACCCGGATTCCATCTTGAGTGCGCGCACGCGGGGCCTCGCTGGGGGGTTTGCCGCTCATCAGATCGGCTCGGAGGCCCGCTCAAATCAGCGCAAACGCCGAGCGTCCGAGAATCGGACCCTCGGCCCGCGGGCATCCGGGAGAATCGCTCAGGGCGCCTTCTTGTTCGGCGCGGCTTGCACGAATCCGGGGTCGGCGGTCCCGGTCGCGCCCGCGCCTTCCTCCAGCGAGAATCCGATCGGCGTGGACGGCTGCTCGTTGGGGATCGGCCCACCCACGAACGGCACATAGTCCAGCCAACGACTGTCGCGCTGGAAGACCGGGTAGACGTACGGTCGCTGGCCCGCGAAGGGTTTTTCCGTGGCCTTCACCCAGTTGACCCAGGCCTTGCGATCGGCGGGGAGGTCGTCGTTGCCGGTGAGCGTCTTGAGCGAGGCGTGGGCGCTGCGGTCCACCAGCAGGCTCGGGTCCGCCAGCGCTTTGATGAGCGCCTGCATGCCCGAACCCTCGGCGTATTGCCCCAGCGCGCTGGCGGCCTCGGCCCGGATCTCCGGCTCGGACTCCTTGTCCATGTCGAGCCGGTCGATGAGCGCGGGCACGGCCACGGGGTTGTGCAGCCGCTGCAGCGCCCGGGTCGCTTCCAGCCTCACCAGCACCTCCTCGGCCTTGGTGAGAGGAGCGATCAAGGGCACATCGTCGGCGCTGCCGTGGAGGCCCAGGGCGCGGCAGGCCACGGCCCGGACCGGCGCGTTGTCGTCCTTGAGGCGGTCGCGGTACATCCGCACGTACGCCTCGGCGCCCCCGAAGGGCGCGTTGGCGAGCATGTTCATCCCGCGGGCCCGCTTGTCGGCGTCGTAGGGGTCGGCCGCCCATGCCGCGGCGTCGGCCGGGGACATCTGCTTGAACACCGGGGCCAGAATGCTGTTCGCCTTGGCCATTTCCGCCCGGTCGTCGGCCGAGATGCAGGCCGAGAGACAGAACATCGCCGCCCCGACCCCGGCCAACCCGGCCAGCCGAGCGCCGGTGCGGTACATTTGCGGGGCCTTGGTCACGAGTGTGTATGAGGCGTGATTGAGCATGAGTCCCAAGTTTATCGGTCCATCCTCCGCACCTTCCCCGGAACAGCGCGTGATGCACAATCTGATACACCACAATAGGGGACATCTTGCCGGCGTGCCGAGGCGGGTGACGGGAGTCTGCGTGTCCTCGGCGATGGGGTGCGTGCTGTTGTCGCTCGCCGGTTGTGGAACGCCGCTTTCGGCGAACGGGCCGCTCAGGCCCGCGCCAACAGCCCGCCCGGCCCCGCCCACCGCCGCCGGTCCGATCGCGGTCCAGAAGGCGGCCCCGGCCTCGGCCGCGCCGCTGGCGGCCGAGAGGTTCACCGCGAATACCGCCCGCGAGCTGGTCTACGACGCGGCGGGCGGCGAGCGCTCGGGGACCACCATCGTGCTGCAGGATGCGCTCCCCGACTGCCACTGCGCCGGACGGTCGTGGTGGGTGCGGTACTACGACGGTGCGAAGACTGGCGAGCCGTTCCGCGAGGTGCACCTGACCATCGATGCGAGCGGGTACATCGCCCAGATCGAGGAGATCGACCGGTTGGACGGGGTGGAGGTGGTGTACTCCCCGGCGCTGGTGCTCGTGCCCGACAGACTGCCGGCCAAGGCCAGCGGGGACGCGGCGTACGAGCAGGAAGTGAGGATGGTCGTCCACCCGCTCGGTGATCGGTCGAGGGTCCGGACCCATGGAACGGCGACCAACCGGATCACCTTCGAGGGCGACGAGCGGATCGTCACGGGCGTGGGGACCTTCCGGGCCCACCGTCTCACCTCCGTCGTGACGGCGAGCCTGACGGTCGCGAACACCGTGAGCGTCTCCGAGCAGTGGCTGGTGGACGGCATCGGCGTCGTGGTGCAGCGTGATCGCGAGGAGACCCGGGTGATGGGGGCCAAGGTGCGAGACAACGCCTCGACGATGATCCTCAGATCGTTCGACGCGGCGAGGTAGTCAGAGCACGCGCTCCCCGTCCTGCCGCATGCCCACGGGCCGGTGGAGCAGTTCCGAGAGCACGATGGCCTTGCGCCACTCGGAGGCGGAGGTGGTCTGCGTGCCGGTGCCGACGCGCGCCAGCGCGGTCGCGACGCTCGAGCTGGCGGCGCCGGGCCCGGGCGCGTTCCCACGGCCCGGCCCGGGGATGGAATAGGCCGACTCGATGGCCTGTTCCGCGGAGAGCGCGCCGCGGGCGACGCGCTCGATGGCGTCGAGGCGCGCGGTCTCGGCGTCGCCGGCCCGCTCGCGGGCGGCGGCCCGATTGGAGGCCTCGCGGTTGGACTGGGCCTCGCGCCGCCTGCGGGCGTCGAGGTCGGACCCCTGCGGGCCGAGTTGCTGGGTCGCGGGGGGCCGACGGTGGGGGGCCGGTTGGGGACGCTGCTTCTGCTGGGGTTGGGGCTGGGGACGCTGACGCGGGATCTGCGCGGGCGGGGGCACGATGGTCGGGGGAGTCGGTCGGGGGGACGGGGGGGCCGGAGAGCCGGCGAGGCCGCCCTGCTGGGCCCGGCGCATGACCTGAGCCAGTTCGCTCCGCCGACGCTCGGCGAGTTCCTGGAGTTTCCTTCGTGCGTCCTCCGCCGTGGCCTGGCGGGCGGATTGCGAGGTTGAGCGCTTCCCGCCGAGGGCCTCGATCTCGGTGGTTTGGGCGTCCTCCACGGCGGGGCGGCCGGTGCGCAGCGCATCCTCTTCTCGCCGGCGGCGGTCCTGCTCGGCCTGGCGCTTCAGGCGTTGCTCGTTGGCTTTCTTGATGACGGTGCCCAGCACAGAGATGAGCACGAAGGCGATCCAGAACGCGGCCTGGAGATTCCGGGGCGAGAGCCAGTTGCCCAGCCCGCCGCCTCCGCCGCCTCCGCCACCGGTCTGTGCCAGCAGGTGCATCATCGTGGGCAATGGTATCGGCGCGCGTGCATCCCTGTGCGAGAGCCTTTCCGGCCCTTCGGAAGTTCTTCCTTGCCCGCTCCCCCCATACCCTGCCCCCGTGAACACCACCCCATCGATCGCCCCCATGACCATCGCCGTGACCGGCTGCACCGGCTTCGTCGGCCGCTCGCTTGTGCGGGAGCTTCTGAGCCGCGGGCACGCCGTGCGCGGCCTGATCCGCGATGTATCCAAGGCCCGCGGGGTCTTCGGCCCGCGTCCCCCCGCCGGGCTTTCGTTCGTCTCGGGCGATGTGGGCGATGCCCGGGCCCTCGACGCGCTGGTTTCGGGATGCCACGCGGCGATCAATCTGATCGGGATCATCCGGGAGGTGCGGGGGGGGCGCGACGGGCACCCACAGACCTTCGAGCGCATGCACGTCCGGGCCACGCGCGACATCGTCGATGCCTGCGTGCGAGCCGGCGTGCGCCGCTATCTGCACATGTCCGCTCTCTCCGTCGGCCCCGAGGGCCGCAGCGCGTACCAGAAGACCAAGTGGCAGGGCGAGCAGGTGGTTCGGCACAGCGAGCTCGACTGGACCATCTTCCGCCCCGGCCTGATCCACGGCCCGGACGGAGAGTTCATGCGGATGATGGCCGAGCTGGCCTCGGGAGAGGCCCCGCCGTTTCTGTTCATTCCGTACTTTGCCCGCACGCGGGTGGACCACCGCGTGCCGATGGGGGCGATCAACTTCGAGCCCGCGAGCGTGCAGCCCATCGCCGTTGAGGACGTGGCGTTCGCGTTCGCGCAGGCCCTGGAGTCGCCCGGGGCGATCGGCGAGATATACAACCTTGTGGGCCCGGAGGTGCTCGACTGGCGTGAACTCACCGAGTTCATCCGCGACACGATCCCCGGCACGAAGAAGTCCCTCGGCGTGTGGTACGTCCCTGGCGATCACGCCGCGCTGCTGGCCAGGGGCGCGGGCATGATCGGGCTGGGCGGCCTGCTTCCGTTCGACGAGGGCCAGGCGATCATGGCGACCTGCGACACCACGGCCGACCCGACGAAGGCCAGGGTGGATCTGGGCCTCGAGGCGCGCCCGTTTCGCGAGACGGTTCGGGGCTACGCCGCGCTGGTCTGAGCGAGCGGCATGAAGCCGCGTTCAGACCGGCGGGTTGCGTGGGAGTTTCGGGACTCTCGGGCCGCCCATGAGCCGGAATTGAGGCCCCCGGCCCTCTTGGTCGAGTAATCTCATGATGTCGGGTGTCTCGCCGCTCGGGGCGGGCTCGACGGAGGGTTGCCCATGTTCCATCGAGGCCGCGCACGCACGATCGCCGGGTCCAATGGCGCGTTCACGCTGATCGAGTTGCTCGTGGTGATCGCGATCATCGCGCTGCTCATCGGCATCCTGCTGCCGGCGCTGGGCAAGGCCCGCGAGGCGGGGTACGACACGGTCTGCCAGTCCAACCTCGGGCAGTTTTCCCGCGCGGCCAACGCGTACGCGGCCGACTTCAAGGACCAGCTCTGGCCGCAGTTCGACTGGTGCAAGGCCCCGTACCAGTTGCAGGGCGGCCAGCCGACGTACGGGACCGGGGTGTTCTATCAGTACGTGAACAACGCGGGGAAGATCGCCGAGTGCCCCAAGAACAAGCGGGCGAGCAAGGACGGCACGACGCACCTGGTCTCGAACACGCCCCTGCAGCCCGACGCGGACCAGTACGGGGTGCAGCCGCTCGGGGTGAACTTTGATTACACGATGATCGGGCGCTTCCAGGGCGTGAAGCTCGGCGCGCCGATCCAGGTGGCGTATCTCAAGCGTCCGGAGATCATCGCCGCGGGCACGAAGCCGCCGATCACCGTCTCGGGCGGGCAGCAGGTCTCGCAGCTCAAGGTCATGTCGGGCATCCCGATCTACACCGAGGAGGACGCGTTCTTCAACAACTCGGGCATCACCGACGGCCTGTGGGGCAACGGGGACCAGATCACCCGCCGCCACAACAACTCCGGCAACGTCGCGTACTTCGAGGGCCACGCCGGGCCGTGGAAGCAGCCCACCAGCCGGCAGACGGGCCCGACGCGCGACGCCCGCGATCTGGACTGCAACGACCTGTACGTCATCGCCAACGGCTCGTTCTGGATCCGCCTCGAGCCGACCGACACCGGCAACGCCAGCAACTGGCGGCCGGGCATCGCGGGGAATCGGCCCTATGGCTGGGCCAACAACCCGCGCCAGTAGGCGCTACGCCGGTTCCGTCTATCCTCGACCATGACCTTTCCACGCGCCATCGGTGTGTGCACGCTCGCGGTATTGGCCGTTTGCGAGCAAGGGTGTGCCCAGGCCACGACCCAGCCCGAGGCCGCTGCGCCGGCACAGCCCGCCGCGCCCTTGCGACCGGTCGGGCCGGACGGCTTCGTGCAGGGGCCGCCGCGGGCCGGGTGGTGGAACGATCGCGTCTTCTACGAGGTGTTCGTCCGCTCGTTCAAGGACCACGACGGGGACGGCATCGGCGACATTCCCGGGCTGATCGGGAAGCTCGACTCTCTCAACGACGGCGACGCGAAGACGACCACCGATCTGGGCGTGACGGGCCTTTGGCTCATGCCCATCAACCCGTCGCCGTCGTACCACGGCTACGACGTGACCGACTACTACGGGATCAACCCGCAGTACGGCACGCTCGACGATTTCCGGCGCCTCGTGCAGGAGTGCCACAAACGCGGCATCGCCGTGATCCTCGACCTGGTCCTCAACCACTGCTCCAGCAGGCACCCGTGGTTCCTCGAGGCCGCCGATCCCGAGAGCCCGAAGCACGACTGGTTCATCTGGTCGGATGCCGACCCGGGATGGAAGGGCCCGTGGGGGCAGACGGTCTGGCACCGATCGACCCTCGCCAAGAACCGGCGGTGGTACTACGGCCTCTTCAGCCCGGCCATGCCGGACCTGAACTACCGCACGCCCGCCGTGGGCGAGGAGATGCTGCGCGTGGCGGACTTCTGGATCGATCCCGGGCACGGGATCAACGCCGACGGCTACCGCCTCGACGCCATCCGGCACCTTGTCGAGGATGGAAGGGTGCAGGAGAACACGCCCGAGACGCACGCCTGGCTCAAGCGGTTCCACGCCCGCTGCCGCGCGGCCAACCCGCGGGCCATGTCCATCGGCGAGGTCTGGACGTCCTCGGAGATCGCGTCCACGTACGTGGGCGATCAACTCGACATGACCTTCGAGTTCGACCTCGCGTCGGCCATGGTCGAGACGGCGCGAACCGGACTGGCCAGGCCCGTGATCGAGGCCCAGGCCCGGGTGCTGCGCTGCTATCCGCCGAATCAATATGGGCGATTCCTGACCAACCACGATCAGACGCGGGTGCTGACGCAACTCAGGGGGGACGCGGGGGCGATGCGGACGGCGGCCGCGCTGCTGCTGCTGGGGCCGGGGGTGCCGTTCATCTACTACGGGGAGGAGATCGGGATGACGGGGGACAAGCCCGACGAGCACCTGCGGCGGCCGATGCGCTGGGACGACTCGGCCGGCGCGGGGTTCACCAGCGGCACGCCGTGGCAGGGGCTGGGGCCGGACGCGCCGTCGGTGAACGTGCGGAGCGAAGCCGGCGATCGCGGCTCGCTGCTCTGGTACTACCGGAAGTTGATCGGCCTGCGGGCGGAGTACCCGGCGATCGCCTCGGGGGCGATGGTCCCGGTGGTGTGCTCGGACCCGGCGGTGTACGCGTTTGTGCGGACGGGCGAGCGGCCGGTGCTGGTGGTCATCAATGCCGGCGCTGCTCCCGCGACGGACTTCACGCTCGCGTGCGCCGGGTCGCCGCTGCGGGAGAAGTACCTGCCGTGGGATGTCGCCCGCGAGCCGATCGAGGGGGAGTGCCGCGGGGCGATGCTGGATTTCGGGGCCGATGGGTCGTTCAGGGATTATCGCCCAATGAAAACGCTCGCCCCGCATGGGGCGAGCGTGTTTGTGCTGGGCCGGCCGCGGTGATGGGTGACTACTTGGGCGAGTTCACCCAGCCATACCCGCGGTAGTTCGGGTTGGTCGGATTGCCCGAGAAGCTCGGCGACATCTGATACCACCGGCCGGGCTTGGCTCGCGTGAAGATGTCGTTGCCGGTGAGCTCCGGAGACGTCGGTTCGGCATCCGGCGTCCCGCTATGGGGCAGTTGGGGCAGTTCCACATGACCGTTCATGTACAGGATGTGTCCCTTGCGTGCGTGCCGCGTGGAGACGCGATCCCAGTTGCTCCACATTCCGTCCGGGTTGTCGGAGTTGTAGTATTTGGTTTCTTCCTCAACGAAGACGGGGCACCCCGTGAGGTACTTCGTTGTGGCGGGGGCTGGTTGAGTTCGAGCGGTCTGCGTTCCCCGCGCGACGTTCGCGGTGTCGTAGCAGAACTGAGAGTCGGTGTCGATTTTGCAACCGCTTGCGCCGGTGTTCATCGTGTAGTCAAAGTTGATCGCACGGGGAGACAGGAACATGGAGAACAACTGTGCCTGCAGTAGCCCCGCCCCCGACTGCCAGTAGGGATCGGTCAGGTTGTACAACGACCTGGTCGGCGTCTTGCGCTGATTCGTCGGGCACTCGAAGATCTTGTCCACGTCGCTCAGATAGCCGAACGCCGGTCCGGGGATAACCGGGTTTGTCCCCGTCTGCACGGTCGCGGCCAGCAGGGGATTCTGGGCCTGCACGTACCATGTGCGCGGCTGGGGAACATCCGTGCCGGTCTCCCAGATCTGGCCCTTGTAGTCGTTCGCATAGACGTTCAGACCCGTGCCGATCTGCTTCATGTTGACCATGCACTTGACGGTGCGCCCCGCCTCGCGGGCCTTGCCCAGCGCCGGCAGCAGGATGGCAATGAGCAGCGCGATGATCGCGATCACTACGAGCAACTCGATCAGCGTGAACGCACGGAGAAACGTGGATCGCTGAGTGTTCATACCCGGAGTTTACCACATATCTTCTAAGACCATTCTCATTCTGTTCGGTGTTCTTGCGGGCTTCCGGGCCGTCGGCGCGAAGAGCGGCGTTTGTTCGCACCCTGCGGCTCTACCATCGCCCTCTTCCCGCCCATTTGGAGGTGTGTGTATGGCTTGGCTGCGCGTGACCGAGGCTCTGAGGGCCCCCGTGGGGGCGGACGTGACCGTGAAGGGGTGGGTCCGCACCCGGCGGGATTCCAAGGCCGATGGGGGGCTTTCGTTCATCGCCCTGCACGATGGGTCCTGCTTCGACACCATCCAGGTCGTCGCCAAGGGGGACCTCTCAAACTACGCGGGCGAGGTTGCCAAACTCACGACGGGGTGCGCGGTGGAGTGCGACGGGGTGATCGTGCAGAACCCCAAGGGGGGCAACGAGATCGGCGCGTCGGCGGTGCGCGTGGTCGGGTGGGTGGACGATCCGGACCACTACCCGATCCAGCCCAAGCCGCACTCGTTCGAGTATCTGCGCGAGGTGGCGCACCTGCGGGCGAGGACCAACACGTTCGGAGCGGTGGCGCGGGTGCGGCACTGCCTGGCGATGGCGGTGCATCGGTTCTTTCACGAGCGGGGCTTCTACTACGTGCACACGCCGATCATCACCGCGAGCGACTGCGAGGGGGCGGGGCAGATGTTCAGGGTGAGCACGCTGGACACGATGCGGCCGCTGCCGCGCGTGGATAAAGAGGCTCAGCGGGCCGAGGCGAAGGAGCACTGCAAGGACCTCGCCGCGAAGGCGAACATGCCGCCGTGGACCTATGGGCAGGTCGATCACTCGGGCGACTTCTTCGGCAAGGAGGCGCACCTGACCGTGAGCGGGCAGCTCAACGTCGAGACGTACTGCATGGCCCTCAGCCGCGTGTACACGTTCGGGCCGACGTTTCGGGCCGAGAACTCCAACACGGCGCGACACCTGGCCGAGTTCTGGATGATCGAGCCGGAGATCGCCTTCGCCGATCTCGCGGCCGATGCGCAGCTGGCCGAGGACCTGCTCAAGCACCTGTTCAGGACGGTGCTGGAGGAGCGGGCCGACGACATGAAGTTCTTCGCCGAGCGGATCGAGAAGACCGCGGTGGAGCGGCTGAGGATGATCGTGGACAAGCCGTTCCTGCGCGTGACGTATACCGACGGCATCGCGGTGCTGGAGGATGCGATCAGGAAGGGGAAGACCTTCGAGTTCCCGGTGAGGTGGGGGAGCGACCTGCAATCCGAGCACGAGCGGTTCCTGACCGAGGAGCACTTCAAGCAGCCGGTGATCCTGACGAACTATCCCAAGGGGATCAAGGCGTTCTACATGCGCCTGGACGACGGGTGCGAGCCGGATCGGCAGACGGTGAGCGCGATGGACGTGCTCTGCCCGGGCATCGGCGAGATCATCGGGGGGAGCCAGCGCGAGGAGCGGCTGGACAAGCTCGATGCGCGGCTCGAAGAGATGAACCTCAACAAGGACGACTACTGGTGGTACCGCGACCTGCGGCGGTACGGCACGGTGCCGCACGCGGGCTTCGGCCTGGGCTTCGAGCGGATCGTGCAGTTCATCACGGGGATGCAGAACATCCGGGATGTGATCCCGTTCCCGCGGGCGCCGGGGCAGGCGGAGTTTTGAGCACGCGCCCAACGGCGGCGATCAGCGGCGCCGGCGAGCCAGCACCAGCCCGCCGAGTCCCGCCAGCGTCAGCGCCCCCGGCCCGGGGATCACGCGCACGGAGAAGTCGTCGGTGTACGCCGTCGAGCCGCCCGTGCCCTGGCTGATGTTGGCGATGTCCACGTCGGTCAGGTTGATGTGTGTCGTGTTGTCGAACGCGCTGCCGTACACGTAGGCGCCGTCCACGTACAGCGCGGCCGAGCCGTCGGTGAAGTTCAGGTAGTAGTTGAACCTGGTCCACGTGTCCCGCGACACCGTCACGCCGGTGTCGAGGAGGTTCAGCTGCGCGTCGGTCGCGACCACTTTTCCGTCGAACGACGAGACGAAGAACGCCCCGGGCACGCCCATCGAGCTGAACACGTCCACCCCGTGCAGGCCGCCGCTCGTGCTCGTGGCGGGCAGGTAGACCCAGAGTTCCACCGCCAGCGTGCTGCCGTCGGTGCGGGTGGCCCAGCCGGCGGTGATGTCCAGGTACGCGTCGCGCTCCAGCCCGCTGGTGGCGCTGGTCAGGCTGCGCTCGACGTTCACGCCGCTGCGGGCCAGGATGCTCGCCGAGGACGCGGTGACGACCTGGTGGCCGAGCGTCGAGTTGAAGTTGGTCCAGCCGTTCTGGCCGCTCACCGCCCCCACGGACCAGAGCGGGGCTTCCCAGTCCGACTGAACCAGCGTCTGGGCTTGGGCCAAACCCGCGGCCAGTGCGACCACGGCGCAGGGGAGTCCGATGAGAGTCTTCATGACCGATTCCTTCCGATGACCTGAAAAGGGGGGAGAGAGGACCAGACCCCTGGGAAGGTACAGTGGCCGCTCGACATAGCCACCACAATGGGGGAAATGTGTGGGATTTTTCGGTTATGACGCCTGTGCGGGCCGGCACCCCTTCACGAGGCGCGAGTCCGAAAACCCAGTCGATCCTGCTGCCGGTCAGGAAAGGGCATATCGAAAACAGTCAATACGCATAGGCTCCCTCCCTCCCGAGCGTGGGGGGCGCTCGTGTCCAGCACTCCTCCACCCATCCTCCCGGCGCCGATTTCGTCGGTCATCGGCGCGCCGACCCCGGCGCGGGCCGCCTGGGTGGTTCCGGTGCACATCGCGGCGTCCTCGCTGGTGCAGTCGGTGTGGATGTCGGTGGTGTTCATCACGCCGATCCTCGCCAAGAAGCACTTCAAGGCGGCGGACTGGCAGACGCTGGTCATCACGGCGGCCCCGACGGTCTTCTTCACGCTCTCGATCTTCTGGAACGACCTGTTCCGTCGGCGGTCGTTCGCGATGTACATGCTTCTGTTCTGGCTGGTGGCGTGCGCTCCGGCGGCGCTGATCGCGTTTGCGGACAACTACACGTTCCTGGTGATCCCGTACCTGATCATGTGCGTGGGGGGCGCGGGCCTGCATCCGGCCACGGGCGACCTGTACCGAGCGCTGTATCCCGCGGCGATCCGGGGGCGGATCTACTCGCTGGTGTGGGGCTCCTCGATGGTCATCGGGGCGGCGGCGGGGTGGTTCGCGGGGCACTCGCTCGACGGTCACCCGGATGCCTATCGGGTCATCTACCCGGTGACGGCCGCGCTGCAACTCCTCGGCGCGGGGATGTTCATGCTTCTCTCGCACGCGAGCGGGCACTCGTCGGCCCGGGTGCACGACGCCTCGGCCGACACGCGCTCGATGTGGAAGCGCGTGACCGAGCCGATCACGCACGCGCGGGAGGTGCTGGCGGAGGACCCGATCTTCGCCCGCTACGAGGCGAGTTTCATGACGTATGGGGTGGGGTGGATGATCTGCTACGCGCTGCTGCCGCTGCTGGTGACCGACAAGCTGCGTCTGTCGTACGAGTCGATCGCCGAGTCCACGCACGTGGCGTACTGGGTGGCGCTGGCCGTGATGATCTATCCCGCCGGCATGCTGATGGACCGCATCGGGGCCGTGCGCACGACCGGGCTCTCGTTCCTGCTGCTGACGCTCTATCCCATCGGGCTGATGCTCTCGGGCGACGCGAGGCAGCTGCTCATCACCAGCGTCGTGTACGGGGTGGCGCACTCGGGGGCGAACGTGGGCTGGATGCTGGGCCCGGTCTCGCTGGCTCCCACGCCGGAGAAGGTGCCGCAGTACGTGGCGATCCACGCGACGCTGGTGGGCGTCCGCGGGAAGGTGTTCCAGTTCGCCGGAATGGCGTTGTACTGGGTGACGGGCTCGTTCGCCACGCCGCTGGCGATCGCCGCGCTGGCGCTGGCGTGGAGCGCGGTGCAGATGTGGCAGCTCGACCGGCGGATGGGCCCGCGGGGGAAGTAGCGGCTCAGCGCCGGAGGTCGTCGAAGATGAAGGTGTAGTCGGAGTTGCTCAGCGCGCCGGGCTCGTTCCAGCCCGGCTTGACGGCCAGGTAGTTGGCGTGCCCGTCGAGGAAGCCCATGACCGACTTGTTGATGTCCTTGTAGCTGTTCTTGAGCTTGAAGGAGGGGCTGTAGTTGTTGACCACGATGTCGGCGAACTGGTCGTTGAGCCACACGAACCGGGAGGGCACGAACGTGTCCGCCAGGCGCATCCGGTCGCACCCGAGCGCGAACGCCTTGACGGTCCCGAGCGAGTAGACCTGGTCCCACCACTTGATGTTGAACATGTACGAGGTGCCCACGTCGTCGTAGGCCGAGAGCGGCGACTGGGTCGGATTCACCCGGACATCGTTGCTCCGCTCGTAGCTCACGCGCTCGGCCGGGTCCTTGAACACGTCCATCCGCAGGCTCTGGCGCGACGGGTCCTGCGCCGGCAGCCGCAGCGGCGCGGGCGGGGCGTAGATGTCCAGCGTCGGGTACAGGTACGGGTTGAGCGGGCGGTCCGCGGCCTCCACGTCCCACCCTCCCCCCGCGATCGACGCCCAGTCGCCGTGGTTGTTCTTGCCCCCGTACTGCCACGTGGCCCACCCGACCAGCGCACCGGAGGTGGACGAGGGCGTCGATCCCCGCTGGTATGTGAGCGTCAGCGGCATGTACTGCTTGTTGTCGTCCCGATATGAGTGCGCCGCGACGGTGATCTGGCGGATGTTGCTCAGCGACACCGCCCTCCAGCCGGCCAGGCGGGCGTTGCCCAGCGCGGGCAGCAGGATCCCCACCAGGAGGGCGATGATCGCGATCACCACCAGCAGTTCGATGAGCGTGAAGCCGGTCTGGCCGGAGGAACGAGTGCGCATGGCGGGCCCTTTCGACGGGTGCGACCGGCCGCGCGGCCGCGGGTGGCTGGACAAGAAAGGCCCGGGCGTTTGGTCCCGGGCCTTCGAGAGGGGTCCGAGGACCCGAAAGGTGGTCGAAAGAAGGGCGAGCGGAGCGGCCGTGCGGCACGGCGGCTCCGCCCGCCGTGGAAGGTGGGGGGCCTAGTTGCAGCCTCCCGCGAACCAGGAGTTCAGGAAGTCGAAGATGTTCTGGACCGAGAGGGTGCCGGAGGTGCCGTCGCCGCCGACGAGCGCCCCCTTCTTGCCCGCGAACCAGTCGTTGAGGAAGTCGAAGATGTCCTGCACTTCGAGCGAGGCGTTGTGGTTGTAGTTGGCGTAGCAGCAGGGGCTGGTGGTGTTGCCCAGCGAGCCCGGCGTGGTCACCGGGGTGTTGCAGATCGCCGAGCCGGGGACGAACTTCGAGAGCACGGTGCCCGAGGTCGTGTCCAGAGCCGCGGCACAGGCCGCGGCATTGGCGAAGGCCGTGGAGCAGGTGGACCCGCGGCAGCACACGCCCGCGGGAGCCGCGCACGGATCCGTGGGAGAGCAGGCCGTGCCGGCGCCCTGGGGGATGCCGGAGGTGTTGACGCACTCCTCCTGGCAGGTCACGCTGCAGAAGGTGCCCACGCAGCAGGCGCCGATGCCGGGCTGGGTGCAGGCGTTGACCGCGGTGCAGGCGGCGTTGTAGATCCAGAAGTTGGGGGCGGTGCACGCCGCCTGCACGCCCACCGTGCACGAGAGCGAGGTCGCGTTGCAGCAGGCGCCGGAGGGCGCCGGGGAGACGGCCGTGGGGCAGAAGGCGACCTCGCAGGAGCGGAGGTCGAGGCCGAAGAGGGTGCCGGTGCAGGCCGAGCGGGCCACGACGGCGCAGGTGAAGTTGGCGCCGTTGACCGTGCAGCACGCGCCCCACTGGGGCGGGCACCCGATCGTGGGCTCGCAGACCGTGCCGTTTCCGGAGTAGACGCCGCTGAGGCCGCCGTTGTTGGTGGTGGTGCAGCGGTCGATGGGCTGGATGGTGCAGACGGGGCAGGCCGAGGCGGCGGTGGTGTAGCAGCAGGCCCCGGCGTTGGCCGTGAAGACCGCGGGGGAGCACGAGGCGGTGTTGGCGACCCACGTGCCGAACAGGCCACCCTGGTTGTACTTGCGGGTGCAGCGTGTCGGGCGCACCTGCACGGTGCAGGCGGCGGGCGTGGAGTTGTCGAGGGGCGTGTGGATGCACGCGCCGAGCGACGGGGTGATGTTGGGGCTGGTGCTGCACCCGGAGATCGGGGGCGAGGAGGAGGGTCCGCAGCAGGTGTTGACGTAGAAGTTGCCGCCGAGGCCGGTGTTGAAGGGGCCCGTGTTGGCGTCGTTGGAGCCGTTGGGGTAGTTGTCGCAGTTGACCTTGTAGGTGATGATGCACAGGGGCCCGGAGGCCGGGAAGTTGGGATCGGTGAAGACGCAGGCGCCCATCTGGGCGGCCAGTCCGAACGGACCGGGCTTGCAGATGTTGGCGCTGCACGTGGTGCCGTCGCCGCGGTACTGGCCCTGCAGGCCGCCCTGGAAGTAGGTGGAGGTGCAGTGGGAGGAGATGTGCACGGCGCACAAGACGTCCGTGGTCGCCGTCGCGTTGAAGCAGCAGGCGCCCACGCCCGCCGTGCTCGTGGGGCAGGAGTCGCCCGGGGCGCAGGCGACCTGGTGGCCCGAGTAGGCGCCGCCGAAACCGCCGATGGTCGGCGACTGGGTGCAGCGGGTGGTGAGTTCCACCGTGCATTGGACCGAGGAGAGGCCGTCGAAGGAGTAGCAGCACGCGCCGGAGACCGTCGCGCACGTCGGGTCCGCCGCGCAGGTGGTCGTGGGCCCGCGGAAGACGCCGCCGAGGCCGCCGCCGGCGATGGAGAGTTCGCAGTGGGTCGAGATGTCCGCGACGCACTGGACGCCGCCGCCGAAGAAGCAGCAGGCGCCGATGACGCTGTCGCACGGGCCCGAGGGGGCGCACGCCGTGCCGTCGCCGAGGTACACGCCCGCCAGGCCGAAGGGCACGCTGCTGGTGCAGCGGGTGCCCATCACGGCCAGGCAGGAGGTGCCGCCGGTGTTGATGTCGTAGTAGCAGCAGGCCCCGATCACGGCCGCCATGTTCGCCACCGCGCTGGTGGCCGAGCCGCAGGAGTTGGTGAGCACGACGCGGAAGCGCCCGTCGCGGGCGGCCGAGTCGGCGAGCATGTTCACGCGCAGCTGGTACCCGTGCGTGCCCTCGTAGGTCCAGGTGTTGTCCAGAGTGAACTGGCCGCAGGAGTCCTGCATGTCCACCCAGTTGTTGCTGAACGACGGTTCCTCGTGCTGCCACTGGGCGGTGATCGGGAAGGAGCCGGCGAAGAAGACGTTGCCGACCATGCCGAATCGGCTGTACTCGAGCTGGGCCTTGTCGTAGGGCCCGCCGAAGATCACCGGCGGCTGGCAGGGGATGCTCGAGCCGTCGAGGTACAGGACTCCGCCGCGGCTCAGGTCGGTCAGGCCGGTGTTGACCGGGCAGGCCTCGGGCCCGGGCCCGCCCCAGGAGACCAGCAGCGCGTTGCCGTCGGCGCTGAGCGCGCCGCCCATGCCGATGCCGCCCGTGGACGGGAAGGGCTGGCCGCCGTTGAGGCTCTGCAGGTACGCGCCGAACTCCATCGGCACGCCGCCGTTGAGCGTCGGCTTCCAGATGAACTGCACGGCCGGGAGGCCCGAGCTGAACGGGGGCTGCGAAACGCCGATGATCGTGTTGCCGTCGTCGGAGATGGCGCGGGGCACCATGGGGTTGCCCGCGGAGGCGGGGTCCGCGAAGCCGAGCACCGTGCGCACCCACACGCCGGTGGAGGGGTTGCGCACGTAGCGGCAGAGGGCGCCGTTCTGGGTGCTGTCGCTCAGGTCGTAGGTCGCGGCGCCGCTGCTGAGCGGTGCGGCCACGATGGTGCCCAGGCGCGTCATCACCGCGCCCGTCAGGGAGCCGGCGCCGTACGTGTCGAGGAGGATCTCGGTGGCGGGCAGGCAGGGGTTGCGGGGCGAGCAGACGCCGTTGCCGATCCAGAAGTTGGCCGCGCCGCAGGCCGTCTTGTCGGAGATCTTGCAGCTCAGCGAATCGGCGTTGCAGCACGCGCCGGAGGCCGGGGGGTTGGGAACGGGGGGACAGGGGTTGGCCGTGCAGGTGGTGTCGAAGAGGGCCACGCTCGTGCCGGTGCACGTGGCGGGGTCCACCAGGGTGCAGGTGCCGCCGTTGCAGCAGGCCCGGACGGGGCGGGGGAGGAAGAACTGGCCCGACGCGGTGTCACGCTCCCACAGAGCCAGGCAGGTGGAGTTGCAGGAGAGCGGGGCGCCGGCGGGGTCGGTCGTGGCGTGGGTGTCGCGTCCGAGGACGTAGTTGCCGTCGGCGGAGACGTCCCAGGCCTGCGAGAAGTTCTGGCAGCCGGCGCCGGTCCCGATGAGGGGGAGCATCTGCGTGGTGCCGTCGGCGGCGTTGTAGACGAAGCCGCGGGTGGAGCACCCCGTCGTGCCGAACGCGCCGTACCACGATCCGCCCACGATGAACTGGCCGGTGGAGGAGATGCCGTAGGGCGTGGCGATGCCAGCGTCGCACTTGCTGGCGCCGAGGCCGGGCCCGCCGGTGTTGTTGGGGATTCCGCCGCAGTTGGTCCACGAGTCGGTGGACGAGTCGTAGCGGAAGGGCAGGTTGTGGCCGTGGCTGCAGGGGTAGTTGCCGCAGGTCAGGTCACCGCCGATCCAGTAGTTCGGGCTCACGCACGAGGACTTGGGCACCGTCAGGCAGACGCCCGAGAGGGCGTTGCAGCAGCCGCCGAGCGTCGGCGGCGTCGTGGGGCAGGGATTGGGGCTGCAGGAAGACGTGTTCGGCATGGAATAGTTCGGCGGGAGGCACTGCGAGGCGTCCATGACCACGCAGGTCGTGCCGTTGCAGCACGGGCGGGTGCCGACGTAGTTGCCGAACAGGCCGGGGTTGGACTGCGGCCAGGGCGTCGTGCCGTAGAAACCGTTGTAGAGCCCGGCGCTCAGATAGAACGCCGGGCCGCCGAGGTCCGACATTTTCAGGGCGCCGTCGTAGCCGCGGATCACCGGGCCCAGAAAGGTGCCGGTGGGCGCGCCGCGGGTGTAGGCGGTCACCCGCGCGTACACGTTCTCGTCGAGGATGGTGCCGAGGGTGGTGTTGCCGTCGTTGGACAGGTCGCTGCCCAGGCCCGTGAGGATCAGTTTCGGCTGGGCCATCGCGGCGGTACACATCACCAGCGTGGCGAGCAGGCAAAGACATCCGTGCATACAGCGGTTCATGGCGGGCCTCCGTGTCGGGGGATCGGGGGGTCTGAGAGAGGACTCGAATGCGTCCGGGCGCCTTTCGGCACCCGGAACGCGGGAGGAAGCGATTCGATTACCGGCGACGACGGCGACGGGCCATCGCGGCCAGGCCGAGCAGGCCCAGCGAGCCCGTGCCCGCCGAGGGAACCTGCAGAACGATGTACGAGGTGCTGGTGGCGCTGGCCAGCGGATCGGGCGAGTCGGCCAGACGCACCCACACGACGAGCTGCCCGGCGTCGTTGAGGTTCATCACCCCGCCGTCGCCGTTGGCCGCCGTGCCCTGCTGGAACTGGTTCACGTACTTGAACACGCCCGTCTCAACCTCGATGGCCTGGCCCGTGTAGAGCAGCGGCACCAGCCCGTAGGACGAGGCGTTGTAGGCCCAGAGCACGTTGATGAATGCTCCCGAGTCCGACGGCGGCTGCTGGCCGACCACGCCGAGAACGGTTCCCGGGGCGTACTGGGTCAGGGTCGAGCCGAACACCACGTCCCCGTTGTTGTTGAGCGCGGGGTTGGGGGTGCTGCCGTCGAAGGCGATGCGGAGGGTGCCGCCGAAGCCCGGGGCGATATCACCCTTGCGGGCGATGGCCTTCAGGCCCGTGGACCCCGTCAGGCCGGGCATGCCGGCGAAGACGGCGTAGTCGTTGCCCACGACGCCGGGCGTAAGGACCGAGCCGTCGCCGAAGAAGTCGATGTCCATCGCGACCGACGGCTGCACCGCGCCCGTGCTGGTGCTCTGCAGACCGCCGGGGAAGGCCACCATGCCGTTGTTGTTCATGTGCAGGCTGCTGGCGTTCACGCCACCCATGTGGACGTTGCTGCCCGCGGTGAAGCCGGGGGCGATGTCGTTGCGACGCTGCACCCACGTGGGGGTCAGGCCGCCCGCGGCCGTGGAGATCATGACGAACTGGTCGTTCTGCCCGGCCGCGCCGCCGCCGGAGGAGACGGTGTCGCCGCCCGTGCCGTTGGCGGAGTAGATCCAGCCGGCGTTGGAGAAACCGCCGCCGATGCCGCCGCTGGTGGCGCTGCCGGAGAAGGTGGCCGTGCCGGCGCTGGTGGAGAGGCCGCTGATCGGGTCGATATGGGTCGGGACGTTGAGGCCTTCGCCGTAGACCAGGGAGTTCTGCGTGTCGCGGGTGCCCGCGCCGGGGGTGTAGATCCAGGCGGAGGAGTCGTTGGCGGAGGTGATGCCGCCGGGGCCGGGGTTGCCGGTGGTGCCGACGTTCAGGAAGGACGCGTCGTAGGCGACCTGGCCGTTGCGGTTCATCTTCATGTAGAAGCCGCCGACGCCGTTGTTGCTGCCCTTGAACTGTGGGCCGCCGGCGCCGAAGGGCAGGTCGCCCGCGCGGGCGATGATGGTCGTGGTGCCGGTGGAGCCGATCGTCGCCAGGGCCGTGTTGTTTCCGCTCGTCGCGGCCACGCTTGCCGTCGCGCTCGTCGGCGCGCTGGCGGGGTTGGGCCCGACGGTGGCGAAGGCGATGGGGACCAGCCAGGTGCCCGAGGAGTTGAGGTCGCTGTTCTGGGAGGACGGGGCGGTGCGGAAGTTGGTGATGTCGTTGTAGTCGGTGGTGCCGGAGGCGACGGTCCAGTCGTTGCTGGTCGGGGTCGAGATGACGCGCGACTGGCGGGCGGCGACCGCCTGCGAGCCGAACGAACCGGTGTAGAGCTGGGTGTTGTTCTGCAGGGTCGCGCCGACGCCGCTGCCGGAGGTGGACTCGGAGACCGTGCCCACGCCGGGGTCCGCGAGCGGATTGCCGATCTGCAGGCCGAGGCCGACCACGCCGCTGCCGGAGACGCGCAGGGCCGAGGAGCCGCCGAGGCTCTGGTTGCCGCTGCTCATGGCGTTGTTGCCGATCTTCGCGCCCGTGGCCGGGTCGTTCTGGCCGGTGACGAAGGTCATGAAGGGGGCGACATCGGGGGAGTTGTTGATCCCGCTGCTGGCGGTGAAGATGCCGTTGACGTTGGTGGTGGCGGTCATGGCGCCGATGGGGGGCGTTGAGCGGAACGTGCCGCTGAAATAGATGCGCCCGTTGCTGTCGATCCACGGCTGGGTCGCCATGGAGGAGGCCTGCCAGGCCCACGTCGGGGTGGCCCCGCCGTTGTAGCCCACAGCGCCGGGGGCATTGCCCGCGCCCGCGCCGTAGTCATGGCTGGTCCAGAGGTACACGTTTGTGGGCCCCACATCGATGGCGCGAGCGGAGGTCGCCAGACCGACGCTCGCGACCATGCTGGCCGCCGTCAAGACACTCATGGAAATAGAACGCTTCATCACTCTCTCCTCTGTTCGACCCCGTCTCGGGGGTGGGCTTTCGCCCGGGTACAAAATTCTCCAAAGAACTCGACGCAGTGCAAAAGTACCACCAAACCCAACCCCTGCCAACACAAATGTCGTCATAAATGACATATCTTGTGTCAATTCGGCCTAGCATGCTGGCTTGTCAGTGGTTTGTGGGCATCCTGTATACTGAGTAGAGAGTGAAAATGCCGGATAAAATACTAACAGATAAATCGACCGAGAGAGGCTCCGGCGAGCTCGCCAGCAGTGGCTCCATCGAGACCATTCGGCACGCGGTACACCAAGCCCGGGCCGCGCTTGCGGCGACCCTCGCGGCCGCCGATGTGGACACCACAAAGACGCGAGAAACCGCCCGTGTTCTGAACATCAACCGGGGCCTGGTGTGGCGGATTTCCCGGGTCGTGTGGGCCCAGGACGACGTGACCGCCGCGTCGAACCTTCCCGGGCAAGTGGGCATGGATCGCCTGATCGAGGCCTGCCGGGCGCGCGGGGTGGACGAGGAGACGCTCAACTCCGCCCGGGTGGCGGTGCGGGCCTTCCACACGGTGGTTTCCGAGCACTCCGGGGATCGCAAGACCGTCGAGATTCTGCTGGCCAACGCGGGGCACTCGAGCACGTCGCTGGACCTTGAGGGGGCCCGTCGGGCCATGTTCGAGGGGGGGTGCGCCGTGTGGGGCGTCCGGGCCGAGGTCCGCTTTCGGACGATCTTCATCACGCCCAGCGTCGGCGACCCGACCCACCTGGACCAGACGGATATCGCGGGGTACTCCGGGTTCCGCAGGCTCCGGCAGGTGCCCTGGCCCATGTCCTACAAGGCCGTGTACACCGACACCGGCGCGGCCGACGCCCCGCGCGAAGAGCCGGTGGACGAGCAGGGGGCCAACGGGAGCTCGCTCCCGCTCATGCGGGAGTTCTGCAGCCCCGCCAACCTGAACATCCGCGTGGAGCAGACCCAGCGGGCGACGCGCCACGAGCTGCCCGTGATGGCCGACGGCCACGGGGCGCCGACCACGGTGGTGTTCGGGGCCATCCACCGGCGCATCTTCACGGCCCGGCAGACGCCCGAGTGTCGGACGGCCGGCGCGCTGGTGGTCATGGACACGCCCGTCGAGCGCGTGATGCTCGATACGTTCGTGCACAAGTCGCTGGACATGTCGGGTCCGCCGCGCGTGCTGCTGGTGGACCGCCTGACGCGTCCCCACGGCTACAACGAGGACGAGATCGAGAACGAGGCCTTGCCGATCGAGGCATCGGTGCGTCGCCTGGGCCCGGGCGCGGCCGGGTCCGTCACGCCGCACCTGCCGTGGTATCCGCGGATGGTCGAGCGGTGCTGCGCCCGGCTGGGCTTCTCGCCCGACGAGTTTGTCGCCCACCGGATGGAGATGGTCTATCCGCCGATCCCGACGGCGCTGGTGGCGAGGTTCCACCTTCCCGCGCCGCGGGAGTAGCCCGTCCCGGCCCGATCGATCACGAGCAGCCGGCGAACCACGCGTTGAGGAAGTCGAAGATGTCCTCGATCGCCGTCGTGCCCGAGGCGTTGTAGTCCCCGCCCCCGGCGAACCACGCGTTGAGGAAGTCGAAGATGTCCTGCACGCCCAGCGTGCCGTCGCCGTTCCAATCGGGTCCGCAGGAGCTGATCGTCAGCGTCTGATTCGCGGGCAGATTCGACCGGAGCGTGACGGTCCCGTCGGGCCATTCGACGCGCAGCCGCGAGACCGTCGGCGCGGTGCCGAGCCCGAAGTGGGCCGAGAGTTCGCTCTGGCTGAGATAGTTCGATCCGCCGCAGATCCAGCGGTGCTGGATGGCGTCGCCGGCGGTGGCCACGACGTGGGCGCCGTAGCCGTTCGGGGCCAGGTTTCGGCTCGGCGTGGCGAGGGTGGTGAGAAACACGCGCAGGTAGTTCGCCCCCGGGCCGGTGCGCTCGTTTCGGTAGAGCGTCAGGGGGCCCGCGTTGGTGGCGATGATGATGTCCTGCGCGCCGTCGTTGTTGTAGTCGAAGTTCACCATGCCCCGCCCCTGCCCGGTGTGCGTGATGCCGCACCCGGGGGCCTCGTCGGCGAACGACGCGGCCCCGCTGTTGGCGAAGACGCGGGTGGGGTCCTGCAGCCATTGGGGGCCGAGGAGTTCCTGCGGCCACCCGTTGGTCGCGATGAGGTCCTGGCGGCCGATGTTGCGGGTATCGACGGCGACGGTTCCCCATCCCCACCCGCCCTGGCGCACGCCCATGGGCGCGCCGACCTCGGTGTACTGGTGCGACCCGTTGTTGATGTAGAGGTGGTTTCCCGTCCACGGCACGCCGGTGGGCGGGTTGGGCAGGTAGATCGCCGTGACGTACCAGTCCGGCCGGCCGTCGTTGTTGAAGTCCCCGATCGTGCTCCCCATGCCGTTGCCCTCGAGCCCGACGCCCGAGGCCGCGGTGGTGTCGGTGAACGTGCCGTCGGTGTTGTTGACGAAGTACCTGGTGGATTGGAAGTCGGCGACCCAGAGCAGTTCGGGGTACCGGTCGCCGTTCATGTCCACGAAGCGGGGGGAGAACCCCTCGACGCCGAGCATGCTGGTCCCCAGCGCGGCCGTGGCGTCGGAGAACGTGCCGTCCCCGTTGTTGTGGTAGAGGCGATTGCCGCCGTAGTTCATCCGCCACCCCGTGACCGCCAGGTCCAGCCGCCCGTCCAGGTCGTAGTCGCCCCAGGCGGCGCCGAAGCCGTCGTACCCCAGTTCCGTGGTCCACTGCACGCCCGCGTCGAGGGCCCCCTCCGAGAAGGTGCCGTTGGCGTTGTTGTGGTACAGCAGGTGGCGGCACTGGGTGCCGTCGGCGCCGCCGCTGGTGATGAACATGTCCAGCCGGCCGTCGTTGTCGTAGTCTCCGACGGCGATCCCGTAGCCCCAGTGCGTGCGGGCGACGCCCCACTCCGGCGCGCGATCGGTGAACGTGCCGTTGTGGTTGTTGATGAAGAGCTTGTCCGGCGCGCCGGGCCCGCCGAGCACGAACACGTCCTGCCACCCGTCGTTGTTGAAGTCGCCCACGGCGACCCCGCCCGTCATGACCGGCAGCGACTGGTCCACCAGCGGGGCGGTGGTGTGAACGGCGATCAGCCCGGCGGCGGCGGTCTGGTCCGAAAAAAGCGCGGTCTGCGCACCGGCGTTCGCCCCGCTCAGGAGCGTTGCGACGACGATCGCACCGATGGTGGCGAGCTTGGTCATGGGTGAAGTGATGTCGGAACAATGGGTGCCGCACCGGAGCGCGGCGCGAGTTGGACGCAGGAATCCAGCATTTCAAGATACCCGACGAGGCTCGCGGGACCAGTCGAGGGGTTGGGAATGCCCGGACTGCCCGGGAAAACCCGAGCGACAAAGCCACGGTCGTGCGTGCCTCTGGCCGATCAGTACAGCACGCGCAGGATCTCGCTCTGGTCCGTCAGGCCGAGCTTCACCTTGTCGTTGGCGTCGTCGGTCATGGTGCGCATGCCGAGCCGCTTGGCGGTGTCGGCGATGGAGACCGCGTCGGCGTTCTGGGCCGTGAGGCGGCGCAGGTCGTCGTTCATCTTCATGATCTCGTAGACGGCGATTCGCCCGAAGTAGCGTGCGCCGTAGCACTTCTCGCACTTGCCCGCGTAGAAGCCCGTGGCGTTGCCCTCGCCGGTGCCCTTGCAGACCTGGCAGGTTCGGCGGAGCAGGCGCTGGGCCATCGCGGCCAGCAGCGTGGAGGTGACCAGGTAGGGCTCGATGCCGATGTCGATGAGGCGGGCGATCGCCGTGGGGGCGTCGTTGGTGTGCAGCGTGGCGAGCACGAGGTGGCCGGTGAGGGAGGCCTGCACGGCGAGCTGGCCGGTCTCCTTGTCGCGGATCTCGCCCACGAGGATGACGTCCGGGTCCTGGCGGAGCAGGGCGCGAAGGCCGGCGGCGAAGGTCACGCCGCGCTTGACGTTGACCTGGGTCTGGCTGATGCCCTCGAGGTGGTACTCGACGGGGTCCTCGATGGTCATGACGTTGCGGGCGGAGCGGTCGATCTTGCCCAGGCCGCCGTAGAGGGTGGTGGTCTTTCCCGAGCCGGTGGGGCCGGTGACGAGGATCATGCCCGTGTTGCGGGCGACGAGCTCGACGAACTCTCCCTGCATGGCCTTGCTCATGCCGACCTCGTCGAGGGAGAGGCGGGTCTGGCTCTGGTCGAGCAGGCGCAGCACGACGCGCTCGCCGAAGACCGTGGGGATGACCGAGAGGCGGATGTCGATCTTGCGGTTGCCCACCCGCACCGTCGCGTGGCCGTCCTGGGGGGAGTGGCGGTTGGCGATGTCGAGCTCGGTCATGACCTTGAGACGCGAGCTGATGGCGGGGGCGAGCGAGAGCGGGGGCTGGAAGGCGTCCACCAGCATGCCGTCGATGCGCAGGCGGATGACGAGCTTGTTCTCCATCGGGTGGACGTGGATGTCGGAGGCCCGGCGGCGCAGGGCCTCGAAGAGGATCATGTTCACCAGGCGGATGACGGGGGTCTGCCGGGCGAGTTGCAGAAGGTCGGTGGAGTTGCGGATGGAGCCCGCGGCCGACTCGATGGCCGCGGCGTCGAGGGGCATCTCCTCGACGATCTCGGTGACGAGGTCCTGCTTCTGCTCGTAGCCGCGGTTGATGAGGTTGACCACGGCCCCGCGCGGGGCGAGGACGAGGCGCACGGGCATCCCGAGCCTGTCCTCGAGGATGTTGAAGACCGCCGGCTGCATGGGCTGGGCGGTGGCGCAGGTCATGACGTGGCCGTCGCTGGTCAGCCCCGCGACGAGGCGCTCGCGGGCCATGTTCGGGGGGATGACCTCGTAGAACCGCGCGGCGGACTCGTTGAAGCGGGGCTCGATCTCCAGGGGGAGGCCGGTGCGCCGGGCGAGTTTTTCCAGCGCGGTGTGCTCGTCGAGGGCGAGCATGGAGAGGAGCACGTCCCAGGGCTCATCGTCGGAGCCGGGCAGTTGCGGGAAGCTCCGGAGCTGCTCGGGCTTGATCTCCAGACCGGCCAGGCCGTTGGTGCCGGTCCCGGCGAACTGGGCCGCGATGGCCTGCCAGTCGGCCAGCGAGGGGCCGGTCTCCGGCTTGGCGGGGACCGCGCCGGTCTTTGCGCTCGCACGCGTGATGTCGGATCGCTGCGCCATGGGTCCCTTGGTCCTCTCCCGCCTGTTGGGTTCTCTCGCTTTGCTCGAGTGCTTACTGCGGCTCGTCGGACTTGGGCGTCTCGCGGCGGACCGGGGTTCCCTTCTCGGGCGACTTGGGCGTGGGGGGACGGTGCTTGTCGATCTCCTCGCGCAGCTTGCGCTCCTGCTCGTAGCGCATGGTGTCCACCACGGGGATGGCCTCGGGCATGGGCGCGGGGTATTCCGCGGCCAAGCCGCTCTCGGCCAGCGGGCCCCTGGTCAAGAGGCGCAAGTCGCCGAATGTGGGGTCGCGCATGATCTTGGGGGTGATGAACACGTACAGGGTGCTCAAACGATTGGCTTTGCTCTGGTCCTTGAACAGGTTGCCGGCCAGCGGAATGTCGCCGAGGAGCGGGACCTTGATCACTGTGCGGCCGGTCTGCGTGAACGTGAGCCCGCCCACGATGATCGTCGTGTCCGTCGGCACCGTCACCGCCTTTGAGCTGATCTTGTTCTCTGACTTTGGCGGGGGCAGACCCGACGCGGCTGTACCGCTGAAGGAGCTCAACTCGATCGTGTACTCCAGCCGCATGTATCCGCCCTCGGAGATCTGCGGCTTGACCTTGAACTTCGGGCCCGCGCTTTCGTAGCTCTGGAACCCGGTAATCTGAGAGTTCCCGGCCGTCTGGCTGGTCGATGAGGTGGGCTGCTGGTCAAGGCTCGAGATCTCCGCCTCCTCGTTGTCGTCCACGAGCAACTGCGGCGTGGCCACGATCCGCGTGTCGATGTTGTTGGCCAGCGCGTTGATGATGAACGGCACATCCTTGCTCCGCACCAGCGCGCTGGTGATGCCGGCGAGGTTGGTCAGCGGGCTCTTCCGATCGAACAGCGTCCCGCTGGACGTTCCGCCGGTGGTCGTGCCCAGCGAGCCGAGGCCGAAGTTGGTGTTGAAGGCGAACTGCCCGATGATCTGCTGGGCCTCGATGGCCAGTCGCACCGAGTCGGTCTGGCTCACCACCACGATCTTCGCGTCGATGTACACCTGGGGCCGGCGGAGGTCGATCTTGCTGATGAGGGCCCGGAACTGTGGCTGCAGCTTCGCCGGCGCTTTGACGAGGATCTGGTTGTTGGGCTCGTCGGCCAGCACGAACACGTCGGCGCCTTCCAGGTCGGCAAGCCCGCCGCCCGGGCCGCCCGCGCCGTCGGCCGGTGCACCGTTCGCCCTGGCCGCGCCCGCCGCCTGCGGCGTGCGCGTGCGATTCCGCCCGCCCAGGTCGCGCCCGAGCAGGCCGCCGCCGCGGTTGCCCGCGCCCGCGCTGTTGGAGAGCAGGTTCTGGATGGTGTCGGCCACGTCGGTGCTCTTGCCGTGGTGGAGCTTGTAGAACTCGATGGTCTGGACCTCGTCGGCGGAGATGATCTTCAGCGACTCGACCAGGGCCCGGACGCGGTCGTGCTGGGGCTCGGTGCCGCGGAAGATGAACCCGCCCGCCTCGGGATAGAGCACGAAGCCGGCCCCGCCGCCGCTGTCGTTCTGCCCCGCCGAGCCCCCGCGACCCACGCCCCCGCCCAGCGCGCCGCGACCGCCGCCGGTGCTGTCGGAGAAATCAAACTCCGTCACGCTGCCGAGCTGCTCGGCCTTGCCGGCCGCGGCCACGGCCTGCGAGGTCTTGTTCCCGACGGGATACCACTTGCTGACCATGGCGTTGGGCGAGTCGATCACGGCGAGCATGTCGCGGAGCAGGGCCTGCTCGTCCTCGCGTCCGCGCAGGTACAGCGCGTTGGAGGTCGGGTCGATCGTCATCCGGTCGGAGAGATTGGTGATGGTCTGGCCCGCACCGCCGGGGGGCGCGGCCACGGCCACGCCGCCCGGCCCCGTTCCGGTGCTGATCCGCTGGGCCTGCTGGCCGAGGAGTTCGAGCACGCGGTCGCGGGCCGACGCGGCGGAGATGTTGACCAGATCGAAGCGGAAGAACTTGAGCGCGGCGCGCTCGGCCACGATCCTGTCGACGAACTCCTCGATGAGGGCGGTGATGCGGGGCGAGTCGGTCATCATGATGACGCCCAGGTCGTCGAGGAAGACCGGCTGCGTCCCGCCCTGCCCGCCGCGCCCGGCCGTGAGCAGCGCCTGAACGCTCGTCTGCAGCGAGGAGGGCTTGATGTTGGGGGTGTGGATGATGCGGGTGGTGGACAGATTGCCGCCGAAGTTGGGCTCCAGGCTGTTCTTGGGGCGGACGTAGTACACGCCGAAGTCCTGGACGAGCGTGTACTCCTTCTGCTCGAGGAGCATGGTCAGGAAGGGGATCGCGTCCTTGGTCTTGATGGTGATCGGCGAGCTCAGAAAGAACTTCTGGTTGTTGAGGCCGCCGTCGGCCATCACGATCTGCAGGCCCAAGTTGCGCCGGAACCAATCCACCAGCACCGGATAGTCAACGGGCTCGACGAAGTCGATGTCCATGTTCTCGCCGCGCACGCCCCCCGACTGGTGCGCCACGGTTTGGGTCGGCGCGGCGCCCGCGGGCGTCGCGGGCGGTGCTGCGCCGGGCGCACCCGCCGGCGGCCTGATCGTGTTTCCCGCGGGCTGGGCCGGGCGGGCCGGCTGCACGATCCCCGGGGCGGCGGGCTTGGCCGGGGGCCTGCCCGAGCCGGAGGGATTCTGCGGGGCGATCGCCGGTTGCGCGGGCTTGGCCGGGGGCGCACCGGGCGCCGGCTGTGCCGGCGCGCCGGGCTGTGGTTGAGTGCTCCCCAACGGACCGTCGGTCCGCACGCCCGCCTTCTCCGCCTCGGCCCTGACCTTCTTCATGATCTCTTCGAGGGCCTTGGCCTCCCGTTCCTTCTGCCCCGTCGCTTTCGGGTCTTCCGGCGGCTTTTCCTGCGCCCTCGCCGGTGCGCCGAGCGACAGCAGCGCCGTCAGGGTCAGCGCCAGCCCGCACGCGCCCAGGCGGGCGAGCGGGGAGTGCATCGGTTCGACCGATCGGGTCCGAGTGTTGGTGCAGCGAGAAATGGGCGAATCCTCCAAGTCAGTTCCTACTCAACGCCGGATGCGGAGGGTAGCGGTCAGCCCCCGGCGGCGTTCGCTCAAACACAAGCGCACAACCCTCGGCGGGGGGGGAAGCACCCGCGCCGACCGCCGCACGCCACGCAGCCACCGTCCCACCAGCCCCGTCGCGTGCCCGGGAGCCTCCGGGCACGCTGGCGATACCGGCCTTGGTCGGGCCAAGATGCACCCGGGCCGAAATTGATCTCGTGGTGGCGATTCCTTCGCACGCGCGGCATCCTGCCCGGGGGTAGCCCGCCGCTCCGCGGCGGTTCCCGTGAATCCAGATTTCCCCTCCATCTACTATCGGTCATGCGCGTCGTCAGCCTCCTGCCTTCGGCCACCGAGACCCTTCTGGCCATCACCGGCCCCGGGGCGCTCGACGGCGCGGGTCCCGTGCATCTGGTCGGCCGCAGCCACGAGTGCGACTGGCCCCCCGGAATCGGACTCGAGAGCGTTCCTGTGCTCACGGGCGCGAGAACGGCGTTCACCACATCCGCCGAGGTCGATCGGGCCGTGAAAACCAGTCTCGCGGGCGGAGAATCGCTGTACACCCTCGATATTCCCCGCTTGAAGGCCCTTCGCCCGGACCTCATCATCACGCAAGACCTCTGCCGGGTCTGTTCGATCGACCTTGGGGCGGTTCGGGCGGCCGCGGCGGAACTCTCGGCGCGCCCGGCGATTCTGAGCCTGAATCCGCAGACCTTCGAGGGCGTTCTTGACGATGTGCTCTGCGTTGGGCAGGCGATCGGGCTCGAGCGGGCGGCGACGGGGTGCATCGTGGCCCTCCGAGAGCGGGCGTATCGGGCCGAGGAGTTCATCAACCCCTACGCGGATCGACCGTCGGTCGCGTTTCTGGAGTGGACCGATCCGATTTTCATCGGCGGACACTGGACGCCGCAGCTCATCGAGCGGGCGGGGGGGGAGCACCGGCTGAATCCCACCGTGGCCATCGACGGTGCGGGTGCGGCGGCGGGACCGATCGGCCAGACCCTTCGGCGCGCGGGCAAGAGCGTTGAGGTGGCGGCGGGCGCGCTGGCGGCTTCGCGCCCCGAGTTCCTGATCGTCTGCCCGTGTGGTCTCCCCCTTGAACAGGCGTGGCGAGAGACGGAGTTGCTGCGCGCCAAGGAGTGGTGGGGGGGACTCCCCGCGGTGCGGAGCGGGCGCGTCGCGGTGGTGGATGGGAATCAGATGTTCAACCGCCCGGGGCCGCGGCTCGTGGATGCTTTGGAGTTCCTTGTCGGGTTTCTCAACGACCGGCCGGAGGTGGTCCCGGCGGAGTTTCCGTGGAAAAGGTTCGGCTGACCCTTCTCACCTCTCACTCTTGGCTCTCTCACTTGCCCTTCTTTCTGTGGTCTTTCTTCCCCTGATCGCGCTGCTTGCTCTTCATGGCGCGGCGTTTCACACCCGTCATGCGGTTGTGGTGGAAGAACTCGTCGGTCTCGCCGGGTCGGCCGTCCTTGCCGGCGCCGGGCTTGCCCTTGGCCCCGGCAACGGCGGGCTTGCGCTTGCCCTGATCGCGTGAGCGAGGATCGGCCACGACGAGGTCCATCTTCCGCATGGCCAGGTCGATGGCGGCGATGGTGACCTGCATCCGGTCGCCGACGGCGAACGAGCGGCCGCTGCCCTGATGCACGAGCGCGCCGGTGCGTTGATCGACCATCCAGCGTCCGCCACCGCTTCCGCCGGTGGGCAGGTCCATGGTCTTGATCATGCCCTCGGCGAGATACTTCTCGATCTGGATGAACACGCCCGCGCCGGTGACGCCCGTGACCAGGCCGGGGAAGGTCTCCCCGAGGTGGTTGGTGAGCAGTTGCAGCACGAGGAAGCCGCGCAGGCTCTGCTCGGCACCCTCGGCCCGCTTCTCGGTGTCGGTGCAGTTGCGGCCGATCTCGACGAGCTCGTCCTGATCGAGGATGCCTCGCTTCGGGCCCAGGCCCATGAGCGTGCGGCCGAGGCGCTTGCGGTCGTTCTCGGAGCGGGGGCGCTTGGTGCCGTTGGCCGTCTGCTGGAGGTAGGCCGCGAGGGCGCGATGCACCGTCAGGTCGGCGTAGCGCCGGATGGGGCTGGTGAAGTGGGCGTAGGCGTCGCTGGCGAGGGCGAAGTGGCCGATGAGGGCGGGGGAATACTCGGCCTTGGTGAGCGTTCGCAGCACGGCGAAGTGGACGGCCCGGGCGGCGCCGGTGCCGGCGGTGGCGTCGAGGAGTTTCTGGAGTTCCTGACGGGTCGGGTTCTTGGGGATGCTGTAGCCGGCGACCTTGGCCATCTGGCGGAGGTCCTGCACGTCGCCCGGGGGCGGCTCGGGGTGGACGCGGCGCAGGAGCGGCACATCCATGTCGCGGAAGAGGCGGGCGAGGACCTCGTTGGCCTCGACCATGAACATCTCGATGAGCGTGTGCGTGAACGAGGTGTCCTCGGGCTCGGCGTCGATCACGTGCCCGGCGTCGTCGAAGATCAGGTTCACCTCGGGCAGGTCGAGGTGGATCATGCCCTGCGAGCGCCGGCGCTGCCGGATCGCCTTGGCGAGGGTGTCCATCTGGCGGAGGGTCTTGATCAGCTGGTCGGAGTATTTCGGCTCGGTCCTGGCGTGCTTGCGGGCCTCGCGCAGGTCGCCGTCGATGAGGGCCTGGGCCTCCATGTACGTGAGCCGCTTGGCCGACTTGATGAGCGTCTGTCCGACCTTTTCCGAGACGAGCCGGCCGTCGTCGGAGTAGTGCATGAACGCGCTCTTGCAGAAGCGTGCCGCGCCCTCGGAGAGCGAGCAGATCCCGTTGCTGAGAACTTCCGGCAGCATGGGGATGACCAGGCGCGGCAGGTAGCAGCTGTTGCCGCGCTCGCGGGCCTCGAGATCCAGCGGCGAGCCGGGGGGGATGAAGTGGGCCACGTCGGCGATGTGCACGCCGAGGTACCAGCCGCCATCCGGGGCGGGCGAGATCGAGATCGCGTCGTCGAAGTCCTTGGAGTCGTTGGGGTCGATCGTGATGATGAACTCATTGCGCATGTCGATGCGGTCGGTCCATCCGTGCTTGTCGCCCTCCCGCAGGTCCGCCTCGTACTGCGAGGCCGCGGCGCGGGCCTGCTCCACGCACTCCTTGGGAAACTCCTGCGGGAGGCCGAAGGCGGCGATGACGGCCTGGGTCTCCACGTCGGGGAGCCCGGCCTCGCCGAGCACCTTGGTGATGACGCCCTCGCCGAGGTCGTTGCCCTGCGGGTACTTCGTCACCTCGATGAGGACCTTGTCCCCCTCGCGGGCGTTCTTGACGGCGGGGTCCTTGACGACGACGGGCTGGGTGAGTTCCTTGCCGTCGGGGAGGACGATCCAGATCGGGCCGCGCTTCTTGAGCTCGCCGGTGAACCCGGCCCGCTTGCGCTCGAGCACCTCGACGATGTCGCCGGTGATGTCGCGCTCGCCGTTGCGCATGGAGCGGAAGACGCGCACGCGGACCCTGTCGCCCGTGAGCGCATCGGCGACCGAGTCGGGCGGGATGAACACGTCGCCCTCGCGATAGGTCATGCTGGGGATGACAAACCCGAACCCGCGCGGGTTCTTGCGCATGGTCCCGGTGATCTCGTCGGGCATCGAGGGGAGGCGGACGTGCCCGCTCCCGTCTCTGGCGATGAGCTTGCGGGCGGCGAGGTCGTCGATCGCTTGCTGAAACTCCGGCATGTCGTCGCCCGACACACCCAGATCCGCCGCGAGGGCCTCGACAGCCCCAGGGGAGTACCGCTCGTGCTTGAGATGTTCCAGCAGGCGGCGTTCGTACTTCAATGACATTCAATGATCCTGTAGCGGGGGGTTGGGTCCGGACGGTTGTAGTGAGTGATGGCGACCGACGTTCCCCCCGAACGCCCCGTCGCCAGGTGCGGCGCAGACCTGCGCACGCGTATGGACAATGGTATCGTCCCAAACCCTCCCGGGCAGGAGGCGCGCCGCGGGGCCCGTTTGTCGATGAAAAACCGCCGGGGACGGCCCCGGCGGTCGGAGAGGTACCCGCGATGGGCCGCGCCGCTACCGGCAGCCCGCCATCCAGGCGCCGACGAACGCGAAGAGGTCCGTGGTATCCGGCGGCGAGCCCGAGTTGTCGAAGTCGGCGTTCGGGTCCGCGCCGAGCCAGTCGGCCACGAACGCGAAGAGGTCGTTCACGGCCGGCGCGCCGCCGGAGTTGTCGTAGTCCGCCGGGCAGAGGTCGAGCACGTACGGCTCGGTTCCCTGGCCCGCGACGTCGATGCCCATGAGCACGCGACGGCCCAGGGCCACGGGCCGGATCGCCGTCTCGATCGTTCCCGGGCTGGCGATCCAGCGAGCGCCGCCGCTCTGGATCGCCCACACGCGGTTGTCCGACGCACCCGGGGAAACGGTGGCCACATCGTCCCCCATCGCGACGGGTCCCGGCGGCCCCGGCGGGGTCGTCACCCCGCCCGTGTCCGGCCCCGTCACCACGCCCACCATCCCCGCGCCTATCGCGAACACCACCCGCGGCGAGGAACCCGCCGGCCCGGGCGCGAGGTCCGCGAGCACCCCCATCGAGCCGGTCGCCGCGTTCACGTGCCACACCTCCTGTCCCGCCTCCGGCGCATCGCCGACGAAGTACACCTCGTCCCCCGCGCTCAGCGAGGTCGGGGCCGGGTCCATGCCGATGATCGACGCGCCCGGCGCGATGCCCGTCGAAAACGTCGGCAGCACGTGCATCGCGGCCATCGTCGTGCCGACGCTTCCCATCGAGATCCACAGCGTTGCGTTCTGGCTGGTCGCCGTGTACGTGCCGGACGTATCGCCGAAGATGCTCATCCCGCAGGCCGAGCCGATCGGCGTCAGGCGCGTCTGCGTTTCGGAGAAGCTCAGCAGCAACTCGGCGTCGCCGGCGGCCCGGCCGATGTGCCAGAGCTGCACGGTCCGCCCGACGATCGCCGACCAGTACATCCCCGGCGCTCCCCGCGACGACCACATGCTCGTGCTCAGAAACTGGGCGGGAAGGTGCCCGACCAGACGTGTGCCGCTCGCGGTTCCATCGGTCGTCCACACCTGCTGGCCCTGGCCCGGCGCGGCGAGCGTGAAGTACGCCGCGCCCTCGTCGGCGGCCAGCGCGGGCATGAACGAGGACCATCGCGGGATCGCGGGGAGTTGCACCACGGCCGTCGTTCCCGATGCGGTGGCGTCGGTTGACAGAATCTCGGCGATTCCCGCCGGGGTTGTCCGGAGCACCAGCGCTCGCGGGCCCGCGAGCGTCACCTCGGCGATGGACCAGCCCGTCATCGACGGGGGACCGACGAGCGTCTCGACGCCGCCCGTCGCGGCGTTCCACGAGCGGAGCGAATCCCCGAGCATGAACAGCACCCGACCGTCGAGCACCCTCACATTGCTGGCGTGCCCGGTCCACTTCGGAACGCCGGTCGCCCCCGCCGCCACCAGGGCGGGCGCCGCCCCCGGCGCCGCCACGTACACCCCGGCCGGACCCGACGGGTTCCCGGTTCGCGCGTACACGACGCGTCCGTCTCCCAGCCCGATCGGATCGAACATCAGGCCGGTGTCCACACGCACCGTTCCGCCCGGTCGTCCGTTGCTGCGCCAGAGCGCGCCGCCTCCGAACTGGGCTCGGAAATACGCCACAGTCCCCGACACGACGATGTCCTGCGGGCTCAGCCCGGAGACCGCCCCGGGGGCGGTGTCGGCAAGACGAGCGAACCGCCCAGGGAGCGATTGTGCTGGCGCGCCCGTGGCGGCCGCAAGGACCGCCGCGCACGTCGCCGCGCCGGCGAGGACTCGAACTCCCAAAACGCGGGTGGATGGAGATTCATAATGCCACATCTGCAAGCCTCCTTGGTGATGGGAGGCGCGGCCTTGGCGCCCGGCGATGAGTCATGAATCTGCCCGAGTATCCACGGGTTTACTTGCAAATGCAAGTCAAAATACACCCTGAGATTCCGTCCGGGGTCTCCATATCGGTCTTGTTTCGTAAGTCCTGAACAGACAATGCGTTACGAGGTGGACAGGTGACCGAACTCCAGAATCTGCCACTCGAACACAACCGCAAACCCCGCCCGAATCAGGTTGGCTGTCGAGGCCGAATCCGCCAGCACGGTCTCGCTGGTGCACACGTCGCGCCCCAACTTGTGGGCGATCCGCACGCGCTCGGCGATGATCGCCGACTGTCCCCCGCGATTCCGGAAGTCCGGGTGCGTGCCCCCGGCCGACAGGTACGCCAAGCCGCCGGGCGTGTCGCCGACGACGAGCATCCCCATCGCCACCGCGCGCCCGTCGGCGAGGCCGAGCACGGGCGTGAAGTTCGCCGGGCGCGCCATCGCGTTGACCATCGACGCCGCCGCGCCCGGCGTGGACCAGATCGCGTCGATCTCGGCCGCGTGCTTGAGAACCTCCTCAACGTTCGGTCGCCGGATCTCCAGGGTTGTTTCGACCGGCGGCACACCCGCGGGCACGCGGGCCAGCACGGGATACCTGACCCGCGTGCGGGGCCGCGCCCCGAACTCCCGCGTCACTCGTCGCGCCTGTTCGGCGGTGATCCCCGCGCCCATCTCCAGAAACCAGTGCCGGATCCCGGCGGCGGCGAACGCGGGGAGAGCCAGTCGGGCCGTCTCCACCGGGTCCACGTTCGCCGGGTCGTACACCATCAGCCGGTTGGCCGACGACGAGGGAGAGGCGCTGTCCTCCCCGGGCCGCATGAACGCCGTCGCGCCGGGGAATCGCACCTGGAGCGGCGGCTCGGCGCGCAGCGAGCACAGCAGCGAGTGCATCTCGGCGATGGAGCGGCAGATGGAGCGGGCGTCGAGCATGACCTGTTCGTGGCCGTGTGGAACAAAGGCGTGCTACTTCACACCGGGGAGGGCGCCCTCGATCGGCGCCTGCCTCACCTGGCGCGGCATGCGCTTCCAGATGAACGCCACCGGCACGATCGCCAGCATCGTCAGCAGCGCGCCCGACAGGAACGGCGCCCCCGCCCCGGGAAACCGGTCGATCCTCGACTCGGTCGTGAACCATCCGAACACGTTGGCCGCGATGAGCGGCCCGATGACCCCGGCGATGCTCATGAGGCTGGCCATCGCCCCCTGCAACAGCCCCTGCTCGTTGGGCGCGATCGCCTTGGACATGATCCCCTGCAGGGCCGGCTGTGCCACGCCCCCGATCGACGCGATCGCGACGATCGTGTAGACCATCCACCCCTCGCTCGCGATTCCATACCCGATGAACGCCAGCACGCTGATCACCAGCCCGGCCAGCAGGCACGCCCGCTCGCCGACCGCCGGGATGATCCGGCGGGCCAGCCCCCCCTGCACGATCGCCGCGGCCAACCCGACGGTGAAGAGCGACCACCCCACCTGACGCGTCGTCCACTCAAAGCGCGAGGTCATCGACAGCACCCAGACCACGTGCAGCCCGAGCTGGGCCAGGTTCGCCAGGAACAGGCTGGCGGCCAGCGCCTCGACGACCGGATGGTGGCGCAGCCACTTGAGCGTGCCGATCGGGTTGGCCTTGGCCCACGAGAATGCCCGGCGCCGGTCCAGCGGGAGCGACTCGGGGAAGATCAGCAGCCCGTACAGCCAGTTCGCCAGCGTCAGGATCCCCGCCCCGATGTACGGATAGATGATGTTGCCGTGGCCGATGAGCGGGAGGGTCTTGGTCTCATCGCCGAGCACGCCCCCCATGAGCGGCCCGATCACGAAGCCCAGCCCGAACGCCGCGCCGATGATCCCGAACCCGGCCGCCCGCTTTTCCGGGGGCGTGATGTCGGCGATGTAGGCCCCGCAGATGGGCATCGTCGCGCCGGAGATCCCGTTGATCGCCCGCGTGATGAACAGCACGGCCAGCGAGGCGTGCGTGCTCCACCCCGCGATCGACGGCACGCAGGCCCCGACGAAGTAGTCCGTGGCCGACCCGAGGAGGGCGATGAGGAGCACCGTCCTCCGCCCGTACCGGTCCGAGAGCGAGCCGAGGACCGGGGCGAAGATGAACTGCATGAGCGCGTAGGTCGCCGCGAGCAGGCCGACGGCCATGGAGGTCTGGTGCTCCCAGAGCTTCTCTTCGACCCCCGTGGTCACCAGCCCCTTCGCCGCCGCGACCAGGCGCGGCGAGACGGGGATGAGCAGCCCGAAGCCGAGCACATCCAGCAGGAGCGTGATGAACACGAAGATGAGCGCGGGCTTGGGCCGGTGCATGTGGATCGACGGTAGGGTGGCCGTCCTCGAGAAGGGCGTTGTCCGCACGCCGACGACTATCCTTGGCCATGGCCCCTCCCTCGCAGCGCGGCCGGATCGTCATCGCCGGCGGCAGCGGCTTTCTCGGCATGTCGCTCGCCGCCCATCTCGCCGACTCTGGGTGCCCCATCGCCATTCTGTCGCGCCACGCACCGCGGGCCGCGGGCCCGTGGCAGCACATCCCATGGGACGCCCGCACGCTCGGGGACTGGTCCGCATGTCTCGACGGCGCGGGCGCGCTGGTCAACCTTGTCGGGCGCTCGGTCAACTGCGTGAAGACCCCCGGCCACTGCGACCAGATCCTGCGCTCGCGTGTTGAGGCGACACGCGTGCTCGGCGAGGCCTGCCGCGCGGTTGCGAGTCCGCCGCCGGTCTGGGTGCAGATGTCCACGGCCCACATCTACGGCGACCCGCCGACGGCGGTGTGCGATGAGTCGTCGGCCTTCGGCTATGGCCTGGCCCCGACCGTCGGCCGGGCGTGGGAGGAGGCGTTCGTCGAAGCGATGACGAGCCCCGAACGCAGTGAGGGGTCCGCAACCACTCGAACGCGCGGCGTCATCCTCCGCACAAGTTTCGTCATCGGCCGCGCGAACGCGGGCGGCGCGGGGGCGCTGGGCACGCTCGGGGCGCTGGCTCGGGCCGGCCTGGGCGGACGGGTCGGCACGGGCACGCAGGGGATGTCGTGGATCCACGAGCGGGACATGAACCGGCTGTTCGAGCGGGCGATTGGCGACGAAGCCATGCACGGCGCGTACATCGCGGTTTCGCCGTCGCCCGTTTCGCAGCGGGAGTTCATGCGGGAACTGCGTCGCCACGCGGGCGGGCTGGGTGCGCTCGGCATCGGGCTGCCCGCGTTTGCGTGGATGGTCAGGCTGGGCGCGCCGCTGGTTCTGCGGACCGATCCGGACCTTGCCCTGTACGGGCGGTACTTGAGGCCAAAGCGATTGCTGGATGAACGCTTTGAGTTCGAGTTCGCCACGCTGGGCGGGGCGCTCGCCGATCTGCATGCGCGAGGTCGATCCGCTACCGTTCGCTCATGGGATTGAGGCTGTTCATCGTGGGCGGGTGGCATTGCCTTGCACCGTGCCACCACCTTGGCCTGCTCTGAGGCCAAGGTCGTGCCGGACGCACTTGCACTCCCGCACCACCTTCGCGGAGGAACCGCGAAGGTGGTGGCACCACAAGCCAAGGCCACCCGCCCGGAACTGGATCTGGTGGACTGGCAGGCCCAGACCGAGTCGCCGCCGGTGCGGCAATAATCCCCCGGGCACAGGCGGATGGCGGGCGGTGGCGCGCCGGCCCCAGTCGGGAGGTTCCCATGTCCTCGATGCGAGACCTGCTCTCCCCGGAACACAAGCGGCGATTCCTCATCCTGCGCGTGAAGAAGGCCGACGCCGAGCAGGTCGCCGAGGTGTTGTCCTGGGGCGGCGACCCGAACTCCCGCACGAAGCGCGGCACGCCCGCGATCACGCGCCTGGTCCGCAACTTCACGGTGATGGCCGATGTCGTCAGGGTGCTCCTGGATGCGGGGGCCGACCCGAACGCGCTCGACCAGCACGGCCAGACGGCGCTGTTCTACGCCCGACGCCGACTGGCGAGGTTTGAGGGCAAGCCGCGCAGGAAGCCCCGCCGGTCCCCCTCGCTCACGCCCGGGGGCGAACTCCGACTCTCGCCGCGCGAGTGGCGGCATATCGAGCAGATGGAGGCCGAGCACCCCGGGTATGAGGAGATGTACCTGAAGGAACGGCGCAAGGTCGCGGAGCGGGTCTTCGACAATCGGGGGAATCTGGAGAAGATCGTGGAGATGCTCGAGCAGGTCGCGCGAGATCGGTGAGAATGGCGAGGGTGGGGTTCCTCGCCGATCCGCCGTTCCTATCCTTGCCTCACGCTCGGGGCGTCCGCGGCGATCGTCGCCGCGGACTGAGATGCACCCGTCGAACCTGATCCGGCTCATACCGGCGGAGGGAACGCGACCATGTCCACCATCAACTCGCCCGCACTGTCCTCGTCCCCGCTCTCCCGCTTCCGCCCGCCCATGCACGGCGCGGCCAACCCGGGACGCACGCCCAACGTCACCACCCCCGGCTCGTTCGCCCTCGCCCCCGACATCGGCGGGCCTTTGATGTTCGCCTCGCCGGACACGCCCGGCATGCCCGGGGCGAGCACCAAGACGGCGTGGGACTTCCTTCCCGATGGATGGAAGGTGTCAAGGTGTCAAGGTGGCAAGGTGTCGAGGGAAGACCAGAATGGCAGCACCCTTGGCACCTCGACACCTCGACACCTCGACACCTCCTTCACCACAGCGCTGGGCGAGACCGTCCACGTTCGGTATCCCGCCTCCTTCACGCCCGTCACTCAACTCGAGCACGCCCGGCTTGGCACTGTGACGCCGCAGATGCGCCGCGTCGCCGAGCGCGAGCCGCACCTGACCCCCGAGCAGGTCCGCGATGAGGTGGCCGCGGGGCGCATGGTCATCCCGGCCAACATCAACCACCTCAAGCACAAACTGGATCCGATGGCCATCGGGCGGGCCAGCAAGACCAAGGTCAACGCCAACATGGGCGCATCGCCCATTTCTTCGGGCACGCACGAGGAGGTCGAGAAACTCCAGTGGGCGGAGAAGTGGGGGGCCGACACGGTGATGGACCTCTCCACCGGCGGCAACCTTGATGAGTGCCGCGACGCCATCCTGCGCAACTCCACCGTCCCCATCGGCACGGTCCCGATCTACTCGATGATCATCGGGAAGAAGATCGAGGACCTCGACTGGCCTACGATCGAGGCCTCGCTGCATCATCAGGCGAGGCAGGGCGTGGACTACTTCACGATCCACGCGGGCGTCCGGCGGGCCCACTTGAAGTATGTCAAGAACCGCCTCATCGGCATCGTCAGCCGCGGCGGGTCGCTCCTGGCCAAGTGGATGCTCGTCCACAATCACCCCCCCCAGGAGAACATCATGTACACGCGCTGGGAGGACATCTGCGACATCCTCCGCCAGTACGATGTGACGTTTTCGATTGGTGATGGATTGCGGCCGGGCGGCCTCGCCGACGCCACCGACGACGCCCAACTCGCCGAACTCGAGACCCTCGGCGAACTCACCGAGCGGGCCTGGCGCAAGGGCGTGCAGGTGATGATCGAGGGCCCCGGCCACGTGCCGTTCGACCAGATCGAGTGGAACGCCAAGATCCAGCGCACGCTCTGCCACGGCGCTCCGTTCTACGTCCTCGGCCCGCTGGTGACGGATATGTTCCCAGGCTACGACCACATCACCTCGTGCATCGGCGCCACGGCCATGGCCTACCACGGCGCGGCCATGCTCTGCTACGTCACGCCCAAGGAGCACCTCGGCCTGCCCAAGAAGGACGATGTGAAGCAGGGGTGCATCGCCTACAAGATCGCGGCCCACGCGGCCGACGTCGCCCTCGGCATCCCCGGCTCCCGCGACCGCGACGATGAGCTCACCAAGGCCCGGGCCGCGCTGAACTGGGAGAAGCACTTTGAACTGTCCTTCGACCCCGACACCGCCCGCGCGTACCACGACGAGGACCTCGACGTGGACACGGATTTCTGCGCCATGTGCGGCCACGACTGGTGCAGCGTCCGCATCTCCAAGGAGATCGTGGAGTTCGTGAGCGGCAAGGCCGAGGGCTTCGAGCGCAGTGGGGGAGGCAAGCCGGTGAAGTCCGCCGCGCTGACGCCGGAGCAGCAGGAAATCCTCGCCAAGCGCGGCGTGCTGTCTCCGGATGAGATCCACAAACTGGCGAGCAAGACCAGGAAGGCCATGTCCGAGAGAGCCCCGAGCGCAAGCTCGGGGAGAACCGCCGGGGCCGAGGCCGCCCCCGCCAAACTCTCCTGCCACTCCGACTATGTCGATCCGGAGACGGCCAAGCACCTCATCGAGTCCAAGGTTGGGGGGGCGGGCAAGGAGGTCTTTGTGCCGCTGGATGTGCGGCCGGCGCTGGGGATTGCGAAGGAGGATCGGGTGGTGTGAGACAGGACCCCTTTTCCAACCCAATGGATCGGCCGCCCTGGGACCACGAGTTTGCAGCGAACCTGCTGGGTGCGACCGTGCTGATTGGTCTGACAACCTGCGACCATACGGGAAAGGTGATCGCTCGCCACCAGATGCACGGAGTGGTGACTTCGGCATCTCTCGAGGAGGGGATCTCCTTTGACCTCCGTGGCACCGACGACGGTGAGACCTACCGGCTTCCTCCCGACACGAGTGCATTCGTGCCCGCTCAGCCTGGCAAGTACAGGCTCAAGGGCAGCGGCGACGTCGTGGTCGACCCCGACTTCACGGCTGTGTGGACGATCCACAGGCCGGCTCCAAAGCCGTCTGTGTGACGCCAGTGGATTCCAGCGAGAAACAGGCACCGCTCGCGACCGTGAGACCAGGATGGATGCGCCGCGCCATCGGGCCCCTACGATTGGCCTGTCATGGGCCTAGCCTCGCATGTCATGGCCATCGAGCGCATCCAGCAGCGCCTCCGCAAAGTCGCCGCCGCCCTCGACGCGGCCAAGATCCCCTACGCCGTCGTCGGCGGCAACGCTGTCGCCTCGTGGGTCGGGCGCGTGGACCAGGGGGCGACTCGCGCCACCAAGGATGTGGACATTCTCGTCCGTCGCGACGACACACCCCGCATCACCGCGGTGATCACCGCCCTCGGTTTCTCACGCGAGGACCTGCGCGACATCGTGCTCTTCATCGACCCCGAAGAGCCGAGCAAGAAGTCCGGCGTTCACCTCGTCTGGGCCAACGAGAGAATCCGCCCGTCCTACACCGTGCTCTCGCCGACCGTCGATGAAGCCGTCCGCGACCCCGAGGGGTTCCTCGTCATCGACCTCCCCGCGCTGGTCCGCATGAAACTCACCAGTTTTCGCCCGATCGATCAGGTCCACGTTGCCGACATGCTCTCGGTCGGGCTCATCGATGCGACAGTGCGGGCCTTGCTCCCTGCGGAGTTGCTCGCACGCCTCGAACAGGTCGAGCAAGGCCTCGGCGAGTAGCCACGTCCCTCACACCAACTTCACACTCAGCGTCACGCTCGACACCCCCGCCAGCGCCTTCGACACCGGGCACGAGGCCTTGGCGATGTCCGCCTGCTTCTGGAACTCCGCGGCCGAGATCCCCGGCACTTTCCCTTCGAGTTCCAGTTCGATCAGCGGGATCGCGAAGCCGCCGCCCTGCTTTTCCAGGTGGACCTTCGCCGTTGTCTTGAGCGACTCGGCCGAGAAGCCGGCGCCGCCGAGCAGGGCGGAGAGTTGCATCGTGAAACACCCGGCGTGCGCGGCCGCGATGAGTTCCTCCGGGTTCGTCCCCTTGCCATCGGCGGTGCGGGCCCGGAAGTCGTACGGCGCATCGAGCGTCTTGCTCTGAACGGTGATGTGGCCTTTGCCCTCGGTGAGATTCCCCGACCACTTTGCCTCGGCGGTGCGATAGGCCATGGCATGCTCCCTTCGGTTGTGTCCCCGCACCCCGATGCACGATAGCCGCGCCGTGACCGGGGCAAACCAGACCAGCGAGTCGCGAATGCGGTCAGCCCTTCCGCTTCGCGGTCCTGGCCTTTTTCTTGACCTTCTTCGCCGGTCGTGCCGCGCCGGCTTTCTTGGTCGCCTTCTTCACACTTCCCCCTTCCGCCTTCCCCCCTCCCCCCTTCTTCAGCGGCTTGCCATCCACGCCCCTGCCCATCGCCGCGAGCGACTGCGTGTAGATCTCGATCCACTTCTTCGCCGGCATGCGCCGGATCGCCTCTCCGACGACTTCCAGCGGCACATCCTCGATCCGCTTGAACCGCACGCACGCCTTCCCCATGTCCAGCTTCTTCCCCGTCGCCCGCCACGCCTGCTCGAACCACGACTTCGTGCCCGCGTGCGAGTACGTGCACATCATGTACAGCGACAGGTGCCCCTTCTGCGAGGCCATCCCCGCGAACGGGAGGGGCTGCCTCGGGTCGCAGTGATACCCCGGCGGGAAGACCTCGTGGGGCACGAAGTACCCGATCATCCCGTATTGCATCCCCTCCCGATAGTCCTTGTCCAGGTTTTTCAGGAACACGGCCCTCAGGGCCGAGAGCGCGGCCCGGCGGTCCTCGGGAAGCGACGCCAGATAGGCGTCAACGGTGGTGGCTTTGGATTGCATGGGGGCAGTCTACCCGACCATCGCCGCCCGATGCAATCGCGTTTGTGCGGCATACGCGGTAGAGTCTTCCCCATGAGAATGCCACTGTGCCTGCTCGTTCTCGCGTGTCTCGCCTCGGCCCTCGGGTGTGCCAACCACGGCCCGGCCGCCGCCGCCAGCGGGCCCTCACCCATCACCGTCCTGATGCGCACCACCCGCGGCGACATCACGCTCGAGCTCGACCCCGGCCGCGCCCCGATCACGGTTGCGAACTTCCTCGCCCACGCACAGGCCGGGCACTACGACGGGACCATCTTCCATCGCGTCATCCCAACCTTCGTGATCCAGGGAGGCGGCTTCACGCCCGATCTTCGGGACCGCTCGAGACTCGCCGTCGCGGCGGGACGCCCGGACACGCCCATCGCGAACGAGTGGACCAACGGCCTGAAGAACGTCCGCGGCACCATCGCCATGGCCCGCGACGCCGCGCCGGATACGGCCACGCGTGAGTTCTACATCAACGTGGCCGACAACCCGCGCCTCGACACGGCCCGCGAGAAGACCGGCAACGCCGGGTACGCCGTGTTCGGGCGGGTGGTGAACGGCATGGGCGTCGTGGACGAGATCAGGAACGGCGCCACGTATTCGCGGCCCGATGTGATCGTCGATGGCGAGGGGATGCAGAACGTGCCGATCGACCCGGTCGTCGTCCTGGGCGTCACGCGGATCGAGCCCGCCCGGCGTTAGTCGGGTTTGCACGCCCCGCCCGCATCGCGGCACACCTTCAGCGAGGCGTTCCGCAGCCAGACGTAGTTCCCCGGCGGATCCGACATCGGGCCGTTGGCTCCGAAGACCGCCACGCGGAAGACCTGCCCCGGTTTGGCCTTCTCGCTCAGCAGCACGCGGTTGGGGCAGTTGAACCCCTTGACCATGGTTCCGCCCGCCTGCCCGAGTGTGCGCGGCAGTTTCCCCTCGACCCAGACTTCCGCGTAGTCGTCGATCGTGACTTCGAGCAGGACGGCCGCGCCGTCGGTGGAGACTTCCCCGACCTTCTCGGGCACCGTGATGGCGATCCGGAACCAGGCGAAGGAGAGTTTCCCGCCCCCGATGGCGTGGTGGATGTCGTCGGTGGAGAGGGTGGCCCACGCCGAATCGTCGAAGTCCACGCCGCCCGCGTGCGGGGTGATGTCGTGGGTCATCACGACGGTCCCGTCCTTGGTCTTCGCCTCGACCTCGACGATCCTGGCCTCGATGTACCGCCACTCTCCGCCGATTTGTTTGAGGCCCTCGGCGGTGGTCAGATCGATGCTCGCCTCGGTCTTCGCGTCCCCGGCGTGGCCGCCGGCAGTCGCCAGACCGGCCACCGCGCACCCGCCCAGAACGATCGCCAGCAGCGCACGCATGTTCATGGAACACCTCCGCGATGAGCATACCACGACGACGGCACGATCGGAGACCCGGCGTCCGAGTACCATCGCTCATGCCCGCGCACGCCGATCTAGCGATTCGCACCGCCACCCCCGACGACATCCCCCTGATCCTCCATCTCATCCGCGAACTCGCCGACTACGAGCGAGACCCCGCGGCGGCGGTCGCCACCCCCGAACTCCTCCGCCGGCACCTGTTTGGCGATTCTTTCGCTGGCCAACCGCATCTCAACGGCGAGACCCGCCGCGGGCCCGTCGCCGAGTGCCTCATCGGCGAGGTCGATGGCGCCCCACAGGGCTTCGCCCTCTTCTTCCACAACTTTTCCACCTGGCGCGGCCAGCCGGGCCTGTATCTGGAAGACCTCTTCGTTCGCCCCGCCGCACGCGGGCGCGGCCTGGGAAAGGCTCTCCTCATCGAACTCGCCCGGATCGCCCACGCCCGCGGCTGCGGCCGCATGGAGTGGGCCGTGCTTGATTGGAACACCCCCGCCATCGACTTCTACAAAGCCCTCGGCGCCAAGCCCATGGATGAGTGGACGACCTACCGGGTCGATGCCGCGGGAATCGCGAGGTTGGCTTCGGAGCCGGGCGCCGCACCGTGCCGGTAGGCCTCTACTCTCTGCACCCATGCTCACCGATCAGGAGATCTACGCCCGCCTCGGCGAGGACGGCTTCACCCGCATCGTCCGGGCCTTCTATGCCCGCGTCCCCGCCGACCCGGTCCTCGGCCCCAAGTACGAGCGTTCGCTGGCGGCCCGCGGGGACGACATGGCCGACGCCGAAGTCCGCCTGCGCGACTTTCTCATCGGCCGCTTCGGCGGCCCGCAGCGCTACGTTGAGCAGCACGGCCCGCCGCGCCTCCGCCAGCGCCACGTCCGCTTCGTCATCGACGAGGGCGCGGCCGAGCACTGGATCAGTGTCATGGACGCCGCCATGGCCGACGCGGGCATCGACGCGGATGTCGCCGAGGCCCTCCGCCCGTACTTCCGGCAGACGGCGTTGCACATGGTGAATCGGTAGCCGCCCGCCGGGCCTCGACGCGGCTTAGAGCCTATCCCAATAGACGGTGATCGACCGATGAATCTGCCCGGCACGCGGAGCGTGCAGAGGAGGTTCATGGATG
>CALMPG010000198.1 GCA_937871915.1 uncultured Phycisphaerales bacterium
GGGGGGATGGGGAGGGGGAGAGGAGAAGAGGAGAAGCGGAGAACAGGTGAGGGTGGCCCGCGGGGCGTGGGGAGTTTGAGCCGGGCGGGGGCGGCGAAGAGACTTCCCCCTCCGCCCTTGCTGCGCTCGCGAGCCGCGGGCGTCCTGCCCGCGACCTCCCCCGCTGGAGCGGGGGAGGGGGGGACGGGTGTGTGTTGGAGATGCGGAGGGGAACCCGCCACGGAGAGTTGGGGGAGCCGATCTCGGAGGCCCGCCACGGAGTGTCGGGGTACACGATCTCGGAAGCCCGCCACGGAGTGTTGGGGTACACGATTCCGGAGGCCCGCCACGGAGTGTTGGGGTACCCGACCCCGGAGGCCCGCCACGGAGAGTTGGGGGAGCCGACCCCGGAGGCCCGCCACGGAGTGTCGGGGTACCCGACCCCGGAGGCCCGCCACGGAGTGTCGGGGTACCCGACCCCGGAGGCCCGCCACGGAGTGTCGGGGTACCCGGACGTTTAGCAGCCGGCGAACCAGGCGTTGAGGTAGTCGAAGATGTCCTGGACGGCGAGGCCGCCGCCGTTGAAGTCGGCGGCGGGGCTTCCGGCGAACCAGGCGTTGAGGAAGTCGAAGATGTCCTGGACCTCGAGGGAGCCGGAGTGGTTGAAGTCGGCGGGGCAGGTCTGGGGCGGGGTGCAGGTGATCAGGTCGATGGAGAGGTCGTCGATGGCGGCCTCGACGATGGCGGCGGTGGCGTCTTCGGCGATGAAGCGGATGCGGACGGTCTGGGAGGGGGTGAGGGTTCCGTCGCCGAGTTGGGAGAGGCGCCAGGAGGCGAAGCGCCAGCCGGGGCTGGTGTCGGGGGAGCTCTCGGGGCCGATGGTCTCGGCGTTGGTCCAGTTTGCGCCGTTGTCGGTGGAGACGTCGGCGCGGAAGGTGTTGGTGTAGGGGTTGGAGCCCGCGCCGTTGGAGTACCAGCGCCAGTAGGAGACGACGAAGTCGGAGGAGGCGGCGAGGTTGAGGGGGGGGCTGAGGAGGGTGGTGAGGCCGCCGTCAACGTCGAAGGGGCCGATGCCCGAGCCGGCGGCGGCGCCGGTGACGAAGCAGAGGGAGCCGGAATGGGGCGCGCCGGGCTGGGCGGCGGTGGCCTGGGGGGCGGCGCGTTCCCAGATGCCGGTGGTGGCGGTGTTTGGGCCGACGGTCCAGCCGGTGTCGGTCTCGAAGCCGTCGGTGAGGAAGTTGGCGGAGCCGGTGGAGACGCTGGCCTTGAAGGCGGCGGCGGGGGCGGCGGGGGGATCGGTCTTGATGCCCTGGGAGGTGCCGGAGGCGAAGTAGAAGGCGGCGGGGGTGTTGCAGGATTGGGCGGGGATGGTGGCGGAGTATTGGTTTGCGCCGAGGACGGTGAGCGGGACGGGCGTGAAGGGGCCGCCGCCCAGGGAGAGGAACATCTGGCCGGTGCCGGGGAGGAGGCTCAGGCCGGTGCCGGCGATGTTGACGCGGAAGGTGGTGGGCGCGCCCGGGGCGAGCTGGGTGGGGCGGCCGTCGGGGTAGGTGAAGGTGGCGATGACGGGGACGGTGAAGGACTCGACGACGCCGGAGGTGGAGTTGCCGTTGGGGGAGGCCGCGCCGTAGCCGAGGCCGCGCTTGGCGAAGGCGGTCCAGAGGAGGCCGGAGTTGACGCCGGCGTTGTTGACCAGGTCGGCCTGGAGGATGGCGTCGCGGGCCTGGATGAAGTTTGGGTTGGCGGGGGAGAGTTTCATGGCGTCGGTGACGAGTTGGAGCATGAGCTCGTTGGCGGGGAACCCGAGGGCGTTCCAGAGTGCGGCGCGGCATTCGAGGAGGGTCATGCACCAGACCTCGCCGGAGTTGTGGACCTCGTTGGCGGGGGAGGTGATGAAGGTGTTGCGGGGGACGGAGGAGGTGGCGGGGTAGGCGATCTGGGCGGTGTCGATGAACTTGTAGGTGAGGGGGTTTTTGAGCGGGTCGGTGGAGTAGGGGTATCGGCGGATGCCGTAGTAGTAGTTGGTGAGGTAGGTGGAGGACCAGAGCTGGTAGGTGGCGTAGACGCCGGTGGCATAGACGGCATCGGGGTTGTCGGAGGGTTCGGCGAGGAGGGAGATGCCGTAGTAGTCGCCCCAGCCCTCGCCCATGCCGATGGGCTGGGAGTTGTTGCCGGAGAGGCCGCCGTGGAGGCGGATGGAGAGGCCGTGGGAGAGCTCGTGGAAGACGATGTCGCCGTCGAGGGAGCCGTCGCGATCGGGGGCGGGGCCGGTGAAGAGGTACATCTGGCAGCGGGCGGAGGAGCCGTCGGAGCCGCCGGTGGAGAAGTTGGCGTTGTTGCGGTTGGAGGAGGTGGCGGCGTTGGAGGCGCTGTCCTGGCAGTCGAGCTGGACGGCGTCGTTGCCGGAACCGAGGCCGGTGAAGTTGATGGTCTGGAAGTTTCCGGCGGCCTCGTTGAAGCCGAGGGCCATGAGGCGGTCGTGGTAGTGGTTGGCGAGGTAGAAGAGCTGGACGACGGAGGCGTCGGAGTAGGCGTCGGGGGCGAGGGCGAGGTCGAGGGGGAAATCGAAGGTGCGCGAGGGGCCGCCGTTGGGGCGGGGCGTGTCGGCGACGTCGTCGTCGGTAAGGTCGGTGTGGGCGTCGGCGTTGTTGCCGCGCGTCTCGGTGGTTCCGTCGGTGATCCAGCCATTGGGGCTGAACGCGCTGACCTCGGCGGGGAGCCAGGTCTTGAGGGTGCGGGGGACGAGGGGGAACTGGAAGGTGGTGGGCGTGGGGTTTCCGGGGGATCCGGGGGCGGGGTTGTCGGCGAGGAAGACGTTCATCGTGACGGGCTGGGTGGTGTCCCAGACGAGGCGGTCGTGGCGGCGGAGGAGGGCGCCGTCGGTCGCGTCGATGATGATCTCGTAGGTGTGGCCGATGCCGCGCACGGGGAGGAGGATGTTCCACGCGGGGTGGATGGTGTCGCGGTCGAGGGGGAAGTAGACGAGTTCGGTGGTGACGGGCTCCTGGTTGTCGCCGGTGCGGAAGTGCGCGGCGGTGGCTTTGGGCCAGGTGCGTTTGAGGGCGGGGCCGAGGGGATCGGACTCGGGGGCGGGATGGAAATCGGCGGGGAGGTTGACGCCCGCGGCGGCGGCGGCGATGAGGATGGCGGACGCGTCGTCGAAGTTGATGGCGGGGGTCTGGAAGTCTCCGTCCGGGCGCGGGAGCATGGTGGAGCCGAGGTTGACGAGCGCGCCGGAGCGGGAGAGATTGGCGCGGAGTTCGCAGCCGAAGATGTCCACGGAGCGGAGTTGCTGCTGGAGGGTGAGGTGGCGGACGCCGTTGTGGTCGGTGGGGTAGTCGCGCGACACGCGGGCGGCGTCGAGTTCTTTGGGATCGAACTGGAGGAGGGCGGGGTGGGCGGAGACGAAGTCGCGGACGACGGCGAGGGCGGCGGGGCCGGAGTTCGCCATGGCGCGGGCGGAGAGCGGGGGCGTGAGGAAGGCGGAGGTGCTGCGGATGAACTTGGGGGTGCCGAGGAGGAGGTCGTCGTCGATGGCGACGGCGCGCAGGGAGGTGAGATCGGCGGGGCGGGCGGACTTGGCCGCGGCGTTCTTGGCGGCGATGGCGGGGAGGGGGAGGGTGTCGGCGTCGAGGCGGATATCGAAGAAGGGGAGGCCGGGGCCGTCGCCGTGGTCGGAGCGGGAGTCGGGAGCGTGCGCGCCGTGCGGGGTGGGGCCGGGGGCCATTTGCGCGCGGGCCGCGCCGGACGGGGCGAGGGCGAGACCGACGGAGAGCAGGACGGCGGAAAGATGCCGAAGCGTCGTGGCTTGTGCGATGGGCATGGGGGTCTCGGGGCGTGGGGAAAGGACACTTCAGGGTGACACGAACCGGGCGGGCGAGCCAGCAACCGTGGGATAGAAGGTCCCGAAACCGAGGAAGCGCCCCTGAAAACCCGGATGGATGCCGGGCAAGGATCCGGAACCGGATGCGATGGACGGTACGAGGGCGTGCGCCGGAGGTTCCCGGCGTGCGGGCCAATGTGGGCGGTTTGCCCAGCTTCACGGGGAGAGCGGGCGAGGGATGTGGATCATCCCGCGGCGCGCAAGGCCTGCACGGCCCACTCGGGGGTTTGCAGGAGGGCCTGGCGGACGTGGCGCTCGCGGGAGAAGTAGTACCAGGCGGTGAGGCCGGGGGCGACGATGCCGGCGAGGGCGAGGCCGCCGTAGAGGGCGTAGGCGGCGGTGGCGGAGATGCGGGCGAGCATGGCGTCGAGCTCGGCGTCGCCGGTGGCGGCGACGGAGGAGGCGAGGAGCGGGTGGAACATGGCGGAGGCGAGGGAGTATGCGGCGTAGCCGACGAGGAGGAGGCCGAGGGCGAGCTGGTTGTAGCCGAGTCGGCGGGCACCGGAGGGTTGGAGGTTGCGGAGCATGGCGCTGCCGCGCAGCTCGTTGAAGGCGAGCAGGCCGAGGGCGACGCCGAGGACGAGGGCGACCATGTCGCCGAAGATGGAGCCGGCGAGGGTGATGAAGGCGAAGACGGCCATGGTCCATCCGCTGAGGGAGGCGACATTGGCGGCGCGGCGGACCTTGCGGCAGCGGACGCGGGCGTCGGCGAGCGCGGCGAGATGGAGGGGGGAGAGGGGGCCGGGCCCGGAGGCCGTCGGGTCGGCGGCGGCCTTGGGCGCGGGGGCGGCGGGAGAGGGGATGTGGGTGGCGGGAATGATGGGTGTGTATCGGCGGGAGGGATGCGTCGCTCGACCGGGCGGGGGGAGAGGGCGAACCGAAGAATCGGAATGGGCGGTGTAGGCGGTAGGGTCGGCAGGCGCAGCGGCGGGGGGGGGGGGGGGGGGGGGGGCCCTTGGGGGGGGGGGAATTTCGGGCGGCGGGGCCCTCGGGGGTGTTTTGAGCCACTTGCGGGGGGGCGGGGTGTGTGAGGTTGCGGGAGGGA
>CALMPG010000199.1 GCA_937871915.1 uncultured Phycisphaerales bacterium
GCCGCGTGCTGAAGCTCATCGAGTACCACCAGAACAACATCGCCGCCGCCAAGGCCAGCCACGCCAAGCGAAGAAAAAGACGATTCCGAAAACTCGGAATCGCCCTCGATCAGTGCACACGCTGTGAAAAACTGGCGTTGTAAAGTTGACGAGGCGCCCGGTCAGTGGACGCCCGCGGCGGCGAGCCAGCGTTCGGCGTCGAGGGCGGCCTGGCAGCCCATGCCCGCGGCGGTGACGGCCTGGCGGTAGACGCTGTCGGAGACGTCGCCCGCGCCGAAGACGCCGGAGAGGTTCGTTGCGCTCGAGCGGGTGCGGAGGAGCAGGTAGCCCTTGTCGTCGAACTCGAGGCCGGTGTTCCGGAGGAACTTGGTCGCGGGGGTGTGCCCGATGGCGATGAAAAGACCGCCGACGTCGAGGCGGGAGCGCTCCTTGGTCTGGGTGTCCTCGAGCGTGACGGCCTCGATGTGGTCCTTGCCGAGGACGTCCACGACGACCTTGTTCCAGAGCACCTTGGCGTTGGGTCGGGCGAGGTAGCGCTCCTGCATGATCTTGCTGGCGCGGAACGAGTCGCGCCGGTGGATGACATACACCACCGAGCCGAACTTGGTGAGGTAGGTGGCTTCTTCCATCGCGGTGTCGCCGCCGCCGACCACGGCGAGGGGCTTGCCGCGGAAGGCGGGGAGGGCCCCGTCGCAGACGGCGCAGGCGGAGACGCCGCCGCCGGAGCGGGCCAGACGCATCTCGTTCTCGAGGCCGATCCAGTTGGCGACGGCGCCGGTGGCGATGACGACGGCGTGGGCGAGCACTTTGTGGCCCTCGGAGGTGTGGAGCGTGTGGGGGGTCTTGGCGGGGTCCCTGGAGAACTCGCAGCGGACGATGTCCTCCATGACGACGGTGGTGCCGAAGCGTTCGCCCTGCTCCTGGAAGGCGGCCATCATCTCCGGGCCGGTGATGCCCTTGGGGAAGCCGGGGTAGTTCTCGACCTCGGTGGTGAGCATGAGCTGGCCTCCGGGAAGGATGGGGCCGGGGTCCTGCTTGGGCACGCCGATGTAGACGGTCGGGGCGAGGTTGGCGCGTGCGGCGTAGATGGCCGCGGTCCATCCGGCGGGGCCGGATCCGATGATGACAAGTTTGTGCGAGGATGAGGACATAGGTGCTTACTTGAGCTCGTCTTTTTCGGCCAGGCGCTGGCGGTAGAGCGAGATGGTGGGGGGGAAGAGCAGGTAATCGCCGCGCACGCCGGTGCGGGTCTGCGTGGCGTACGAGACCATGTCGCTCAGGCCGTCGGGGCCGACGGAGAAGATGACGAAGACCCGATCGTCCATGGCGAGGCTGAACTCCGGCGCGGGCGGGGGCGGGTAGAGGTTGATGGTGTAGGGGCGTGGGCGGCCCTCGCTGTCCTTGGGCGTATCGCGTGAGGGGACGAAGTAGGAGAGGTCCGCGCTGCGCGGCGGTGGGGAATAGGGGTCCTTGTCGATGCCGTCGATGTAGTCGGGGTTGCAGGCCGCCAGGCCGGAGGGGAAGGCCTTGTAGCGGAGGAAGTATGCGTAGGCGCCCACGCTCATGCGGGTTCCGGCGAGCTCGCACTTGATCTGCTGGCGGAGGGAGACGATGGCGTCGAAATCGCGAAACGCCTCGTTGAGCACGGCGTACCGCGTGGAGGTCTGCACGTACTTGCGATAGTCGCTGGCGGTGACGACGTAGCGGTCGAAGGGGGGGAGGTCCCAGCGGCGGGCCCAGTCGTCGTGCAGGCCCTGGAGCATCCTGAGGGTGTCGCGCTCGCCGGCGTGGCCGGCGCGGGCCTGCTCCCAGAACGCGGCGGCGGAGAAGAGCCTGAGGGGGCGCTGGGTGGCGCCGGCGCGGGCCATGAAGGCGGCGAAGGTGGCCTCGCTGGGGCGGCCGTCGGCATCCATGACCTTCTTGACGAGCTGCTCGCGGGCGATGAAGTCGGCCTCGGGCATGCGCATGCGGTCGAGTTGGAGGAAGCCCTTCTTGCCGCGCTTCCCGTCGGTGAGCCGGTCGTTGACGGTGCGGAGTATCCCGGGATCGAGGATGTGCTTGTCGGCGCCGAGATCGAGGTAGGCCAGATCGCGGATGCGTTCGAGGGCGGTGCGCATGGACTCCATCGCCCATTTTTTTTCCTGCATCAGCGGGCGATCGGCCATCTGGCGGCAGAAGTAGAGCCAGTCCACGAGCACCTTCATGGCCGCCTTGGCATCGCCCGCGGCGAAGGCCCGCGAGGCCTCGACGTGGCAGAGGATGCCGGCGTTCTCCATGGCGGGCATGTAGAGGACCTTGGCGGCGGCCAGGAGGGGGGGGTCGCCCAGGTCGGTGTACATCTCCTTGGAGATCAGTTCGACGCTGACGCCCTCGACGCCGTAGGGCTGGCCGAAGGCGAAGGCCTTGCGGCGGTCTTCCTCCTTGGTGACCTTGTCGAGGGCCTCGAGGACCTTCTTCTGGTTGGGCTTCTGGGCCCACTCGGCGCACTCGGCCCAGCCCGGGCCCTGGTTGCCCAGGAGCGCGGCCCGATCCTGTGTCCGGAGGACTGCGGGGGGCCTGTCCATGTCGGCAAGGGCGGGGAGAACCACCAGATCGCTCCGGAACGCATCCGCCACGGCCGCGTCGTTGGCGAGGTGGTTCGCCCGGTCGGTGTATTCATCGGCCGGCGCGAGCGACGGGAGTGCGATGATTGCGGCCACCCCGAGGGCGAGGGCGAGGGGATTGAGACGGGCCGGGCGGGTGTGTTGGCGGGGGGTCATGTCCAGCGGCTCCAAGGCGTTGCGACACACGATCCCGAGGCGGGGCCTCCGGGGGCCGTTTCGGGGCCCAGATGCTAGCAAGTTCACGCGGGAGGTGGGCCGATCGTCCCGAGCGTGGCCTCTGCAAAGGAACAATGCCCGGACGCCATGCGGCGTCCGGGCTGCTGCTCGAGAGAGGGAAAAAGGCTCGGGGGCGGGGTCAGATCACCGCCGGGAATGAGTCCGGGGAGAAATCGGGCTCGGGATCGTCGTCGATATTGGCGGAGAGGTCCTCGGCGCTGATCAGGTGGGCGTCTATCTCGGACTCGTCGCGGGCGGCCGCGCCGGGCCGGGCGGGAGACGCCCGCTCGTCGTCGCGATCGATGGCGGGGCGACGGTTTTCGCGGAAGAATCGGCTGGGCTGCTCGTCGGAGACCTGGGCGTTGAGTTTTCGGAGGGCCTCGTCGGCGATCTGGCGGACGCGTTCGCGGGAGATGCCGATCTCGGTGGCGATCTGCTTGAGGGTGAGGGGTTCCTGGCCGTCGAGGCCGAAGCGGAGGCGGAGGATGCGGGCCTCTCGCTCGTCGATGGCGTCGAGGAGGCGGCGGATGGTCTTGAGTTCCTCGTCGCGGAAGGTGTAGTCCTCCGGGGCGGCGGTGCGATCGTCGGCGAGGAGGTCGCCGATGTTCATCACCTCGCCGTTCTCGTCGAGGGGGGCCTGGGCGGGGGCGCGGAAGGCCTTGACGGCCCGCTTGATGATCCGGACCTTCTTGAGGGGCAGGTTCATCTCATCGGAGAGTTCCTGCAGGGAGGGCTGGCGGCCGAGGTCGCGTTCGAGTTTCTGGCTGGCCTGCTTCCACTTGGCGATGAGCTCGACCATGTAGGCCGGGACGTGGATGGGCTGGACGGCGTTGATCAGGGCTCGCTTGATGGCCTGCTTGATCCACCACGATGCGTAGGTGGAGAAGCGGGCGCCCTGGGCGGGATCGAAGCCCTCGACGGCCCGCAGAAGGCCGACGTTGCCCTCCTCGATGAGGTCCTGGAGGGCGAGGCCGCGGTTGGAATAGTTCTTGGCGATGGAGACGACGAGGCGGAGGTTGGAACGGACCATGCGCTCGCGCGAGGCGGAGCAGTTGTCGTTGATGATGTTCCAGCCGAGGGTCTTCTCCTCGTCGGCCGAGAGAAGCGCGGTCTCGTTGATCTGCTTGAGGTAGAGGTGCAGACCAGACTGCAACTCGGCCCGAGCGGGAGACTTGGTCGTTCGAACGCCTCGCACTGTTACAAATCCTCTCAACCGGCGAGAACCGCCAGGGTACGGCACGAGCGAGAATCGCGAAGGCCGCCGGTCTTCCCTTCGCGATCGGGAACGCTCCGGTTGCATCGACGCCGGAGCATTCCCGCTTGATCTAGGCAAGCCGCGTGCCGCGTCCGTGTGGCGGTATTGGCCGCCTGCGCGGGCATTGCGGGCCACGCGTGGCCCGGGGGTCTGTTATCGGCCAAGCGTGGCCAGAATCGGGTCGCTGAGGGCCACATTCGGCTCGAAGGAATCCAGAACGTACAGTACGCTTGGGACGTATGAGCCCGAGGGCCCCGATCCCGCACGGGGACTCCCTGGGATTTGAGGCGATGCGGGCCCGAGTGTGAGGGGCAGTGCGTGGGAATGGACCTCTCCAAGACGCTCGACGATTGGCCCTACGAGCCGGGCAAGATCAACGTCCGGTTGATCGAGGGCGAGGACGGGGAGCCGCGCATCCAGTTGCGGATCGACCTGGGGATCATGCAGTTGCGCACCACGGGCCGCCCCGACGGGGTGCGGCCCAATGGGTACGAGAGCCTGCTGGAGTACCACGAGGCGAGGCTGGACGAGCACGTTGAGAACAACGGGTCGGCGTCGGGCTTTGTGCTCACCGAAGATGAATGTCGGGAGCTCCGCGAGGAGGCCGTGCAGTACTACCACCGGTATGTCTGCGAGATGGTGCTCGACGAGTTCGAGGGGGTGGTGCGGGACACGAGCCGGAATCTGCGGGTGCTGGACATCTGCACCAAGCACGCGGAGACCGAGCAGGACCGGGCGGTGCTCGAGCAGTTCCGGCCGTACATCGTGATGATGCGGGCCCGGGCGCTGGCGAGCCAGGCCCTCAAGGACGAGGAGCCCAAGGCGGCGATCCATGCGCTCGACGACGGTCTGGAGATCCTGCGGGGGTATTTCTCGGAGACGGGGCAGCTCGAGACGTTCGACGAGTCGTCGGAGGTGCAGATCCTCAAGGGCATGCGGGAGGCGCTGACGCCGAAGCTGCCGGTGAGCCAAGGGGGCGAGCTGCGGTCTCGCCTCAAGCAGGCGCTGGAGCAGGAAAACTACGAGCTTGCGGCGATCCTGCGGGATGAACTCAAGAACATGAAGGACTGAGGGGCCGAGCGAGGGCTCCGGCGGCGTGCGCAGCTCGGCTCCGACTACTTGCCCACGCAGAAAGTCGCGAAGACGCGCCCGATGATGTCGTCGGGGGAGATGCGACCCACGAGTTCGCCCAGGTGGTCAACGGCCTCGCGGAGGTCGCGGGCGATGAGTTCGGGAGATCGAAGCGAGCGTGCGTGCGAGTCCGCGGCCGCGGTGGCCCGGGCGCGGTCGAGGCTTTGGGCCGCGGCGTCGAGCGTGCGGCGGTGGCGGGGCAGGAGCCACGAGCCGGGGGCGTTGGAGGCGGAGGCGGCATCGGCGATGGCGCGCCGGAGCACGCCGAGATTCCAACCATCGATGGCGCACACGCCGATCGAGTCGTCGTGGGTGCCGGGGGCGGGCCCGAGCGCCGCGGGCAGATCGGCCTTCGTGCGCACCCGCAGAACTGGCCGGGCCTGCCGGCCGGGGAGGGACGCATCGAAGCGACCGGTGGGATCGCACAAGATGACGGCGTCGGCGAGTTCGATCTCGCGGGCGGCCCGCGCCTGGGCGCTGCGATCGGCCTGGCCTTGGGGAGCCACGCAGACCGACGCGTCGAGTCCGGCAAGGTCCACGAGCGTCACGGCGGGGCCGCAGGGGACGTCGCCGGAGAGGTCCAGGGTCTCGGCGAGGGCATCGCGGGTGGTTCCCGCGACGGGCGAGGCCAGGGCGCGGGGCCCGCCCAGCAGGGCGTTGAAGAGGGTGCTCTTTCCCGCGTTCGGGCGGCCGGCGAGCACGATGCGGGGGAGATGGGCGGGGTGCTCGTCGCCGCGGCGAGCGCCGAGGGCGGAAGTGATCTCGTCGAGGAGTACGCCGACCCGGAGGGACAGATCGGCGGGGGAGATGGGGACGACGTCCTCCTGATCGGTGAAGTCGATGCCGGCCTCGACGAGGGCGAGAAGGGTGGCGGCGCGGTCGGTCCAGGTGCGGTAGCGGTCACCCGCGGCGCCCGCAAGCAGAGAGCGGGCCGCGAGCAACTGGTCGTCGGTCCGGGCGCCGATGAGTGCGGCGACACCCTCGGCCTGATCCAGCGAGAGTTTTCCGTTGAGGTATGCCCGGGCGGAGAACTCGCCGGGGCCGGCGTCGCGGACTCCCGGGTGGGACCCGAGCGTGCGGATGACGCGATCCACGAGGTGGGGATTGCCGGGGAGGACGAGCTCGGCGGAGTCCTCTCCGGTGTAGGAGGTAGGGGAGGGGAACAGGAGCAGGAGGCAGGGCAGGCGGGCCTGGTCGGAGCCCGGGTCCCGGACGAGGCGGAGCGAGATTTCGTGGACGCCGCGAGCGAAGGGGGTGTCCGGGGCGAGGGTGGCCAGCAGCGGTTTGACGGCCGGGCCGGAGACTCGAATCAGGGCGAGCTCGGACCAGCCCGGGCCTGAGGCGAGAGCGAAAATGGAGTCCGGCGCCGGGGGGGACGAAATCGGGGGTTTGTGGGAGGGCATGGCGTCATTCCGCGGCGGCGAGCGCTCGCTCAACGCCCGCCTTGACGGCCGGCCAGCGTGCCTCCGGGGACTTGTTGACCGTGAGCCAGGAGTCGGCGAGGAGCACCGACGCCACGCCGGGGACCGCCAGGAGCGCCAGACCGAGGGGATCGTTGCGTGCCTGGTCGGAGTCTCGAAAGGAGCGGAGGGCGTCGGCGCCGGGGCGGAGCGGACGGTCGAGGATGCACTTGAGCGCGTTGGGATTCGGGGTCGTCTGGTATTCGGACACGGCGTAGGGCATGTGCCGCAAGGATAGTTGCGCGGCGCGGGGGTGGGAAAGTCCGATGATCGGCGCGCGACGGGCCGAGGGGGTTCGTGTACGATGGTGCGAGCGCCCTGCCGATTCGGCGGGGGCGGCCCTCGCGACGTTCGGCGGGGTCGATCGGTCCGCGGGAGGAGCCAGCGTCCGCATGATGTGGGAACGGATCACACGCCTGTTCGATCGTCTGGCCGCCTATCCGTGGTGGCAGGTGGCGATCGAGCTGGTGGTGATCTGGGCGGTGGTGTACGCGGTGCTGCGGTTTGTGCAGGGCACTCGGGCCGCGGGCGCGCTCAAGGGAACGCTGTTCCTGCTTCTGCTGGGCACGCTGATCATCCGATTCGCGGGGGCCTCGGACTCGTTCCAGCGGATCAAGTTCCTCTACGACCACTTTCTGACGCTGCTGGCGATCACGCTGATCGTGGTGTTCCAGCCGGAGTTGCGCCGCGGGCTGATCCGGCTGGGCGAGACGCAGCTCCTGCGTCGCTCGGCGGCGGTGCGGCGGGACGCCATCGGGCCGATCGTGGAGGCGTGCGCGTATCTGAGCCGGGCGAGGTTCGGGGGGATCATCGTGGTCGAGCGGGAGACGCCGCTCAAGGGGCTGGTGGTGGGGGGGACGCCGATCAACGGGCAGGTGACGGCCCGCCTGCTCCAGAGCCTGTTCTTTCCCGGCTCGGCGCTGCACGATCTGGCGGTGACGGTCTCGGGCAACCAGATCACGGCGGCGGGCGTGCAGCTCCCGCTCGCCGAGCCGGAGGAGATGCCCGACGCGGGCCTGGGCTCGCGGCACCGCGCGGCGGTCGGGTTGAGCAAGGAGTGCGATGCGATCGTCGTGGTGGTGAGCGAGGAGACTGGGGGGATCTCCATCGCCGAGCGGGGCAGGCTCGAGCAGGGGCTCGACGCGAAGCGGCTCGAGGAAGAACTCCAGGCCCGATTTGGCAAGCGAGGCCCGAGGCCGGACCTCGGGGGAGAAGACGCCCCGAACGGCGAGCTTGACGGTTCCGGGGAGCACGAGGCGGTCCACGCCGCCGAAGACAAGCACTGAGCCACCACCCATGCCCATGACCAAGTCCATGCCGCAGATTCGAGCCGCCGTTGTGGCCGCGCTGGTGGCGCTGGTGATGTGGTTCTTCGCCGAGGGCGAGGGGGTGTCCACCCGCACGGTGGTGATGTCGGTGTCGTTCGCGTCCGAGCCGGTGGGGGATCTGCTGGTGGTGCCGGATGTGGGGTTCAAGGGCGTGGTGCGGGTGACGCTGGAGGGCACGACGCGGACGATCGACGCGGCGGCGGCGGCCGTTGGGAACGAGCTCCAACTGAAGCCCGGCTCGCCGGGCGTTCCGGTCTCTCCCGGGCAGCAGAGCGTGGACCTGCGCGAGGCGATCGGGAGTTTGCCGAGCGTGAGGGGGATGGGGAGCACGCTGGCGCAGATCGAGCCCAAGGCGGTGGTGGTGAACGTGGTTCGGCTGGTGTCGAAGGAGCTGCCCGTGCGTGCGGAACTGGGGGTTGGCGGGGCGGACCTGGCGCTCGATGTGGAGCCGACGTGCACGCCGTCCACGGTGACGCTGCGCGTTCCGGCGGGGGACGCGGATCGGATCTCCGAGGGGGCGTTCGCGGTGGCCGTTGTCAGCGGGCCCGAGTTGCGCCGGATCGTTGCGAGGGGGAGCGCGGCGTTCGCGAACGGGGGCGTGCAGGTGCTCCAGGGGCTGGTCCGTCTGCCCGACGAGGCGCTCGGGATGGACCCGATCGTGGTCACGCCCGAACAGGTGAGCGTCACGCTCCGGCTCAAGCGGAAGGTGGGCGTGCTGAAGCTGCCGACGGTGCCGGTGTGGATCTCGTTGCCCTCGACCGAGGACGCGGGGAAGTGGACCATCGAGGTTCAGGACAAGGTCGTGACGGACGTGACCCTCACCGGGCCGGCGGAGGAGCTCGAGCGGATCCGCTCGGGGGAGATCGAGGTTCGGGCGATGGTTGAGCTCTCCAGCGAGGATCTGGCCAGAGGCGTGACCAGCAAGCCGGCGTCGTTTCCCGGGCTGCCGACGGGGGTGACGGCGACGGCGAATCAGGTGCGGCTGGCGAAGGTGGTCCGTCGGGAACCCGAAAAGGCCCGTCCGTAGTCGTTTGTTCGGGATTTCTTGGGGAGGGTGGGGCCGCGCGACCCCTCGCCAGATTGATGAAAGTGGGAGGGGTGTGCGCTACCCTTGGCTCCCCTCGGAAGCCCCGCGGGCCACCCGAACTTCCCAAGACTCTCAGGAACGACCATGAAGATCAAGACCGACGAGATCGCGTCCGTCATCAAGCAGGAGATCGCGCAGTACGCCGCCGAGCTGGAGATCAGCGAGGTCGGACGCGTGGTCGAGGTCGGCGACGGCATCGCCCGCATCTATGGCTTGGCCAAGGCGATGGCGGGCGAGATGCTCGAGTTTCAGACCGTGGCCGGCACGGTCGTCGGGCAGGTGTTCAACCTGGAACTCGACACCGTCGGCGCCGTGATCTACGGCGACTATCTGTCGGTGAAGGAGGGGGACCTGGTCAAGAGCACCGGCCGCCTGCTGCAGGTGCCCGTGGGCGAGTCGCTGCTGGGGCGCGTGGTGGACCCGCTGGGGCGGACGCTCGACGACGGCCCGGCCCTGAACGCGACCGAGTTCCGCAAGGTGGACATCATCGCCCCCGGCATCGCCGAGCGTCAGCCGGTGACCGAGCCGATGCAGACGGGCATCAAGGCCGTGGACAGCATGATCCCGATCGGGCGCGGCCAGCGCGAGCTGATCATCGGCGACCGCAAGACGGGCAAGACGGCCGTGGCGATCGACACGATCATCAACCAGAAGCAGTTCTGGGGCACGCCCGACGCGATGGTGTGCATCTACGTCGCCATCGGCCAGAAGGAATCGACCGTGGCGGCGACGGTGGAGACGCTCCGCAAGAACGGGGCGATGGACTACACCATCGTGGTCAACGCGGCATCGTCGGACCCGGCCCCGATGCAGTACATCGCCCCGTACACCGGGTGCACGATGGGCGAGTACTTCATGTGGCAGGGGACCAACGAGGGGGCGAGGCTGGCGAGCGGCATGCCGATGCCCAAGCACGCCCTGTGCATCTACGACGACCTTTCCAAGCAGGCCGTGGCGTACCGGCAGTTGTCCTTGCTGCTGCGTCGTCCGCCCGGTCGCGAGGCGTACCCCGGCGACGTGTTCTATCTGCACAGCCGCCTGCTCGAGCGCGCCACGAAGCTCTCGAAGGAGAACGGGGCGGGCTCGCTGACGGCGCTGCCGATCATCGAGACGCAGGAGGGCGACGTCTCGGCGTACATCCCGACCAACGTGATCTCGATCACCGACGGGCAGATCTATCTCGAGCCGGAGTTGTTCTTCGCGGGCGTGCGCCCGGCCATCAACGTGGGCATCTCGGTGAGCCGCGTGGGCGGCAACGCCCAGATCAAGGCCATGAAGCAGATCGCCGGCTCGCTGCGTCTGGACCTTGCGGCGTATCGCGAGCTGGAAGCCTTCGCGCAGCTCGGCACCGAGCTCGACAAGGCGACGCAGAAGCAGCTCGACCGCGGGGCCCGCATGGTGGAGCTGCTCAAGCAGCCCCAGTACGTGCCCATGAACGTGATCGACCAGGTCATCTCGATCTTCGCGGCCAGCAAGGGCTTCCTCGACGACATCGAGGTCAAGCACGTGCCGGACTTCGAGAAGGGTCTGCTGCACTACTTCTCGACGACGGCCCGGGGCGCGCGCGAGGAGTTGGCGGCCAAGAAGGACGTCAAGGCGCTGGACAAGCAGTTGTCCGACGCGTGCGCGGCGTTCAAGTCCTCGTGGAGGCCGGGCAAGTAGGCCCGGTCGGCGACGGGCGGCATTGCATGGAGTCCCGAGGGTCCGCGCCGGCGCGGACCCTTTTTCCTGCGTGCAAGGGCTGACCGCCTCCGCGACATCTTTCCGCATGGAGGGAGCGGTGGGGGGATAGGCGTGCGGCATGGGAAATGGAGGTGCGCTTATGCGCTCCACGATGTCGGCGTGTGCTCGGTGTGCCCGTTCGCTCCCGGGGCTTGCGGTCGCGGCGGCGACGCTCTGTTGCCGTTCGGCGCCGGCGGGGCCGGTCGCCTCGGGCTCGCTGCGATTCGAGCTCGAGACGGTGGCGTCCGGCCTGGTGGCCCCGGTTCAGGTCAAGGCCCCCGCGGACGGGTCCGGGAGGCTGTTCGTCGTGGATCAGGCCGGGACCATCCGGGTGATCCAGAACCGCGTGCTGCTCGCGGCGCCGCTGCTCGACTTGTCGGGCACGATCGTGGCCGTCAATCCGGGATACGACGAGCGCGGCCTGCTCGGGCTCGCGTTCCATCCGCAGTTCGCGACGAACGGTCGATTCTTCGTCCGCTATTCGCGCCCGCGGGCCGCGGTCGCGGGCGATGTGTGCGGCAATCCGCCGTTCGGATGCCACACGGAGGTGCTGGCGGAGTACGCGGTGAGCCCGCCCTCGGCGAACGTGGCGAATCCCGCGGGGACGGTGCTGTTCACGGTGGACAAGCCGCAGTTCAACCACAACGGGGGCGGGATCGCGTTCGGTCCGGATGGATTCCTGTACTTCACGATGGGCGACGGCGGGGGCGCCAACGACGGGCTGGCGGACACGCCGCCCTCCCACGGGCCGACGGGCAATGCGCAGAACCTCGCCGTCCCGATGGGGAAGGTGGTTCGCCTGGATGTGAGCGTTCCCGGCGCGGCGACGGCGCCGGCGGGCAACCCGTTCTTCTCGACCCCGGGGGCCTTCGCGGGGATCTACGCGCTGGGTCTGCGGAATCCGTACGATTTCTCGTTCGACGATCTCGGCCCCGGCGCCACGAACGAGCTCATCGTCGCCGACGTCGGTCAGGACGCGTTCGAGGAGCTCGACGTCGTCACGATCGGCGGCAACTACGGATGGCCGGTCCGCGAGGGCCTTCATTGTTTCGACCCGTTTGGCCCCACCGTTCCTCCGGCCAACTGCCCGAGCGCCGGGCTCATCGACCCGAAGTTCGAGTATCCGCACACGGTCGGTCTGGCGATCATCGGTGGCTATGTGTATCGCGGCTCGTCGTTTCCCGGGCTGGTCGGCAAGTACCTCTTCGGCGACTTCTCCACCGGGTTCGGCGTGGCCGACGGGCACCTGTTCTACTCGGACATGAGCCCGCCGGGCGGCCCCGCGTCGCCGGGGCCGATGCTGCGTCCGGTGCTCGGGGGCAACGACCGAACGCTCGCCCGCTACGTCAAGGGCATGGGCCGCGATGAGCGTGGCGAGGTGTACGTGCTGGTTTCGACGGTGCTGGGACCCTCTGGAAGCAGCGGGGAGGTGCTGCGCATCGTGCCCTGCCCGGCGGACTTTGACGGCTCTGGAGGTCTGGAAGTCCTCGACATTTTTGGGTTTCTCAACGCCTGGCTCTCGGGCGATCCTCGGGCGGACTTCAACGGTGGCGGCCTTACCGTGCAGGACATCTTTGATTTCATCAACCGATGGTTTTCCGGGTGCTGAGCGGTCGTGCCGGCTGGCTCTGGCCGGTTGCCCTGAGAACGCTATCAGAATGAGGAGCGATCTCGCGAATCTGTTCTGGCGGTTTGCTTGCCGAACGGAACAAGGGGAGCGATGATCTCGGATAATCACGGTCGAAATGGGCGGCCCGATCGAGGCCGCACCCTATCAGTTCCCAATCATCCCCGCGTCTGCCAGGAATAGCCCATGTCGAGCCTGCTGAGGAACGGCCGCGTCTGCCGGCCGATGGTTGTGTTGGGTGTGTTCGGTTGTGCCTTGGTGGGGCGCGCAATGGCGGATTCCCCCCGCGAGCTCGACGCCCCGGAGGCCACGAGCCGGGCATCGGTGGGCTCGAGCCTCATGGCCCGGGCGATGGTCGCGGCGGCCGAGCGCCGTGCGGAGGCCGCCGGTGGGGCGGCGATGTGCTTTGTCGAGAATCCGACGCCCGAGCAGCTGGCCAACATCATGAACATGTTCCAGGCGCTCCCGCCGACGCTGGCGAACAGCCTGGAGCCGCGGTACCGGACGGCGGGCACGGTGTGGGTGAACAACGGGGCGCAGGGGTCGAGCAACCAGGCGCGGGCGGCGAACCTGACGTACTCGTTTCCGGCCGACGGGGTGGCGTGGGGCGACGGGCAGAACGGGCCGTCGGCGCCGAACAACCTGCACGCGAGCCTGCAGTCGCTGTTCGGCTCGACCAACGAGGATCGCGGGCTGGAGCTCATCCGGCAGGGGTTGTGCTCGTGGCGCCGATTCGGCGGGCTGACCTACACCGAAATCGCCGACAACAACAGCGTGTTTTCGACGAGTGCCGCGCATGTCTCGACGCGCGGCGACATCCGGATCGGGTCGAACGCGCAGGGCACGACCAGCGGCGTGCTGGCGTACAACCAGTTCCCGACGGGCGGGTCGGACATGACGATCAACTCGGACTGGTTCCCGGCGTCGGCGGGGGCGCTCGGATCGGCGACGAACAACTACCGGTACCTGCGGGACGTGGTCTCGCACGAGCACGGGCACGGCCTGGGCTTTATCCACCCGGTTCCCTGCGACTCGAGCAAGCTCATGGAGCCGTTCATCCACACCAACACCGATGGGTGTCTGGTGGACGAGTTCCGCGGCATGGGCCGCAACTACGGCGATCGCCGGAGCGGCAACAGCAGCGGAGCGCTGGCGACGGACTGGGGCAACCTCACCACGCCGGTGCTCAAGTCCGTGATCGAGCGGAACCTCTCGACCAACGGCTCGGCCGGGGCCAACGGGAGCGGCGCGGACTGGTTCAAGTTCACGATCGACACGGCCCAGACGGTGGCCATCACCGTGAATCCGACCGGGGGGTCGTACACCGAGGGGCAGCAGTCCAGCGGGTGCAACGGCACGACCTCGACGGTGGTCGCCTCGCAGGCCGGGAACCTGAACGTCGAGCTGCGCAGCGGGGCCAACGGGGCGAGTGTGCTGCAGACGGCCGACACCGCCGGCGCGGGCGCGGCCGAGCTGCTCGGCGCCGGCACCCTCGGCGCGGGGACGTACTGGGTCAGGGTGTTCGACGCGGGCCCGAACGCGAATCAGACGGTGCAGCTCTACGACCTCACGATGCGGGTGGGAACGGCGAAGGCTCCCCCGGTGGCGGTGGCGGGATTGCACAAGCGGATCCAGGCCGGGAAGAACTGCTTCTTCTTCGGGAACATCAACTCGTACGCCACGGACACGGGGCCGACGGGCGGGGCCAACTCGCTGTCGTACTTCTGGGATCTTGACGGCAACGGCACGTTCGGGGGCGGGATCGACTCGGGCTCGTCGCAGCCGGTGGTGACGGGCGGGTATCCGTCGAACGGGACGTACCCGGTGACGCTGCGCGTGACCGATTCCAATGGGCTGACCTCGACGGACACGATCAACGTGGTCGTGTTCGGGGCGACGGCGACGATCACGGGCGTCTCGCCGAGCAGCGCGGACCCGGGGGTCGGGGGGGCGACGGTTCCGGTGACGATCACGGGGGCGAACCTGCGGGGCGTGACCAGCGCCGGGCAGTTCGAGGTGTCGGGGACGGGTGTGAGCGTGATCGGAACGCCGGTCGTCAACGCGCTGGGGACGCAGGTGACGGGGCTCTCGTTCGTGCTGGCCGCGGGGGCGAGCGGATCGGCACGGGACGTGAGCGTGACCAACTCGGATGGGTCGGGGACCGCCGGCGGGAACGCGACGGGGATCGGGCGGTTCACCGTGAACGGGGAGTGCACGCCGCCGGTCGTTCTGGCCCAACCGCAGAGCCAGGCCCAGTGCCCGGGCGGGGCGGTGACGTTCAACGTCGGCGCGACGGCGGGATCGGGTGGGCCCCTGGCGTACCAGTGGCGCAAGAACGCCGCGCCCATCGACGGGGCGACGGGGTCGATCCTGTCGATCTCGAACCTGACGGCCGGCGACTCCGGGGCGTATGACTGCGTGGTGAGCAACCCGTGCGGGCCGACGGTCACGGACGCGGCGGACCTTTCGGTCGACGCCACGGGGATCTCGGACCAGCCCTCGGCGCAAACCGCCTGCCTGGGCGGATCGGCGACGTTCACGATCGGCGTGGGCGGCACGGCCGACTTGCAGTGGCGGAAGGATGGGGCGGACATCGTCGGGGCGACGGGGCCGTCTCTGGTCATCGACCCCGTCGAGCCCGGCGACGCCGGCGTGTACGACTGCGCCGTGCTCACCGCGTGCGACCTGGTGATCTCGGATCCGGCGGCGCTGACCATCGGCGGGGGCGTGAGCGTGCAGGTGCAGCCGGTGTCGGCGTCGGTGTGCGAGGGATCGTCGGTGGTGCTGACCTTCGGCGTGAGCGGGGCGACGGGCTATCAGTGGCGCAAGGGCGGGGAAGACATCCCCGGAGCCACGTCATCCACGCTGGAGTTCCAATCCACGACCATGGCCGACGCGGGCGCGTACGACTGCGTCGTGGCCAGCGCGTGCGGGGGCGTGGCGTCGAGCGTCGCCACGCTGGGGGTCTGCTCGGCTGTGAGCATCGGGACCCAGCCGGTGGCGCGAGTGGCGTGCCCCGGATCGTCGGCGACGTTCACCGTGGGGGCGTCGGGGTCGCTTCTGGCCTATCAGTGGCGAAGGGACGGAGAGCCGATCGAGGGCGCGACGGGACCCTCGCTGGTCGTGTCGCCGGTTGGCGCGGCGAGCGCCGGCCTGTACGACTGCGTGGTCGAGAACTGCTGCCAGCGGGCAACTTCCGCGTCCGTCGGGCTGAGCGTGTGCGTGGCGGACTACAACTGCTCGGGCACGCTGACGGTGGAGGACATATTCGACTATCTCAACGGGTGGCTGGCCGTGGCGCCCGCGGCGGATGTGAACGGGGTGGATGGCGTGACCGTTCAGGATATTTTCGACTTTCTGAACAGCTGGCTCGCGGGATGTTGATTCCGGCGGCGTGCCCGGCCCAAGTGGACGGCTGGCCGCGCCGATAGGGGACGGGGGATCGCCCTCGCGCATCCTGAGCGAACGTTCATGGGTCAGGCGTGCGACCGGTGCCATACTTCAAGGCCAGATCGACTCCGACTCGCCCGCCACCAAGAGGTGCCCATGACCATCCGGCCGATCTTCCGCCCGCCGACGCTGCCCGTGTTGACGATCCTGGCCGTGGCTCTGGCGGCGGGGATCGCGAACGGGCAGGTCGTCGACACGCGCATCCCGCTCAACTACAACTTCCACGGGATGGCGCACCCCGGCGAGGCGCCCTCGAACAATCCGGGCGGCAGCGCCGATCTTCCGCAGGGGTATCGCTCGATCTCGGACCGGGGGCTGATCTTCGACGCGACCAACGCGCACTCCATCGCGGCGTACTCGGGGCAGAACATCGGGGCGACGGGGCTCTCGTACGCGTTCTACGACACGCTGGGCCCGGCGTCGAATCCGAGCGGGCTGGACATCGTCCACCTCGGGTCGCGCTGCGCGGGCGGGATCGGGGCGATCAACGCGTACGAGGCGGCGGTCAACACCGCGACCACCGTCGGCATCGCGCCGGCGTGGAACGTGTGCGACCAGAGCGGCACGCCGGGAGTGAGCGAGCAGGTGACGACGCTCTGGCCCGGGGTGGTGATCGACCCGTACACCGAGATCGGGATTCTGTATCACGGCTCGAACGGGGGCGGCGTGTTCAACGTGGTGCTCGGGTTCTCGGATGCGACGACGCTGCCGGCGATCTCGCTCGCGTGCCCGGACTGGTTCAACAACCCGGCCGATCCGGCGATCGTGGCGAACATGCCTCTCTCGGTGCAGCAGAAGTTGCGCCACACCGAGGGAGCGACGGCGTTCGTGACGTTCCAGGGGGCGACGAACAACGATGCCCCGCGAATCTCGGCGTGGAACACGTCGAACCTGGGGAACAACCTGAACGTCATGGAGGCGGTGATCAGCGTGCCGATGGTCGTGTCGGGCGTGGGCGTGGGCACGGGATCGTGGGGCGCGCACCCGGAGGTGGTGGGCAAGACGCTCACGTCGATCGCGTTCGTGAACGCGGGGCCGGAGGTGACGTTCTCGGGCGCTCGCGGGTACGCGGTGTTCGCCGCGACGGTGCGGACGGGCCAGCCGGTGAACGCGGCGTGCGAGACGGCGACGACGGTGGCGGCGGGGGACACGGCGGCGGGGAACGTGCGGGCGTTCGGGAGCACGGCGTCGTCGTGCGGGACGGGGGACACCTCGGCGGTGTGGTTCGCGTACACGGCGACGGGGAGCAACGTCGTGGACGCCCGAACCTGCGGGGGCTCGACGAGCTTCGACACGACGCTGGCGGTGTACACGGTCTGCGGCGGCCAGCCGATCGCCTGCGACGACAACGGATGCGCGGCCGGCTCGCGCGTGCAGTGGAACGCAACGTCGGGGACGCAGTACCTGCTGCGGGTGGCGGGCAACAGCGGGGCGACCGGGGCGTTCACGCTGCGCATCAACGACCCCGCCAATATCGACCTGCCGCTGCCGCTGGCGATGAACTTCAACGGCATCTGCCATGGCGCGTCGGAGCAGACGCTCCCGGTCAACACGGGGACGGTCCACGAGAACCGGTGCGACCTGAATGGGTATCGCTCGATCGCGGACAAGGGGCTGCTGTGCGACGGGATCGCCACGAACTCGCTCAACTACGCCGGGACGTTCGGGTTCGACGGGATGGCGTACGCCGTCGTGGCCCAGCCGTACCAGCTCGACATCATCCATCTGGGCGACCGGAACCTGGTGGCCAACTCGGGGGTCCAGTTCGTCACGGCGTGCCCGGCGTCGGGGACCACGACGGGCCAGGGCATGACGCCGTCGTGGTTGGCGGGTGGGGGGGGCGTGGATCAGACGGGACCGGTGACGACGGTGGTGTCGTCGCAGGCGATCGTGTTCGGGGCGGCGACGCGCCTGGGCGTGCTCTATCACGTGAGCAACGTGGGCTCGTCGGCGACGCTGGCAACGTTCGATGCGACGCTCGGGTTCACCGACGGCTCGTCCACGACGGTGACGATCACGGCGACGGACTGGGCCGGCACCAACGGGCAGGTGATGCCCGCGCCGGGGGCGGCGTCCGGGCTCGAGGTGCAGCGTGTGCTGGGGACATTCAAGGCCGTGGTGACGGCGGACCAGGCGGTTGACACGACGGTGCCGGTCAAGGTGGATGAGGCCGTGATCTCCACCGCGGCCCTGATCGCCAGGGGGTTCAACCCGACGGGCAGAACGCTCGCATCGATCACGTTCGGCAATCCGCGATCGGGGAACGCGGCCGGCGACGCGTTCTCGTCGGGCTTCGCGATCTTCGCGGCCACGGTGCGCGACCCGGCCTCGTTCAACCCGGACTACGGCCCGGGGGGCGTGGGGACGTTCACGCCCAATCCGGTCATCGCGGGGACGGGCGGCACGCTGCGGGTGGCGGTGTCGCGCGGCACGGGCTCACCGAACGCGGTTGCGTCGGTGGTCGTCAACGCCTCGGACGTGGGATTGAGCGGGGCGCTGGCGCTCAACGATTCGGGCACGGGCGGGGACGCGCTGGCGGGCGACAACATCTGGAGCGCGGCGATCGCCGTGCCGTTCGCCTCGCCAACGGGCGTGCGGTCGCTTCCCTTCACCGTGACCGATGCGCAGAGCCGGACGGCCGCGGGGGCGATCGTGTTCACGGTCAACCCGCCGAATCCGGGCGACGAGCGTCGGCCGCTCACGCCCACGATCACCGAGCCCGGGGTGGTGGGGCAGGTCGTCAATGCCTTCGACGTGCACATGGTGACGGCGAACTTCGCCAGCCCGGTGCCCGCGCCCGGCACGCCGAACCATCTGTGCAGCGACTGGGAGATCTGGAAGACCAGCACGAGCACGCGGGTGTGGCGGGCGACGTGCGTGACCGACGGCGCGCTCAAGGTGCACATCCACCTTGCCGACGGCGTGTTCGAGGGGCCGTACGCGGGGCGCACGTTTCTGGAGTACAACACCGGTTTTTCGGTTCGCGTGCGGCATCGCGACGATTCGGGCGATCCGGTCTCGGAGTACAGCTACTGGGCGTCGCGGGCGTTCGCGACGGCCGCGCCGACGCAGATATTCCCGCTGGAGGCGGACGACTTCCTCGATCGCCCGGCGCCGGCGTGGGTGGTGGACGGGCCGCCGACATCGCCCGTGGCGCTGCCGGCGGGGGCGACTCTGGAGCTGGGATCGGCGCAGGGAGATCTGCTCTTGCGGATCAACGGCACGGCCGGGGGAAACCAGCTCGTCGATCGGCCGGGGCTGGGGGCGCACGTCGGTGTTCGTGCGCGGATCGGCGCGCCGCCCGGGGGGTCGCTGTCGATCGCGCCGTCCACGCTGACGGTGGTGGACCATGAGTGCCACGCGCACCCGATCTACTTCCCGGCCATCTCGCTGCCGGCGGGGGGGCAGGCGATCTGCTGGGTGACGACCAGCGGGAGCACGTACTTCGGGTCGGCCTCGGACGTGGGACCGGCGTTCGTCAACCTTGCCCGGGGAACGCTCACGCCGTGGGAGGCTCGCCAGGATGGGTACGCGGTCGAGAACTTCGCGTCGGGGTTCCAGTTGCCGGTGAACATCGTGTTTGCGCCCGGGGCCGCGACCGCGGGGCCGAACGATCCGTACATGTACGTGACCGAGTTGTACGGCCAGGTGATGGTGGTCAAGCGCGACGGGAGCGTGGGCGTGTACGCCTCGGGGCTGCTCAACTACAACCCCACGGCGCTGTTCCCCGGCTCGGGAGAGAGCGGCGTGGCGGGGATCTGCGTGGAGCCGGCCACGGGCGACCTGTTCGTGAACATGCTGTACTCCACGTCGCCGCCGAGCCCGAACACGCTGCGGCCGAAGATCGTGCGGATGCACTCCAACGACGGCGGGCTGACGATGGCGACGCAGACGACGATCATCACGTTCCCGACCGAGCCGCAGGGGCAGTCGCACCAGATCTCGAGCATGACCATCGGGCCCGACGGGATGCTCTACGTGCACATGGGCGACGGCTTCGACCAGACCAAGGGGCAGGACCTGACCTCGGCGCGCGGGAAGATCCTGCGGCTGAGCCTCGACGGAACCTCGCCGCCGGACAATCCGTTCGCGGGTTCGGCCAACGCCGTGACCAGGCAGGTGTGGGTGTACGGTCTGCGCAACCCGTTCGGCGGCGGGTGGCGAACCTCCGACGGCAACCACTTCACCATCGAGAACGGGCCCTCGTACGACCGCATCTCGGTGGCCGTGCCCGGGCGGAACTATCTGTACACCGGCTCGGATGCGAGCATGGCCAACTACGACCTCCTGAATGTCGGCACGAGCCCGCTCACCAGCCCGTGGTATCCTGCCCACGGCCCCGTCAACATCGCCTTCGCGCAGGCCTCGGAGTTCGGGGGGGGCGGGTTTCCCCCGGACAAGATGGATCACGCGTACGTGACCGAGTCGGGCCCGACCTTCGGGCAGGGGGCGCAGGTGCTGGGCAAGCGGATCGTCGAGTTCGAGTTCGCGCCGACGACCGGGGCGCTCGTGTCCGGGCCCGTGCCGCTGGTGGAGTACACCGGGTCGGGCTTCGCCACGTGCGTGGGCATCGCGGCGGGGCCGGACGGGCTGTACTTCTCCGAGCTCTACAAGGACATCAACACGGTCACGCCGGTCAACCCGACCGTGCGAGGGGCCAACATCCTGCGGGTGCGGTACGTGGGCGAGTCGCACGGCTGCCACGCGTGCGCTCCGGACTTCGACGGTGTGGACGGGCTTTCCGTGCAGGACATCTTCGCGTTTCTCAACGCCTGGTTCGCGGGTGAACCGCGCGCGGACTTCAATGGCGTGGACGGGCTGTCGGTCCAGGACATCTTCGACTTCCTGAACGCGTGGTTTGCCGGTTGCCCGTGATCCGGGTGTCCCCAGGCGATGAACGAGCACGAATCCCCGGGCCCGTGCCCGGGGCATTTTTCGTGGGCTTGCCTCGCGCCGCTCCGGAAGGCAGGGTTGTGGAAGCGGCCTTGATAAGAACCGACTCATGCACCGGGCGCAGGCCGAGCGGAAGCGCGTGCGTATGAGTGGCAACTTAGTGAAATCGGGATCATGGGGGGTTCCGTGTCGGAAGACCTCGACAAGCCGTGCCGATCGTGGTACATGTCATGCATGCGGCCGCGCCGTGAGAGCGCGCGCCGGGGGTGGCACCGACCCCCGGACGCCGCCAAGCCATGGGACCTCGTACACGCACAGGAGCCAAGAAGTGAACGCACAGACCCCACGCCCGAAGTCTCTGGACGCCCGAAGCACGGCGGCGGCGCTGTCGATGTTGATGGCCGCGGCCGGAACGGCGCAGGCGCAGATCGTCGATACCAAGGTCCCGCTCAACTACAACTACCACGGTCTGGCCCACGCGGGCGAGACGGTGGCGACGAACAACAACTTCAATGCGGACGTGATCCAGTTCCGCTCCATCGCCGATCGCGGGATCTATTGGGACCCGAGCGACTTCCACGCCTTCGGCACGAACCCGATCATCGGCGCCACGGGCATCACGTACGCGCTGTTCGACTCGCTGGGCTACACGAACACCACGGCGGCCAACGCGGCGGCCAACGGGCTCGACTGCGTGCACCTGGGCAACCGGGTGTGGAACCGCGGCTTTGAGTTCTTCACCAACAGCGTCTCGCCGGGGACGAGCACCGGTCCGGCCCCCTCGTGGGCGCCCGTGCTGGACGTCTCCTCGCTCACGGGCGACGGCACGACGGCGACGGCGACGACGGCCGGCCCGCATGGGCTCTCCGTGGGCCAGGTGGTGGCGATCGTGGGGGCGAGCCCCGTGGCGTTCAACGGCAACGCGACGATCACGGCCGTTCCCACCGCCACAACGTTCCAGTACGCCTCGACGGCCAACGCCACGGCGACGGGGGCGATCTTCTCCAACTCCACGAGCACGGCCCAGATCTCGGCCCTGTCGATCGCGGGGACGACCGTGACGGCGACGACCATCTGGCCCCACGGCTTCGGCGCCGGCAACACGATCCACGTGACCGGCGCGAGCGATCCGAACTTCGATCTGGAGGCGAACACACTGGCGGCGTCGGGCAACACGTTCACGTACACGAACAACAACGGCCCCGTCGGCAGCCCGACGGGCACGCGGATCGTGGCCGCGACCTGCGTGCACGACACCGCCGATCAGCAAACCGTGCTCTCCGGCCCGGTGGTGCTCGACGCCAACGCCGAGATCGGCGTGCTGTACACGATCTCCAACGGCGACGGCACGACGGGGCGTGGCGGCTCGTTCGACGTGGTGCTCACGTTCACGGACGCGACCACGGTGACGACCCGCCTGCACGGCAACAACTGGGACTCCACGGCGTTGCCCAACATCGTGTCGAACCTGGTCACCTCGCAGCAGCTCATCAAGCACACCTTCGGCGGGACGACCTCGAGCAACTTCCGATCGGTGAGCAACACCAACGACGCGGCCACGCTCAACAACTTCAACACCTCCAACATCGGCGTCATGGAGGGCATCATCAGCGTGCCCGCGATGACCGCCGGCGGCATCAACGTCGTGGGCAAGACGCTCAGCAAGGTCGCGTTCAAGAACTCGTTCTACAACCCGACGCAGATCACGGCCCTGTCCTTCGACGGCGCCACGGCCACGGCGACCATCGCCACCACGAACAGCCCCTTCGTTCCCGGCCAGCCCATCAGCATCTCCGGCGTGAGTCCCGCGTCGCTCAATGGGGACTACAACATTCTGAGCGTCAATACCGCCGGCACCCAGTTCACCTTCGCCTCCGGCGCTCCCGCGGGCACCGGCTCGGCCAAGATGTACGCCAACGGATTGGGGATCACCACCCTTTCGCTGGTGTCGGCGACCGGCACCGTCGTTCTCGACTCCCCCGGCGCCACGCTGGCCGTGGGCGACCGCGTGACGATCTCCGGCGTCAATGCCCTCACGGGGACCTCCTACGCCAACGGCGTGTTCACCGTGGCCAGCGTGACCGACGCCACCCACTTCACCTACAAGAACGGCGGGGCGTCCGGCACGGCCAGCGCCCGCATGTACGTGACCCGGCCCGGCGACGGGCGCGGCTACCAGGTCCACGCGGTGACCGTCCGCAACGGCCTGCCGACCAACACGACCTGCGCGGCGGCGACGGCTCTGACCGGTCCGGTCGCTTCTGCTTCGGGCACGAACGCGCACGTGGTCGAGGCCTCGCCCCCGACGCACACGTGCGGCTCGACGGACAACTCGGCCGTGTACTACTCGTACACCGCCATCGGGAACAACCCGGTCACGATCACGACCTGCTCCTCGTTCAACCCCTCGATCTCGGTGTACACCGGAACCTGCGGCGGCACGCTCACGCAGGTGACCGGCGCCTGCACCACCACAACGTCCTCCGGGTGCGCCGGTTCGGCCAGCCCGAACGTGGGCGCATCGCTTGGATTCGGCGCCATCGGCGGCACGACCTACTACATCCGCATCGCGGGCCAGAACAACGCCTGGGGTAGCTTCACGATCGGTGTGAGCGAGACCGTCAACGGCTCGTGCTCGGGCGCGCCCCCGATCACCGCCGGCGACACCACCGGTCAGACGTTCGCCAACGCGGGCGGCGGCACGACGCCCTGCGGCGGCGGCAACGACACCAACGCCATCTGGTACCAGTACACCGTGGGCGGCACCGGCACGCACCTGGTCGAGGCCCGGACATGCCTGGACGGGCAGAACACCACGCTCACCCCGCAGCCGCTTGTTACGGGCGTGACGGGCGTCCGCAACACCTCGTGCTCCACCGCGACGCCGATCTACCCGCTCGACACAACCCTGGCCGTGTACACCATGGACCAGTGCGGCCAGCCCACACCCATGCCGATCGAGTGCAACGACAACGGATGCAGTGTCTCCTCTCGCCTGCAGTGGATGGGCACCGCCGGCACGACCTACCTCGTCCGCGTCGCCAGCAAGTCCTCGGGCTTCCCGTCGGGAGGCGCCGGCACCGCCGGCGCGACCGGCACGTTCGTCCTGCACATCGACGATTCGGTGCACACCGATCTCGCCGTGCCGCTCACGTTCAACTGGAACGGCATCTGCCACGGCACCAGGTCCGTCGCCGACGCCAACTTCTTCTCCGAGCAGTGCGTGACCGCGCCGGCCAGCCATGAGAATCGCACCGACCTGAACGGCTATCGCTCGATCTCCGATCGCGGTCTGCTGTTCGATCCGAACAACTCCACCCCCAACGCCTTCAACTACGGCGGCACCATCGGCTACCGGGGCATGGAGTACTCGGTGTACGGCACACCCCTGCAGATGGACCTGGTGCATGTGGCCCAGGCGGCCAGCCCCTATCGGGGCGGCGGGGCCAACGGCAACTTCAAGCCGAACACGCAGACGTGGGCCAGCCCCACGACCGCGGCTCCGGCGGAGGGACGCCTGCCGCTCTGGCTCCAGGGGGACCCCGTCACGGGATTCGCGACCTATGACCACTATTCCAATGTTCTCTCCAACGTCTCCGCGATGAACGCGGTGTTCGGCGACGATACCAGGCTCGGCCTGATCTACCACATGACGAATCTCGGCGCGAACGTCGGGTCGTTCAACGTGACGCTGACCTTTGCCGACTCGTTCCAGGCCCAGGTGACCTGCAACGGCACGGATTGGTTCGGCGGCGCCAGCGCCACGCCCTGCAACGCATCCCTGCCCGCGTCGCCGCAGCCGGGCGTGGAAGCCCACCGCGTCCTCGGCGTGTACAACGCCGTGCAGAACATAGACCGCGGCGACCCGGCCTCCACCGGTCAGCTCAAGGTCGTCGAGTCGGTCATTTCCACGGCCAGCCTGGCGGCCGCGGGCCAGGACCCGCGCGGCCACGGCATCCTCACGAGCATCAAGTTCGACAACGTGACCTCCTCGGACGTGGGCACCAACGTCTCGGTCTTCGCCGCGACGCTGAGGGATCCGCTCAGCTACAACTTCACCAACGGCCCCTCGGCGATCGGCACCGTCAGTCCCAACCAGCTCAACGCGGGCGGAACGGGCACGATGACGGTGAGCGTGACTCTCGGCTCGGCTCCCAGCAACACGATCGCGTCCGTCGAGGTCGACGCCACGGCCATCGGCCTGGGCAGCAACTTCGCCCTGAACGTCGTCCCCGGCACGAACACAACGCAGTGGTCGCGGTTGGTCTCGTTCCCCGTGGACACGGTTCCGAACGCGTTCTCGCTTCCCTTCACCGCCACCGACGTGCAGAACCGCCAGGCGACGGGCAACATCATCTTCTCGGTGGTCGCCCCGACGGGCTCGATCGTCCCCAACCCGGCCGCGCAGGGCGGTACGGCCAAGGTCACGTTCAACTTCGGCACGGCCGGCGGCATCGCGTCCATCGACGTGGACGGCTCGCCCATCGGCCTGGGCACGATCTCGCTCAACGACAGCGGGACGGGCGGCGACGCGACGGCCGCCGACGGCATCTGGAGCGCGGACTTTGTGGTGCCGGTGACGACGATCGCGCCGGCCAACTACATGCTGCCCTTCACGCTGACGGACACGGGAAGCAATCAGGCGTTCGGGAGTCTCTCGTTCGACGTGATCCTGCCCCCGCCGGCGAACGACGCGTGCGCGGACGCGATCGCCCTGACCTCGGGCGTGCCCTTCAACGGCGACAACTCGCAGGCGACGAGCACCGACGGCGCGGCATCGACCTGCCAAGGCAGCGTGAGCAAGGGCGTCTGGTTCTCGTTCACGACCGGTCCGGCCGATGCGGGCACGTGGATCGCATCGACCTGCGGCTCGACGCAGGACACGGTTCTGACCGTCTACAACCCGGGCTCGACCTGCTCGACGCTCGATACCAACCAGATGGCGTGCAACGACGATAACGGCCCGGGCTGCGCCGGCCTGCAGGCCTCGGTCCAGTTGACGCTCGCCGCGAGCAGCACCTATTTGATCCGGGTCCAGAGCTTCCAGGCGGCCGCGGTCGGCGGGGCCTACACGCTGGTCGTCCAGCCCCTGATCACCGGCGCGTGCTGCAACAACACCACGGGCGCGTGCACGCAGACGGTCTCGACCTCCTGCTCTTCAACGACGAGCAGCTACCAGGGCGACAACGTGGCGTGCCCGACGACCTGCGCGGTCGTGGCGGTCTGCTGCAACAACTCCACCGGCGCGTGCACGAGCATCTACGGCGGTCTGTGCCCGGGCAACACGACGCAGGGCAACGGGACCGTGTGCGTCGCGAATGTGACATGCCCGCCCTCGGGCGCGTGCTGCAACAACGCCACCGGCGCGTGCACGTTCGTGTACGGCGGGTCGGCCTGCCCGGCCAACACGAGTTTCGGGCAGAACACCACCTGCGACGCGGCCACCTGCCCCGTCGCCGGCGCGTGCTGCAACAACACGACGGGCGCGTGCTCGTTCATCTACGGCGGCTCGTGCCCGGCCAATACCAGCGGCGGCGTCAACTCGGTGTGCGACGCGAGCACCTGCCCGCCGGTGGGCGTGTGCTGCCACAACGTGACCAGCCAGTGCATCGTGCTCTACGGCGGACTGTGCCCCGCCAACGCGAGCTTCGACCCCTCGACGAGCTGCAACCCCGCTCCGTGCACGCCCATCGCGTGGGCCTGCTGCTTCGCCGACGGCTCGTGCCTGACGCTCTTCCAGAACGACTGCGGCACCCACTCCGGGGCCACCTGGGCCCCCGGCCAGACCTGCGGCGTCTACATCTGCCCCTCATGCACCAACGTGCTGGCCAACCCTGGCGCCGAGGCCGGCGACCTGTCCGGCTGGACGATCGACGTCAACGGCGGCAACGGGTGGCAGGCCGGCGCCAACGTCGGCGATGCGCACAGCGGCTCGTTCTACTTCGCAACCTCCTACAGCCTGTCGCGCCGGCACCAGACCATCGACCTCACGCAGTTCTTCACCCCCGCCCAGCTCGACGCCGCGCCGGACATCGCCGCGGGCGAGTGGGTCCACACGCGCGGCGATCAGGGCGGCCAGTACTACATCCTTGTTCAGCTCCTCGCCGCCGACGGCACGACCGTGATCGCGTCATTCAACGACGGCACGCAGACCGCGCTGACCCAGCTTCCCGCCGGCACACCCTACCAGCTCGTGTCCACCACCTTCACCGGGTACGGCCCCGGCGTGCGGTTCCTTCGCTTCGAGGACGGCGGGCGCGACGTCGCCGGCTGGGCTGGCTTCTACGGCACCCACTTCGACGACGCGTTCGCCGGTCCGACACAGACGACCGCCGCCTGCTGCGCGAGCAGCGGGTGCTCGGTGATCTCCAACGCCGACTGCGTCACGGCGGGCGGCACGCCGCAGGCGTGCGGCACGACCTGCTCGCCGAGCCCGTGCCCGTCGAGCGGTGTGTGCTGCCGCGGGGCGACGTGCTCGACGGCGTTCGCCGACGCGGCCGCGTGCCAGGCGGCCGTGAACACCACCGCGCCCCTCACGGTCGTGTCCAAGTTTGTGCCGAGCGCCAGCGTCTGCAACACGCCGGTGACCGTGCCGGGCAGTCTCGGCAACACCGTCAGCCCCTGCTGCTACGCCGACTTCAACCACAACAACTCCCTGGAGGTCCAGGACATCTTCGACTTCCTCAACGACTGGTTCGCGGGCAAGAAGGCCGCCATCGTGGGCGGCGACGGCACCACGGGCACGCTGGCCGTTCAGAACATCTTCGACTTCCTGAACGCCTGGTTCGCGGGCGGGTGCAGCTACTGACCCCGACCCTGGATCAATGACCCCCAAGGGCGTGGTGCTGCCGCACCACGCCCTTTTCCTGTTTTGGGGAGCGCCGGACCGGTTTGTGGCGGCGTTTGGCCTTTGCTTCCAAGCAGATTTCCGGTATCCTTGGAACCGTGATCCGCATTCCCCAGGAGTGGGTTGGTCGCCTGCGCCCCGTGTACGAGGGGCGCGCGGTCTGCGTCACCGGCGGGGCCGGATTCATCGGGGGGCATCTGGTCGATGCGTTGCTCTCGCTCGGCGCGGTGATCAGCGTTGTGGACGACCTGTCGAACTCAACGGCCGAGCACCTCGGCTCGCTCATCGACATCGAGCCCGATCGGGTTCGGTTCGTGCACGGCTCGATCCTCGACGACGCGGCCCTGCTCGACGCCTTCGAGGGGGCGGACGCGGTCTTCCACCTCGCGGCGGTGTCCAGCGTGCCGCGCTCGATCGCCGAGCCGGAGCGCAGCTACGCGGTGAATGCCGTGGGAACGCTGCGTGTGGCCGAGGCGGCCCGTCGAACGGGAGTGAAGCGGATCGTGTACTCGGCGTCGAGCTCGGCGTATGGGGCGAGCGAGCGCCTGCCCAAGGTCGAGACCGATGTGCCCGAGCCGATGTCGCCCTACGGGGCGGGCAAGCTCGCGGGCGAGCATGTGATGCTCTCGTGGGCCAAGTCGTACGGGCTTTCGACGCTGAGCCTGCGGTACTTCAACATCTTCGGGCCGCGCCAGCCCGCGGATTCACCCTACTCCGGCGTGATCCCCGTGTTCGCCAAGCGGCTGCTGGCGGGCCAGCCGCCGGTGATCTTCGGCGACGGGTTGCAGTCGCGGGACTTCACCTACGTGGCCAACGCGGTGCTGGCGAACCTGCTCGGGGCGTCGAGCGACCGGCCGTTCGCGGGCGAGGTGGTGAACATCGGGGCGGGGGAGCGAACCGAGCTGGTGCACCTGGCCCGCCTGATGGCCCAGGGGCTGGACGTGCCGCACATCAAGCCGCAGTTCCAGCCCGGGAGGGTGGGAGACGTCCGGCACTCGCTGGCCGATCTCGGGCGGGCCCGGGAGCTGCTTGGCTACGAGCCGATCGTGTCGCTCGAGGAGGGATTGCGGTCCACGATGCAGTGGTACCGCGAGCTCTTCGCCGATGGGAGCGAGCGAGAGGCGGTGTGAGCGACCCATGCGGTACCTTCTCGACACCCTGGGCGCGGTCTACGAACTGGCGAGGCTGGGCATGATCAGCGGGTTCAGGGTCCGCGGAGCGTACTGGTCGTGGCGGACGAGCACGGCGTTCGGACGGGGGTATCCGGAGCATCGGCGCGAGGCGATCGGGGCGGTGCTCGAGTATGGCCGGTGGGTCCATCGGATGCGCCGGGGTCTGTGAACACGCGTTCGCCCCGTCGCGCCTGTATGATGTGGCCGTTCGGGGGACCGGTTTGGGGGCGTTGGATCGTTTGGAGGCGTCATGGCCGAGCACCCGCAAGCCGAAAACTCGATGTTCCTCAAGGCCTTCCTGCCCGGCGTGGTTCTCGGCGTGATCGTGGGCATGGTGGTGGGCATGGTGGTTGTGCCGCTGTTCGACCGGGCTCCGCAGATCAAGCCCGCGCCCCACGGCACGAATCCCGTCGCGACCGAACGAGACACCAGGCCGCCGGCCGCGCCCCCCGCCGAGCCCAAACCCGAGGCAACTCCCGAGAAAGTTCCGGCCCCGTCCACCCAGCCCGGTTCTCCCGCCGCGCCGGCCAAACCCTGACGGCCCGCCATGACCGCCGCCACCGATCACACCCGAGCCGTTCGATTGCTTCGACAGCACGCGCGATCGCTCCAGTTGCTCGGGGTCGACTTTGTTCCTGTAACGGGCGGCGTGCCCCGGGCGGCCGCGCCGGGTCCGATCGCCCCTCCTGAGACGCCGATCTCGCGCCCGGTTTCCCGGCCGCCGATCGTGGCGGCATCCCGCGTCGCTGCGCCGCCCGCACCTCCGCCGGCCGTCCCATCGACGCTTGTTGAGCCCAAGCCTGCGCCGCAAGTGGTGTACACCGACGCACCCCGCATCGAGGCCCAGCGGCTGCTCGACGACATCCGGGCCCGCTACGAGAAGGACGCCCCGCACAAGCACTTCGTGACCGATCACCACTCGATCGTGTTCGGGGAGGGCGATCCGCGGGCTCGCCTGATGTTCATCGGCGAGGCTCCCGGGGCCGAGGAGGACAAGTGCGGCCGGCCGTTCGTCGGACGGGCGGGGCAACTCCTCGAGAAGATGATCGAGGCGATGGGCTTGCGGCGGCAGGACGTATACATCGCCAACGTCCTCAAGACCCGCCCGCCGGGCAACGCCACGCCGACGCTCGAAGAGTGCGCCCGCTGCGCACCGTACCTCTTCGAGCAGATCCGCGCCGTACAGCCCGAGGTGATCGTCACGCTCGGGCTGCCCGCGACGCGGGTGATGCTCAACTCGATGGACTCGATGGGCAACCTGCGGGGCAAGTGGGCCTCGTTCCCGGCACCCGGGGTGCTCGCTCCGCCGGGGGATCCGGTGCCGGTGGTGCCGACGTACCACCCGGCGTTTCTGCTCAGGTCGTACACCAAGGAAAACCGGGCGAAGGTGTGGTCGGACCTGCAGATGGCCGCCAAGCGCCTCGGACTGGCCGCGCCCGGCCGGTCCGCGGGCCAGACCTGACCAGCGTTTCATACGACAGTCGCTCGCCCATTTTCATGCGAAATTCCGCGCTGCTGGTTGGAACCTTGCCGCCGCGGGCGGCGAATCACTGTGGGCTGGACCACATCGAACCCCGGGCCGCTGACCCACGAGCGGCCCTCCTTCAGACCCCCACGAGACCCGGCGCTTGGCCACTGGCTGAGCGCTGGGTTTTTTTCTGTGATGGCTTCAGGGAGTGGCGCGGGGCACCGGCGCGGCCGGGCCAAACGTCAGAACCGTGCCTTCGGGGAGTTTCCGCATCCGGGTAACCAGATACGACTCCAGAGACGCAAACTCCGGGGCGTACCAGACCGACAGGTCGAACTCAACGACGTCTCCGACGGCGAACTCGCCCAGAGGGAGCGATCGGTCCGGGGTAAGCGGCATCTCCATGGCGCTCATGCCCATGCGCCCGCCGGGGTTGATGAAATCGTTGATGGCCTCGTGCTTGATGACCAGTTCGCGGGTCGGGTGCTCCTTGGCGGGGAGCATGGTGATCCGGCCCCGGGCGGTGTAGACCTTGTCCGCCGGGCGCTTGACGGCCGTCGGGGCGGGGGTGGGCGCCGATCGCTCGCACGAAGCGCCGGTCAGCCCGAGGCCCGCCGCGGCCGAAAACACAACGACCGCCGCGAATCGGTTCTTCGCAGCGGTCGGTTTGCAGTTCGGGTTCATCGGTCATCCCCGGTGGGGGAGTGGGGGGAGGGGCGGGGGGTCAGGCCGCTTCGATCTTGAGGAAGGTCTGCACGGCCTTGAAGTCCGGGGCGATGCTCATGTCGAACGTGCACGTCCAGGAGTTGCCGGTGACGAGGCGGACGATCTTGCCGACCTTCTGCCGCTGCACCCAGTCGCGATTGCCGCGGTTGTAGGTGACGGTCGTCTCCTGGCGCTTCTTGTGGCTGTTGCGCAGGCCGCGCGTCACGGCCGGATCGCGGCGCATCAGGCGTTCGATGGTCTTGCAGTCCGCGGCGGCCTTGGGCAGCTTGAGGACGGTGCAACGGATTTTCTGGCCGGGCTTGAGCGTATCGATCATGGTGCAAAACCCTCGGAAGTCAGGGGGGAAAGGGTAGCGGGCTGGACGCGTTTTTCCATGCGCCGCGGCGACTTGTGCGTGCGTTCCGAACATACGGTGAACAGGAATGCGCGGTGCAGCGTCCTAGCATCCCCAACATGACCTCTCCATCCCCCATCGAGCCCAACCCCAATCCCCCCAAGTTCGATCCAAAGGCGGCCCACATGCAGCGGCCCAAGGTCCGCCCCCTCCGTGGCTTCCCGGTTGAGGGGACCGACCCCCAGGGCAAGAAAATGCAGATGCTGGGCCTGGCCGACGCCCGGCAAATCTCCGACCGGATGGTCGTGACCGCCCCGGCGGTGCAGGTGCTCATCCCCCTGATGGACGGATCGAGGGGTTTGGATGAGATCGTCACACAGGTTGGAAGAGGCCTGAATCGGCAGATACTCGAGGGTGTGGTGGCTCAGCTGGATGATGCCTGCCTGCTCGAAGGGCCGACCTATCAGGCGCTGCTGGCCAAAGCGCGGAAGGAGTTCGATTCGTCGGACATTCTGCCCCCCGCCGGCACGGCCCAGTTCGCCGATGCGCTGGTCATGCAGGCCGTCGGGCAGGACGCGACCGAGCAGCAGAAGACCGAGATGGGGCCCGCGAAACTGCGGGAGATCTTCGATCTGTGGATGAAAGAGGCCCTGAAGGAGGCTCCCAAGCCGAGTTTCGATCAGCTGCCGCGGGCCATCGTCGCGCCGCACCTTGATTATCCCCGCGGGTGGATGAACTACGCCCACGTGTACGGGCGGCTGCGCGTGTGCGACCGGCCGGATCGGATCGTGATCCTCGGCACGAACCACTTCGGGCTTGGCTCGGGTGTGGTCGGGTGCGACAAGGGGTACGAGTCGCCGCTGGGGGTGTGCGATCTGGACAAGCAACTCGCGGACCTTCTTCGCGACAAGGTCGGGCCGAAACTCTTTGAGCATCGCTACGACCACGAGCGGGAGCACTCGATCGAGCTGCATATCCCGTGGATCCAGCATGTTTTTGGCAAGGACGACTCGGGCAACTACCCGCGCGTGATGGGGCTGCTGGTGCACGATCCGGCGCCCAACAACGGAGAGAGCCACGACGGTGCGGGCGTGGCCATCGACCCGTTCATCGATGCGCTCAAGCAGACGCTCGGGGTCATCGGGGGTCGCACGCTCATCATCAGTTCGGCCGATCTGTCGCACTGCGGCCCCGCCTTCGGCGACCAGCAGTCGCTCGCGGGCGAGTCCGAGGAGGCCAAGCAGGCCCGCAACAAGATCGTGCAGCACGACCTGCAGATGCTCGAGATGGTCGTGAAAAACAAGCCCGGCGAACTCGTCGCCTCGATGGCGTGGCAACAGAATCCGACCCGGTGGTGCTCCACCGGGAATCTGGTGGCCGCGCTCCGGGTTGTGGAGCCGACCGAGATCGAACTGCTCAACTACGCCGCGGCGATGGATCAGCAGGGCGCCACCTGGGTCTCCAGCGCGGCCCTGGTCATGCGATAGCGAGGGCCCGTGATCTGGGGAGTTCGTGAGATCCTCATGATCGGCTTCGGCGCGGCCGTCGGCCTCGCCGGGGCGTGGCTGCTCATCCTCAAACGGCCATCGTCCAAGCAGGTTCCGTTGCACTTGGCGGGGAAAGAACCGATCCCGACGGGTGTGTCCGAGCCGACTCGATCGACTACCGCGATCACCGCCCTTATCGGGGGGTTTCATTTGGTTATTTGGGCGTGGCCGCCAAACCTGACGGCGGTGCAGTTGAACCGTCAGATCTGGTATGTTTGGGTATTGATTGGTATTGTGGCGGTCGGACTTTCGGCTTGGCTCGACCGCGTTGAGCGACGATCCCCGCCGGAAAACAGAGACACTTGATCCGGGGCGGCCATCGGTGGGGATCGTGGGTCGCCGGCTCGCCGCTTTGTCGGTTGGAACCGGATGGTTGACGCTGGGCGGTGGGCGCGGTGCAATCCCCGCTTGCCGCGAAGGGATGGAAACCCGACCCCGCCCCGGACGTAGAGAAGGAGAAGCACGCCGATTCGCGCCAGAATGGGCGCGTGGGATGTCAGGATGCGGGGGGCGAAAACCCGGGCCGCGCCTCGCGGGACCGGCGCGTGCAAGGCCCGTACTGTCCAGCCCCTTGAACCACCAGACCGTGGCGAAGCCGGCGGCGGCGCGGCACGGACGAGGATCCGACGATGGCAACAGGCAATGTGTGCTGGGGAATCGAGCTCGGCGCGTACGCCATCAAGGCGGTCAAGCTCGAGCGCAGCGACGATGAAGTGAGCGTGCTCGAGTACGCGGTGATCCCGCATCGCAAGCCGCTCTCGACGCCGGACGCGGACCCGATCGACACGCTGCGGGTCTCGATGGGGCAACTGGTCAGCCAGTTCGACCTGTCCGGGGCCCCGATCTCGATCTCGATCCCGGGGCACTCGGCCTTTGCGCGCTTCGCCAAACTCCCGCCCGTGGAGCCCAAGAAGATCCCGGACATCGTGAAGTTCGAGGCGGTGCAGCAGATCCCGTTCCCGATCGACCAGGTGGAGTGGGACTACCAGACGTTCGCCAGCCCGGACAACCCGGACGTCGAGGTGGGCATCTTCGCCGTGATGCGGGAGCGCGTCATGGAGATCCTCGCCAAGTGGAACGACGTGGGCGTGACCCCCGACCACGTGACGATCGGCCCCGTGTCGGCGTACAACGCGATCGCGTGGGACCAGAACTTCGGCGACAAGACGCCGGGCACGGTGATCCTCGACATCGGCACCACGGCGACGGACCTGATCGTGTGCGAGCCCGGGCGGGTCTGGGTCCGCACGTTCCAGATCGGCGGGCACCAGTTCACCGAGGCGCTGGTGCAGGCCTTCAAGCTCAGCTACTCCAAGGCGGAGACGCTCAAGGCCCAGGCCGAGCAGTCCAAGCACGCCCGGCACATTCTTCAGGCGATGCGCCCGGTGTTCGGCGACATCGCGCAGGAGGTGCAGCGGTCGATCGGGTACTACCAGTCGAGCCACCGCGACGCGAACCTGACGCGATTGATCGCGCTGGGTTCGACGTTCAACCTTCCCGGCCTGCGCAAGTACCTCGGCCAGCAGCTGCAGATGGAGGTCATCCGTCTGGAGAAGTTCAACCGGCTGAGCATCGACGGGCCGCGCGGGGCCGACTTCGAGGCCGCGACCGGAAACCTCGCCACGGCCTACGGCCTGGCCCTGCAGGGGCTGAACTTCCAGCACGGCATCATGGTGAACCTGATGCCGGTGAGCATCACGCGAGAGGCCGTGTGGAAGAAGAAGACCAAGTGGTTCGCGCTGGCGGCGGGGCTGAGCGTCGCGGGCGCGGGCGTGGCATTCTTCAAGCCGCTCATGGAGAAGGCGACGGTCCCCAACGAGGCCAACAAGCCCCCGGAGATCGCGCAGGCGGCCAAGCGGGTGAAGGACCTCAAGGCCATGTGGAAGAACGACGTCGAGAGCAAGTTCGTCACCGACTATCGCGCCGCCAACGTCGCGCTGCTGCTGGCGAATCGCGAGATCTACCCGTTCATCGCCGACGACCTCGGGCAGATCATGAACGTGGCCCGCGAGGGCGCCGTCGCCGAGAAGTTTGTGCCGCCCGCGTTCGTCAGCTTCACCACCGACTATCGCGCCCCGGGGACGGCCGACAACGTCATCGGTGGCGGCAACCCCCCCGTCGAACCCCCCGCGCCGCCGACGGGCCCCGTGGCCGTGGGTGGGCGCATCGTTTCGCAACTGGAGATCACCATGATCTCCGACACGCCCGAACACCTGCGAACCGACCGCTTCGTGAACGACACGATCGTGAAGTGGCTTCGCGACAACGCCAAGCGAGAGGGAGTTCCCTACACCATCGCCGTGAGCGTTTCGCCCGTGGCGAGCTCGATCGGTACGGGCCAGGGCGCGGCCGACGCCGGCGCGCCCGTTCCCGCGGCCGCGCCCGTCGGCATGTCCCCCGGCATGGGCCGTCCCGGCGGGCGAGACGGCCGTCCCGGCGGCGTGATGCCCATGGGCGGCTTTGACAGCCCCGTTCCCGACGGCGGATCGAGCGGCATGATCCAGCCGGCCACCGGGTACGGATCGCCGGGCGGAGGCTCGGGCGGCAACACGAACCTGGACTCGCTCGCGCCGCTCCCGCCGATCCCGCCGGCCGGGGAGCCGGGCAAGACCACGGTGATCTACAAGATCAACTTCGAGGCCATCATCAAGGACCCGTCCAAGCCCGCGGACACGCAGGAGGGCAAGTCGTGAAACAGATCGTTCCCTGGCTCAAGGCCCACTGGCCGATCCCGGCGCTCACGCTCATAGCGCTCGCCGCGCTGCCGACGGCGATGTACTTCGCCGGAAAGATGCAGGACGAGTTCCACGCCGACTACCAGAAGAAAGTGACCGAGGCGGCCGCTTCCGTGAGCGCTTCCGCGGCGGTGATCAACTATGGCGTCCCCGACATGCGAGGCGACGGCATGGTGCTGGAGAGGAAGGCGCCCGCCAACGAGCAGCTCATCGGAGCGTACAAGAGAATCCTCGAGGACATGCAGGCCAAGGTCGGCGTGGTGTCCGAGAAAGGCCTGAACTTCAACAAGGGCGACCATGTCCCGCTCATGGAGGGCTTCTTCCCGGGCGCATCTCCGGATTGGGGGCGCGCGTTCGTCAAGAAGTACATGGACTTCCATCAGAAGCTCGTCGCGGATATGAGGGGCGGCGATCCGGCCCGCCCCGAAGAGATCGCGCAGCACCTGGCCGACTATCGCGACGCGGCGGTCGCCCGGATCCGCGCCGAGCTCGGCCGCGATCCGAACCCGGAGGAGCAGGCCAAGCTCGCCGAGGAACTCACGCAGATGCGGATCGGCGCGGTCCGCAAGCGGGCCGGCGAGATCCAGGTGTACGCCGATCCGAGCGTGTTCGACGGCGTGCCTGTCTCGGTGCCCGAGAAGGCGCCGTCCGCGACGGAGGCCTGGGACAAGCAGGAGCGGGCCTGGGTGCACCAGGACATCTGCCGCGCCATCTTCGCCGCCAACGGCGGAGCGACGGCGACCGGCGGGGTCGGCTCGAGCGTGGTCAAGCGGCTCCTGCGCGTGTCGGTGGCGCCGGTGCAACTCGACGCGGCGGCCGTCTTCGATCCCGGCGAGGAGAAGGCCCCTCTGAACTTCGGCGTCTCGCTCACCGGGCGCACCAGCGGGCCGAGCAGCAAGAACAAGTGGTACGACGTCCGCCCGACGATCGTCGAGGTGATCGTGTCGAGCCGGAACCTGCCGAGATTCCTCAACGCCCTGGCCGCGACGAACTTCATGACGGTGCTCGACCTGGACCTCGCTCGCATCGAGCCCCTCGCGGACATGAAGGAGGGATACGACTACGGCGACGAGCACGTGGTCCGCGCCACCATGAAGATCGAGACCGTGTGGCTCCGCGAGTGGCGCAAGCCGTTCATGCCCATCGACGTGCAGAGGGCCCTGGGGATGGTTGACGGCGTTGACGCGGGGCACGCGGGCGATGCGCCCGCCCCGGCTCCCCGGCGTCCCCCTCCCAATCCGCCGGGCGGACGGCCCGGCCCCGGCGGGCGCGGCGGAGACCTTGGCGGCGGCTGAGTTCGGACTTCGGGCGGCGCGATAGAGCCGAGTTTCCAGTGGATCGCCCGCCGCGTGCGGGAATGCAGCAAAGGGATCATCCGATGCGTCTCAAGGGCATCAGCGTATTCGAGCAGCACGTGGAAAAGGCCGTGGCCGGGCTGTTCGCCCTCGCGCTGCTGGGCGTGCTGGCGTGGCAGTTTCTCGGCGGCCAGAGCACCGTCCAGGTGGACAAGGACAAGGTGCCCATCACGGCGGCGTATGCGAGGATCGGCGAGAACGCCCGTCGGCTGAACAGCAGCCTCCAGGCAACACAGGAGGCCCCGGATCCCAAGGCCGTCGGCGATGCCCGCAGGCGTTTCGAGGACTTTGACAAGTCGTTGACGGCGCCCGTGGCGCCGCGAGAGCAATTCGCGGGCGCGCTGGACCATCCGCCGGCGCTGTTCCATGACGGAAAGAGTTTCGGCCCGAGCGCCGATGCGCCCATCGCCGAGGTGGTGATCCCCGCGCCCGTGAACCCGGTCGCGGCGACCTATCTGGGGACGGTCTCAACGGCCGAGCAGCAGCACCCGGGGGTGGCCAAGATCCTCCCGGCCGTTGCGCCCTTCGACAAAGCATCGGTCACGGTCGAGGCGGTGTTCGACGGCACGGCGCTCCGGGCGGTGTTCGAGCACGACCCCGACGGCGACAAGGGGCCGATCCGCGCCGTGCCCCGGGGCTGGTGGGAGAATGGTCTGCAGATCCTTGCCGTGGAGCTCTTCCGGCAGACGCTCAAGGCCGACGGCACATGGTCCGCGCCTGAGAGGGTGAAGGGCATGCCCGGTCGGGCCGTCGTTGTGGACAGGGCCGATGCGCTCAACGACGCGGAGTCCATCAAAGAGGCGATGAGGCTCGCGTCCGACACTGAGATGGTGCGCCGCACGCCGTACTACGACGTGAGCATGGGCGACAAGTGGGTCGCGCCGAGCGAGCGGGAGGCGATGGCGGAGGCCGGGCAGAGCAAGGCCGCGGAGGTCCGCTCGCTCAGGCAGATCGTGGCCGCGGCGGACCAGCGCATCAAGCGAATCGACGAGCAACTCCAGAAGAGCGGCCAGCCCCCGGTTCCCGCGCCGGGCGCCGGTGGGGGCGGCGCCGGCGGCCGAGGCGGCCGAGGCGGCGGCGGCGGTGGTATCGCTCCTCCCACGGCGCCGCAGCCCTCCGGTCCGGGTTCGGCGGAAGATCCAAGAAGGAAGGGATTGCTCGCGGCGCGTGAGAGGGAGGTCGCCATGCGCGCCAGGGCGATCGATCGTTTGCGTGAGCTCGGCGAGGTTGTCGAGGGCGCGGACAACATGGCCACGCAGACCACGCAAGACCAGCAGACGGCCGCCAAGGCCGAGCCGCCGGTCTTGGACAACCCGAGCATCCACGTATGGGCCCACGACGTCTTCGTCGAACGCGGCCAAACGTATCGCTACCAGATCGGGCTGGTGTTCACGAATCCGTATTTTGGCCACAGCGCGGCGATGGTGCCGGCCCAGGCCCAGAAGCTCGCCAGGAGCGGCACAATCCGGTCTGCTCCGTCGGAGTGGACCCAACCGGTCGCCGTCGATCGCGAGACGTACACGTTCTTCGTGTCGGCCGTTGAGGACGACGCGATATCCGGTGCGCGGGCCTACACCCGGGCCGAGGTGTTCCAGTTCAAGTGGGGGTTCTGGCGGCGGGGTTCCGACTCGTTCGAGCCGGGCGACCGCGTAAGCCTCAATATCAACGTCCCCGACTTCACCAAGTTCCTTCCGGCCGCGCCCGGCCCGGGACAGGGGAACGAGCCGCCGGCACCGATGCCGGGGCAAGGCCGGCCCGGCGGCGGTCGCGGCGGCGGCGCCACGGCCCCGGCGGGGGGCGCCCCTTCGAGCGGACCGGGCGGGGACGCGATTGTGATTCCCACGGGAACACAGATTCCGATGATTCCCGTGAGCGTTCCGAGCGATGAGCTGATTCTCTCGATCGGCCATGGTCCCAGCCGCGGATCGGGCGCCCGTTCGGCCGAGGTGTTCGTTCGTGAAGGTGGCGGCGGAGTCCGTGCCGTTCAGCCCGATCTTGAGAAGAACAATCCGGTGTTTATTCGGGTGTCACGATCTGCCGATCGTGGAGACAAGGAACGGACCGCCCCCTTGGAGCGGCCGCGGCCGACTCACGAGCCAGGACCGGGTGCTTTTCCGCCTCCCGGGCGAGATCTCCCGCCCGGAGGTGGGGATGATCGCGGCGGTGGGGGTGGCGGCTGACCCGGCTTTCGGGGATTCCTTGCGGTGAATCGTGCGCGGAATTGTGACGCCGAACTTTGCGGGGGCTTGACTCAAGAGGAGTGGTATCTAGACTTCCCCCCGCCTCCCGAGACAGCCGTCGAGGGGGGCGGAACCGTGCGAAACGCCACGAAATGGGCGTTTCCCGGCTGCGGTTGGGGTGATCCCGGCCAACGCCGAACCCTTCATTGACAACCGGATGAGCGAATGATTTACAAGAGTCCGACGGCGATCAGGCCGCGGGCGGAGCCTTGAGGCGAAAGCCACGGGGCCGAGCGTGCGGAGTGGTTGGCCGATCGGAACTGCGAATATCGAGTATCGAGAGCGCTAGAACAATAAGTTGTGTGCCCGGTGTGGTAGACAGCATCAGTCGGCGGAATGGCGAGGACAACCGCAAGGAAGTCCGCGGCACGACGTCCGGTTGGTGTGGTCAAGCCAATAAGGGCGCGCGGTGGATGTCTTGGCGTCCAGAGGCGATGAAAGACGTTGGAACCTGCGATAAGCCCAAGGGAGCCGGTAACCAGGCTGTGATCTTGGGATTTCTGAATGGGGAAACCCACCCGCAAGGGTACGTTCACCTGAATGCATAGGGTGAACGAGCGAACGTGGAGAACTGAAACATCTTAGTATCCACAGGAAAAGGAAGCAACAGCGATTCCGTCAGTAGCGGCGAGCGAACGCGGAGCACTCAACAGAACAGAAGAACCGGCTGGAATGCCGGGCCTTAGAAGGTGAAAGCCCTGTATCTGGAAGTTGAGGTGCCTTCAAGTAAAATCGGGCTCGTGAAACCCGGTTTGAACATGGGGGGTCCATCCTCCAAGGCTAAATACTCCTGGACGACCGATAGCAAATCAGTAAGGCGACTGAAAGATTAAAAGCACCCCGACGAGGGGAGTGAAAGAGTACCTGAAACCGCGCGCTTACAAGCGGTGGGAGTCCTTCGGGATGACCGCGTGCTTTTTGCATAATGAGCCGGCGAGTTGGTCTGTACGGCGAGCCTAAGTCCTAACGGGACGGAGGCGGAGCGAAAGCGAGTCTGAATAGGGCGTTGAGTCGTACGGGCCAGACGCGAAACCTTGTGATCAACGCTTGAGCAGATTGAAGTGCGGGTAAAACCGCATGGAGGATCGAACGCGTGACCGTTGAAAAGGTCTGCGATGACTTGAGCGGAGGATTAAAAGTATAATCAAACTGGGAGATAGCTCGTTCTCTCCGAAATAACTTTAGGGTTAGCCTCGACGGGCAAGCGATGGGGGTAGAGCTACTGGATGAACTTTGGGGTCTACCCGACTACCGGGTTCAACCAAACTCCGAATACCATCGCCCAAGCGTCGGGAGATAGACGGCGAGCGACAATGTCCGTCGTCAAGAGGAGAACAATCCTGATCGCCAGCTAAGGCCCCGAATCTATGCTCAGTTCGAAAGGAAGTCAGATTGCAAAGACAGCCAGGATGTTGGCTTAGAAGCAGCCACCATTTAAAGAGTGCGTAATAGCTCACTGGTCGAGGAATCTGGCGCCGATAATGATCGGGAATAAGCATAGAGCCGAAGCTGCGGGCTCACCTCACGGTGAGCGGTAGGAGAGCGTACTTGACAGCAGCGAAGCGGGAGGGCAACCGACCGTGGAGCGTCAAGTAGTGCATATGCCGGCTTAAGTAACGATTAACACGGTGAAAATCCGTGTCGCCATAAGTGCAAGGGTTCCTGGGGAAGGTAAATCCGCCCAGGGTTAGCCGGGTCCTAAGGCGAGGCCGAAAGGCGTAGTCGATGGAAAACTGGTCAATATTCCAGTGCCAATACCCACCAAAGAGACGGAGCTCCGGACTCTGCGGGACTGTCAGATGTCCAGGCCCTTGAGGCCGATGCAGGGAAAGGGGCTTCCTAGAAAATCTGGGTGAGCCCGTACCAAAACTGACACAGGTGCACGAGGCGAATAGCCTAAGGCGCTCGAGAGAACGGTCGTGAAGGAACTAGGCAATTTAACTCCGTAAGTTCGCGATAAGGAGGGCCTACTCTCGCAAGAGAGAGGCCGCAGAGAAAAGGATCTGGGAACTGTTTATCAAAAACACAGCTCTGTGCTAACTCGCAAGAGGATGTATACAGAGTGACGCTTGCTCAATGCCGGAATGTCACGGGAGCGGGTCATCGAAAGAGAAGCTCGCGACTCAAGCACCGGTGAATAGCGGCCGTAACTATGACGGTCCTAAGGTAGCGAAGTTCCTTGTCGGGTAAGTTCCGACGCGCATGAATAGCGTAATCACTGGATCCCTGTCTCCACGACCGACTCGGTGAAATAGTAGTGGCGGTGAAGATGCCGTCTACCCGCAGCAAGACGGAAAGACCCCGTGGACCTTTACTATAGGTTTCTACTGGACACGAGCATAAACTGCGTAGCATAGGTGGGACCCTTTGAAGTGCCTGTTTCGGCGGGCATGGAGGGAACAAGTGAAATACCACCCTGTTTGCGTTTGTGTCCTAACGCTGATTCCCATGAAACTGGGCAGCGGACAATGGGAGCTGGGTAGTTTGACTGGGGCGGTCTCCTCCCAAAGTGTAACGGAGGAGTGCAAAGGTCGGCTCATCACGGATGGAAACCGTGTGAAGAGTGCAAGCGCACAAGCCGGCTTTACTGTGAGACCGACGGGTCGAACAGTTGCGAAAGCAGGCGCTAGTGATCCTGCGGTCCCGTATGGAAGGGCCGTAGCTCATCGGATAAAAGGTACCCCGGGGATAACAGGCTGATCGCGCCCGAGCGTCCATAGCGGCGGCGCGGTTTGGCACCTCGATGTCGGCTCATCACATCCTGGGGCTGAAGGCGGTCCCAAGGGTTCGGCTGTTCGCCGATTAAAGTGGTACGCGAGCTGGGTTCAGACCGGCGTGAGCCAGGTCGGTCCCTATCTGCTGTGGGCGTTCCAAGCTTGAGAGGAGTCAACTTTAGTACGAGAGGATTGGGTTGGACGAACCCCTGGTGATCCAATTGGACTGCTAAGTCCACAGTTGGGTAGCTACGTTCGGCAGGGATAAAAGCTGAAAGCATCTAAGCTTGAAGCCCCCCTCGAGATGAGGCTTGGTTGTCGCAAGACGAAAGACCCCTGGAAGACCACCAGGTTGATCGGCCGCAGGTGTAAGGACAGTAATGTCTTCAGCCGAGCGGTACGAACGGTCGAAGGCTTGACCACTCCAACCGTTCGCCGTGCGCGTTCCAACGCCGCACGCCGACGGAACGTGTGTCGGCCACAATCGGATGCACGCTTGTTGCCCGTCTCCTCACGGAGCGGGACGTGCTCTCGAACCGGTATTCGCACTCGAATCGGGCAACCGGTTCAGACGTAGATCATTCGCCTTCCGGACAAGTATCCGTCCGGGCCTCCCGAAAGGGACGCCCGTTCTTTGTCGGTGACCATTCCCAAAGGGTCACACCTGTTCCCGTCCCGATCACAGTAGTTAAGCCTTTGGGGCCGATGATAGTGCATCGCGCGAAAGTAGGTCGTCGCCGGCTTTATGACCCTGCTGAGGTAACTCTCGGCAGGGTCTTTTTGTTTTTGCGGTGCGTCGTTTCTGGCATGCTGACGAGGCCCCGGGGGCGAGATCGTTGAACGGCGAGGCCGGGGCCCCGTCCGGGCGTTGGGTATGGAGGTATGGGGTCGTCGGGTGGGTGGTGCGCGGTCGCTTCAGGCCCATTTCGTGATGTGCCACGTCTTCTTCCCCCGCCGCAGGGCGATCAATCCGCCCGGGAGGAGCGTGGCCTCGGTCACGCGGGCGTCCGCCGCGGCGAGCCGGCCGTTCACGCTGATGGCGTTCTGAGACAGGTTGGTCCGGGCCTCGGTCTTGCTCTTGGCCAGGCTCGTGAGGGCGAGGAGGTCCACCAGCGGCATGCCCTGGCCGGCGAGGAGGGCCTTGTCGTGGGTGGTGGTGGGGGCGGAGGAGAGCAGGTCTTCGGGGAGGACGAAGGGGCCGTCGCCCCCACCATCCGCTCCTCCACCCTTCGAGAACAGGGCCTTCGTGGCCAGCTCGACCTTCTCGAGTTCTTCGGGGCCGTGGAGCAACTCGGTCATGTGCCGGGCCAGCGCGGCGTGGGCCTCGCGCTTGCCGGGATCGGCCGCGTGGCGGGCGGCGAGGTCGGTGATCTCCTCGTGCGACAAGAACGTGAAGGTCTTGAGGAACTTGACGACGTCGGCGTCGGCGGTGTTGAGCCAGAACTGGTAGAAGGCGAAGGGGCTGGTGCGGCAGGGGGAGGTGTCGGCGTCGTTCTGCCTGGCGGTGAGCCAGATCGCGCCGCTCTCGGTCTTGCCGAACTTGCCGCCGTCGGACTTGGTGACGAGGGGCCAGGTGGCGCCGAAGACGGCATCGAGTTGAGGCATGTCAACAACGCGAGAAGACGGCGCACCCGGCGTCGCCAACCAAGGCTGTTGCGACATGACGTCTCGAGCCCCCATTCTCCGAATCAGGTCGATCCCGACAACAATGTTCCCGAACTGGTCGCTCCCGCCGAGCTGGAGCGTGACGCCCATGGTCTTCCAGAGGTGGTAGAAGTCGTAGGCCTGCAGGATCATGTAGGAAAACTCGGTGTACGAGATTCCCTGGTCGCGATTGTGCAGGCGCTCCTTGACGGATTCCTTCTGGATCATCATGTTGACCGAGAAGTGCTTGCCGACGTCGCGCAGGGCGTCGAGGTAGGACAAACCGCCGAGCCAGTCGATGTTGTTGACCATGACGGCCGCGGTGGGACCCGTGAAATCGAGGATGCGGCGGAAGATGCGGGACTGGGCCTGGACGTTGGCGTCCACCTCCTCGCGGGTGCGGAGGGTGCGCTCGGCGGTCTTGCCGCTCGGGTCGCCGATGAGGCCGGTGCCGCCGCCCATGACGACCACGGGGGTGTGGCCGGCGAGCTGGAATCGGCGCAGCGCGATGATGGGGACGAGGTTGCCGATGGTCAGCGAGTCGGCCGTTGGATCGAAGCCGGCGTAGGCCCGGCGGCCGCCGGGCGTGCCCGCGGGGGGCGAGGCGAGGTGCGCGGCCAGTTCGGCCTCGTGGGTGCACTGGTGGAGCTGGCCGCGGAAGCGCAGGTCGTCGAGGAATGCCTGGCGTGGGGTTTGCATGGATTTGCATGGTACGTTGCGGGAAACAACCGGGCTCGACGCTCGGGGAATGGGCCGAACCAGACGTGCGGCGGCTCCGGGGAGCAAGGATGTGCAATCCCTTAAACTCGGGACGGGATCCTGGAAAACTTTATGATCAAATGAGAATTCCGTAGGCAGGCAGCGATTCGGCAAGGTAATTTGCTCACAAACCATGGTGGGTGGAAGGTGCATTGGAGATTGCACATGAAAAAGATAGCAGCTGTTGGAGTGTTGTTGTCGGCATCGATCGCGAGCGGAAAGGACCCGACAGGGTGGTACCGGTACTTCGATGCCAACACTACGACTACGTCGTTTTCGCATATCGCCCGAGTCGAAGGCGACAAGCCGGGGTATGTCGCGGTCGAGGGGTGGCATGATGCCCGGTACATGTTTTGGGTGAAAGCCTGACCTGGCCTGAGAATCCCGAGCCAGTCCGGATGAGAGTTTTTCGGGTACAAGGTACCCAGGAGACTCTCGATGA
>CALMPG010000200.1 GCA_937871915.1 uncultured Phycisphaerales bacterium
TTCTCCTCCCGATCCCCATGCCCACCACCCCCTCCCGCCCGTACGTTCTCGGCACCGGCGACGACGAGCTCTCGCGTCTCTCGCTCCAGCACCGCCTGTGGTCCGACGCGGCCGCGGCGGCGTGGAAACGCGCCTCCTTCGGCCCCGGCCGGCGCATCCTCGACATCGGGTGCGGCCCGGGCTTCGCTTCGTTCGACCTGGCCCAACTCGTCACTTCGGGCGGTGAGGGACGGGTTGTCGGCGTGGACGAGTCCGCGACGTTCATCGAGCACCTGGCCTCGCAGGCCCGCGCCCGGAACCTCCCGCAACTCACCGGGCACGTCGGGGATGTGCAGAAGCTCGGCGCCCTCGACCTTGCGCCACACTCCTTCGACGGCGCGTACGCCCGCTGGGTGCTCTGTTTCGTTCCCGATCCCGAGGCCGTCATCGCCGGGGCGGGCGCGCTGCTCCGCTCCGGGGGCTCCATCGTCATCCACGACTACTTCAACTACACCAGCATGTCCGCCGCGCCGCGCCTGGCCTCGCACGACCGCCTCGTGGCCGCGACCGCCGCGTCGTGGCGGGCCCGCGGCGGCGACCCGGACATCGCCGGCCGGCTCCCGGCCATCCTCGCCAGGCACGGCCTGGAGACCCGCGACATCCGCGTCCACCAGCGGCTCGCCCGCGGGGGGGGAGATGATCCCATGATGGCCTGGCCCATCACGTGGTGGAACACCTTCGCCCCCAAACTTGTGGAGATGGGCAGCGTCACTCGGGCCCAATGCGACGAGGCCCTGGCCGACCTTGCGGCGATCGAGCGGGATCCGACGCGCTTCATTGCGTGCCCGCCGGTGTATGAGATCGTCGCGCAGAAGCGCTAGGCCGGAGGCCGTCCGAGCACGTACCGAGTGCTCCGTCCCTTGCCCACGGGCAGGATGTGGCCCGCGGCCGCCAGCTCGCGCAGTCGCTTCTTCACGGTTCCGAGCGGCGCACCCGTCGCCCGCACCACCTCCGCCACGCTGGCGCTCTCGTGGCGCATCAGCAGTTCGAGCACCCCCACCGACAGTTCGGGAAGCGCCGACCGCATGATCCGCTCACGCTCCACTTTTTCCTCCAGCCGTCGCTTCTGCGACTGGAGCGCCCGCAGAAAGAACGTCAGCCACGGCGTCGAGTCCGGGGCGTCGCTCCGCAGGGTGAGCTGCGTTCGGCGCAGCGCCAGGTAGTACTCCTCCTTGTTCTGCTCGATGATGCTCTCGAGCGAGGAGTACGGCACGTACGCGTACCCGGCTTGGAGCAGCAGCAGCGTCGTCAGCGCGCGCGACAGCTGTCCGTTGCCGTCCTGGAACGGATGGATCGCCAGGAACTCCACCACGAACACGCCCGTGGCCACCAGCGGGTGCGCCCCGCCGGGTCGGCGGGCCGACGCGAACCATTCGATCAGCTCGCGCATGTGGCGCGGCGTGTCGAAGGGCGTCGAGGTCTCGAAGATCACGCCCAGCGACCGCCCCGAGGCGTCGAACGCCTCCACGCGATTGGGCATGACCTTGTAGCGCCCGCGATGGCGCTCGTCCCGCTCCGAGGTGGAGAGCAGGCGCGTGTGCAGTTGCAGGATGTAGTTCTCGGTGATCGGGATCGCGTCGTGGTTCGCGAAGATCGTTTCCATCACCGCCGCGTATCCGGCCACCTCCTGCTCGTCACGCGTCAGCAGCGATTGCACGCCGATCCGGCCCAGCAGGGCCTCGACCTCTCTATCGCTCAGCTTGGCGCCCTCGATGCGGGTCGAAGAGCCCACGCTCTCGACCGTCGCCACCCGCCGCAGGCTTCTCAGCCGCTCGGGCGCGAGCGTGCCGAGGGCGCGCCATGCCCCCTTGAACTCATCGATCTCGCCGATGAGCGAGAGCATCTCGCCTGTGATCTGGAGGGACTCCGTACGCACCATGTCCGTAATCGTATCCGCAAAGAGCCGTATGAAGCATTTACGGCTCTAATCGGATACAAATACGGATATAATGCCGATCATTTTGCTAACAGACACAACAATCGTCGATCTGGTCCGGCTCGAGCCCGATCGGCAGCATGCGCCCTCCTTCAGGGCTTCACCCCACCCGCATCACCACCACCGTGATGTCATCGCCGCGCGGGCTCAGCCCGGTGTGCTGGCGCACCTGGGCGATGACGTACTCCACGATCCTCGCCGCGCTCGCGGTGGGCTCGGCCGCCAGCAGCGCCAGCAGCGCCTTGCGCAGGCGGGTGCCGCCGAAGCGCTTGCCCTCGAAGTTCATGGCGTCGTGCAGGCCGTCGGTGAACGCTACCAGCACGTCGCCGCGCTCGAGTTGCACCGTCCCCTTGAGGTACCGCTGGCCCGGATCGATCCCGAGCGCCATCCCGTCGGCCGTCAGGCGCTGCACGTCCTTGTCCTCGACGGTTCGGTCGCGGGGGACGCGCACCAGCAGCGGCCAGTCGTGGCCGGCCCCGCAGTATGTCAGCCGCAGGCTGGCCGGATCGGCCACGCCGTACCACGCCGTGGCGAACTCGTTGTCGAGCGTGTCGGCGCTGAGCGCGGTGTTCGTCCGGTTGAGCACCTCGTCGATGTGGTACAGGTCCTGGGCGTGGGCCCGGATCGACGCCCGCACCGCGCTCATGAGCAGCGCGGCGGCCACGCCCTTGCCGACCACGTCGCCGATCAGGATCCCCAGGTGGCCGCCGAGTTCCATGAAGTCGTAGAAGTCACCGCCGAGCTCGAAGCTCGGGGCGTAGTGGGCCGCGACGTCGAACGGCGGCACCTGCGGCAGGCTGCGCGGGAGCATCCGGCGCTGCACATCGGCGGCGAGGCGGACCTGCCGCTGGATCCGCTCGTCCTCGACGCGCAGCATCCGCAGGCGGGCCGTGGTGATCCCGCTGGCCAGGTGCTCCGAGATCGCCCCGAGGAGTTCCGCCTCCTGCTCGGTGAACGCCCGTCGCGTCCGCGTGAAGAGCCGGATGAACCCCACGGGCGTCCCCCGGTCGATGAGCCCCGCGGAGATCATCGACACGAGCCCCTCCGCCGCGCACCGATCCCGCTCCGCGATCCGATCGTCGCGGGCCAGGTCCTCGACACGGATGATGTCCCCGTCCATGGCCCGCCGGCGCAGTTCCCCGCCGGCGCTCAGCGCCGCGGTGTTGGCGATCCACGACTCGCTCAGCCCGCGCGACGCCCGCACCACCATCCCGCCGTGCCCGTCGGGATCGCGCGCCGCGCCGTCCTCGAGCACCGCGATCGTCCCCCCGTCCACGCCCAGCACCTGGATCGCCAGGTCCAGCGCGGCCAGGAGCAACGCCTGGGGCTCGCCCTCGGCCGTCAGCAGCTCGCCCAGCCGGTACAACGCATCGAGCTCGCGCACGCGCTTCTTGAGCGAGACCTGCGCCTCGCACACGTCGCACACGCTCGACGCGAGCAGGAGCAGCGACCGGCGCACGCTCTGCAACCGCTTGGCGTCCCCCCCCGGCGCGCCGGCGGCCATCGCCCCGCGCGGCAGGCACGCCACGATGGCCCCGAGCAGGCCCGTGGAGATCCGCAGGGGGATCGCCACCGTCTCGTGCCCGCCGTCGTCGGTCGCGCCGACCTGCTCGAACGCCCGGGCCCGGGCTACGGCCTCGGCCACGAACGACCAGGGATGCCCGTCCCCGGACTCGCCCCCCGGCGAGCCCCGCGGGCTCTCCTCGCTCCACACCGGGATGATCGCCATCGCCCCGTCTTCCTCGCCCCCGTCGCGCAGCCACACGGGAACGCCCGTCAGGCGCGCCAGCTCATCGCACAACGCCGCCACGCTCCCGTCGGTCAGGAAGTCGCGCATCCGCGCTCCCCAGTCCGACCGGGCGTCCCGTGGTTTGAGTGCGTTCGGTCCGTCCATGAACTCAACGGTATCGGCGGACACTCCGCCCTCGCCCCGCACACACAGCGTCCCCCCGCCCTCGATCTGTTCGGTAAACATTCTTCCCCCTTTGGCACGCCATCCCTGGCGTGCGACTCGGCGGATGCTAGGGGCGGCTCCCGGCGCGGCAACGCGCGGGCACGGTCCATCGGGTGTTATCCGGGTGAATCCCGGCCCGGGCCTTCTCCGTAGGCGCCCGGGATTCGATCCCGGGTCATTTCTGCCAGGCCGCCCGCACCAGTTCCAGGAGGGCCCGATCCGCCTCGCCCGCCTCGCCCGAGGGCGTCCGCCGGGCCAGATCGTCGAGCCCGCGCTTCACCATGGCGTTGTCGCCGCGCTGGTAGCCCACGTAGGCCAGCAGCAGCGCGCTCTCGCGCCCCAGCAGGCTCTCGGCCTTCTTCTCCTCGGCCTCGAGCTGCTCCGCGACCACCCTCGTGCGCTCGGGGCTGGGCATCAGGCGGTCCACGTACCGCACCGACACCATCTCGGGATAGTCGGCGATGAACGCCCGCAGGTTCGTCGCCGCCGACAGGTACAGCCCGGCGCCGATCTGGGCGTGGATCCGCCCCGCCCGGGCCATCGCGTCGCGCGGCGCGGCCGCGATCGCCCGGACGAACCGCTCCTCGGCCCCGAAGAACTGCCCCTTGGAGATCATCTCCTCGCCCTGGCGCATCATCGTCACGTACCCGTCCGGGTCCGCCACGTCCGCGCCAACCGCGGGCATCGGCGTCACCAGGTGGTCCACCTTGGTCTCCGCCGCCTTGCGCAGCGCCCGGAGCACGTCGGGCGTGATCGCCGTCTGCGGGCCGGGGAGCCCCAGCTCGCTGTCGCGCTTCTTCCGCTCGGCCTCCTCCTTGGTGTCGGTGGGTTCGAGTCCGCCCGCGAGGCCCTCGGGCAGCGGCCGCTGGGCCGCGCCGTCCGGCTTCGGCGCCGGCGCCTTCGCGGGCTCGGGAACGGTCGCGTCGGTCTCGCCGCGCAGACGCCGGCGCAGGCGCTCCATCTGCTTCTCGTAGGTCAGGACCTCGGGCTGCTCGGGCGCGTCGGGCGGGGCGGTCCGCTCGTTGAACCCCTCGCGGAAGCGCTCCACCGCCTTGATCTGCATCTGGTTGCGCACCGCGGTGGACATCCCCGTCACGCGCGTGTTCAGGGCGTCGGTCCGATCCAGCGCCCCCTGCACGCCGCCCGCGGTCGATTCCATCCCGCTCAGCCCCGAGCGCACCACCCCGCCGGCGGGCACCGCCGGCGTCGCGGGCCCGAGCCCCGCGGGCGGCGTTGCGCCCGGCGCGACGGGGGCCGGCGGCGTGGTCCCCGGCGCCTCCGCGCCCGGCACGACCGGCCTGGTCGTCCCCACGCCCAGCGGGCTCTCGGCCGTCTTCACCCACGTCATCCCCAGCAGCGGCGACGCCCGCACCACGTACTCCGCCCCCCACTCGTCCTGGCGCGTGCCCACCAGCGAGGGGCGGCTGGCCTGGCCGGTGATGAACTCCGAGGTGCTGCGCAGCGAGGTCACCGCCGCGTTGGCCGATGTTGAGACCGTCCCCTCTCGCGCCAGCCCGGCGGGCGTCGTGGCCAGGAACCCCGGCACCCGCTGCCCGGTGGTCAGCGAGAACTGGTACCGGAGCGCATCGGACCCGCGCACCCCCGCACCGCTCACCGCCGCGCCGCTCGCCCACGAGTCGCGCTGGAAGTTGTAGAGCGTGTCCGACCCCAGCGGCGCTCCGAACTGGTCCGGCGCGCGATACCCCGTCGAGCCGCGGAACGACATCCCCCCCGGCGCGCTCCCGTTGATGACGGCGTTGTTGAACCGGATCTGGTCGAGAATCCCGCTCGCCCGCGGATTGATCCGGCCCTGGGTGGCGTGCAGGTTCGCGTCCAGCGCCCGCCCATCGCCGAGCGCGTTCTGCCCCCGGGCCTCCCCGCGGGCCAGCAGCACCGCCGCCACTCCGACCACCGACACAACGGCGTTCACTTCGCGCATGGAGGTTCCTTCCAAGATCGACCGAATCATAGTGCCCCCATCGGTCTCTACGTCTCTTTCCCCCCACCGTTCGCTCGTCCCCCGGCCCGCACACCGGCCCGCCTGTTCACCTCCCCTCCTCCCGGCCCCCTTTCATACACTCCCCCCATGCCCCCGACGCCCTACTCCATCACCACGCCCATCTACTACGTCAACGACAAGCCGCACATCGGCCACTGCTATACCACCACCGTCGCCGACGCCGCCGCCCGCTTGGCCCGCCTGCTCGGGCGCGACGTGTTCTTCCTCACCGGCACCGACGAGCATGGCCAGAAGGTGGAGAAGTCCGCCGCGGCCAGGGGCGTGTCCCCGCAGGCCCTCGCCGACGAGAACGCCGTCCATTTCGAGGCGGCGATGCGGCTGATCGGGGCGAGCAACACGGACTTCATCCGCACCACCCAGCCGCGCCACACCCGGCAGGTGCAGGCCGTGATCAAGCGGCTGATCGACTCGGGGGACATCTATCTGGGCACCTTCGAGGGGTGGTACGACGAGGGGCAGGAGGAGTACGTCACGGAGAACGCGGCCCGGGAGAAGAACTACACCGCCTTCAACGGCAGGCCCCTGGTCAAGGCCAAGGAGCAGAACTACTACTTCAAGCTCTCCAAGTGGCAGCCCGCGCTGGAGAAGTTCTTCGACGAGAGCCCGAACTTCGTCCGCCCCGCCGCCCGCTTCAACGAGGTGCGCGCCCGCCTCAAGGATGGCCTGCAGGACGTCCCCGTCTCCCGGACCAACTTTTCCTGGGGCATCCCGATCCCCGGCGCGCCGGGGCATGTGACGTATGTGTGGATCGACGCGCTGCTGAACTACACGACGGCCCTGGGCGTCGCCGATCCGGCGACCGCGAAGGAACTGGGCGTTCCCGGCGATCGCGCGAGGTACTGGCCCGCGGACGTGCACGCCATCGGCAAGGAGATCCTCTGGTTCCACGCCGTGATCTGGCCCGCGCTGCTCATGGCCCTCGAGCTCCCGACGCCCGGGTGCATCTACGCGCACTCGTTCTGGATCAGCGAGGGCAAGAAGATGTCCAAGACGCTGGGCAACTTCATCGACCTGCCCTTGCTGCGGGCGTACATAGACCGGTTCGGGCTCGATGCGCTCCGCTGGTATCTGCTCACGCAGGGGCCGCTGCGCGAGACGGACGCGGACTTCTCGTACGCGAAGTTCGTCGAGGTCTACAACGCCGATCTGGCCAACGGGATCGGCAACTGCGCCAGCCGCGTGGCGAACATGATCGAGAAGTATTTCGGCGGGAAGATCCCGGAGATCGACCGCGCCAGGACCTCCACCACCGGCACCGACTGGACGCACTACGCCGTGGCCGACGGCACCGTCTTTGACTTTCGCGCCCTCTCCGCCCGCGCGCTCCGGCAGGCCCAGGGCGAGTGGGAGGCCATGCGCCTGGACGAGGCCCTCATGCAGGGCACGGCCCTGGCGGGCCAGATCGACCTGTTCATCAATCACACCCGGCCGTTCTCGATCGCCAAGGAGATGGACAAGGCCCCCGAGCGCATCGCCCATCTGCGCGACCAGCTCGCCCGGATTCTTGTGCTGTGCGCCGAGGGCGTGCGTGTGGCCTCGCTGTTCCTGTATCCGGCGATGCCCGCGAAGATGGCCGCGCTGTGGCGGACGTGGAACTGCTCGCCGCTGACGGACCCGAACGACCCGAGCTCGGCGTTCCGCGCCCCGCTGGCCGACCTGGCGATCTTCGGCGGCCCGCACGCCCTCCAGGCGGGCCATGCGATCGCCAAGGGCGAGGCTCTGTTCATGCGGGCCAAGGCGGAGGATCCGGCGCCGGTCGCGGCTTGAAGAGAGGGATTTCAAAGGGTGGCACTGGCGGCTCGTCCGCCAGTGGTGAACGGCAAGGGTGCTCCTTTCACCGACTCCCTCCCTCGACAGTGCTTTCGAGGGTCGAGGTCCGCCCTCACCGCTCCCAGTCGATCCCCCCATCCGCCCGCAGAGCCTCGCGCGCATACCACGATGCGCTCGACCACTCCCACTCCGCGGCCCTCCGACACAACCCCTTGCGAACCGGGTTCAGGTGGAGGTATCTGATCGAGTCGTTGATCGTGTCGTCGCCGATGTTCCGGTCGTACCCCGGCCCCTCCTGCCAGAATCGAAACGCCGTCTTCCCCGGGCGCTCGTGCACCACCAGCGACGCTTGCTCACCCTCCGACATCATCTGCTTCAATCGAAACGAACTCGGCCGCTTGATGGCGAAGAGCAACGCCGAGACATCATGCTCCGCCGCGTGTCGCACGAGCAGGTGCACGTGGTTGGGCATCACCACGAACGCCAGAACGGCGTAGCCGTGTCTCTCGGAGGCGTTGCGGATGGCGTCGACCACGAGCGTGCGGCGCTCCGGCGTGCTCAGGAGCGATCGCTGGTGGAAACACGACCAGGTGAGCTCGTGGCCCGTGCGAGGGTGGTTGAAGCGCTTGATCGTCTTGTGCTTCGTTGGATCGAACACGGGGGCAGTCTACCCGAATGCCCTTGCCGTCCACCACTGGCGGACAAGCCGCCAGTGCCACCCGCTCTCACTACCCCCGATGCGCCTTGCCCGGGTTGGGCTCGAACTTTCCCGCCAGGTCCCGCAAGTGCCGGCTGGTGTACGCGTGGTAGCCGAAGATGTACTTCATCATCGCCCGCGCGGCCGGCCAGGGCACCTTTCCCGTCTCCGTCAGCCGGACCTCGCACACCTCGCCCCCCGTCCTCTTCAGCTTGTACAGCCACGTCCCGCTGAAGGGCCCGCGATCGTCGCTGATCGTCCGCTCCAGCAGCGTGGGCGGCTCGAAGCGCGTCCGCACCAGCACGAACGAGTTGTGCCCCTGCCGCATGCGCACGGTCTGCATGCCGTTGTGATCCGGGAGCACGTCCACCCGCGAGACGCCCTTGCTCCACTCCGGGTGCTTCTGAACGTCCGCGATCGCGTCGAAGACCTTCTCGATGGGCGCGTGGATCTCGATCATGCTCATGGCCTGGTGCTCCAGGGGGATCTTCTTCCCGATCTCGCGCATGACCAGCACGAACGCCCCCAGCAGCGCCGCCAGCCCCGCCACCACGCCGAGCCCAATCCACAGGTAGATCATGGGAGCCTCCAATGCCGCCGGGCCGGAATCACCGAGGAGACGCGGGGATCGCGGAGTCGAACCACTCGAAACGGTCGTCGGCGCGCCGTCCGCGTCTGTGCGGTGAACCGTCTTATTGTTCCACCCCATGCGCCTCGCCGTCATCATCCCCGCCGCCGGCTCCTCGCGCCGGTACATCGAGTCCGCCAAGTCCGCCACCGGCTCCGCCCTCGACCGCCAGAAGATCGACGAGGACCTCGGCGGCCGCCCCCTCCTGCACCGCACCGTCGAACTCTTCAACAAACTCGAGGAGGTCTCCACCATCATCGTCGCCGGCCCGGCCGATGGCGCGGCCTACGACGCCTTCAAGCTCCGCCACGCCGACAAACTCTCCATCCTCGGCGTCCAACTCTGCCGGGGGGGAAAGGACCACCGGTACGAGACGGTGGCCCTCGCGCTGAAACTCGTCCCGGACGAGTGCACCCACATCGCCGTGCACGACGCGGCCCGCCCCGCCACGCCGCCGGACCTCATCCAGCGCGTGCTCGACGCGGCCCGGGCCGGGCATGGGGCGGTGGTCCCCGGGTTGGACGCCCCCGACACGCTCAAGCGGGTGTCGGCGGAGGCGATCGTGAGCACCGAGGCGGACCCGCTGGCGGCGATCCTTGGGGCGAGCGCGCCCAAAGCCGAGGCCCGGCGCGTCGAGCAGACCATCGACCGGGCACGACTCGTGGCCGCGCAGACGCCGCAGGTGTTCGAGAAGGGGCTGCTGCAACGGGCCTACGCCCAGAAGGACCTCACCAGCACCGACGACGCCCAACTCGTGGAGCGGCTGGGCGAGCCGGTGATGGTGGTCGAGGGCGACCCCACCAACATCAAGGTCACCAGGGCCCGCGACCTGACGCTCATCCGCGCCATCCTCGGGCATCGCCCGCCGACGGACAAGCCGGCGCATTTGCGGTTCTGAGGGGAAGTGGCAGGGTGGCGAGGTGGCAGAGTGAGGGGCGGCATTCACTCGGGCCGATGAAGGTGCGCGTGGCAGCGTGCTCTGCCACTTCGCCACTCTGCCACTTTGCCACTTTGCCCACCGCATGATCAAGTACCTCGGCTCCAAACGCCTCCTGCTCGGCCAGATCCTGCGGACCGTCCACGCGCTCGGTCCATCCACACGCACCGTCCTCGACCTCTTCTCGGGCACCTCGCGCGTCGGGCATGCGCTCAAGGCCAAGGGGTATCGCGTGCTTTCCAGCGACAACGCGGCGTACGCCGCGACGCTGGCCCGGTGCTACGTCCAGGCCGAACGCGCCGCGCACGCGGTGCGGGCGCAGGCGATCATCGACGACCTCAACGCGCTCCCCGGCGCGCCCGGCTACTTCACGGAGACCTTCTGCGTTCGCTCGCGCTTCTTCCGCCCGGAGAACGGCGCCCGCATCGACGCCATCCGCGAGCACATCGCCGCGGCCCGCTTCGAGCCCGAACTCGAGTCCATCCTCCTCGTCACGCTCATGGAGGCGGCCGACAGAGTGGACTCCACCACCGGCGTGCAGATGGCGTATCTCAAGCGGTGGGCCCCGCGCGCCCTCAAGCCCCTCACCCTCCGCCTCCCCGACCTGCTCGATCGCGCCCCGGACACCGACCCGTGCCGGGCCCACCACCTCGACGCCCTCGACGCGGCGTCCCTCGGGGCCGACGCCGCGTACATCGACCCGCCGTACAACCAGCACTCGTACCTGGGCAACTACCACGTCTGGGAGTCGCTCGTCCGCTGGGACAAGCCCGAGACCTACGGCATCGCCTGCAAGCGGACCGACACGCGCGAGAGGCGCAGCCCCTTCAACTCGCGCCGGGCGTGCGCCGAGGCCCTCGGCGCGGTCATCGCCCGCGTCCGGGCCCCGAACCTGATCCTCTCGTTCAACAACGAGGGATTCCTGTCGCTGGCCGACCTGCACGAACTGCTCATGGCCCAGCGCGGCGTGCCGCGCACGCACCTGACGACGCTCGCCTTCGACTTCAAGCGGTACGTCGGGGCCCAGATCGGGATTTACAATCCGCGGGGCAACAAGGTCGGCACCGTCGGCGCCCTCCGAAACGTCGAGCACATCATCGTCGCGACGGCCGAGCGCCCCGGGCGCGCCTTGCGTGAGCTCGCCCGCCAGTTCGCCGGACCGGTTGTTCACAATCCCGTGGCCCACCTCCACCCCGAACACCTCCAAGCCATCGCGGGATAGTCCCGCAAACTCCCCCCAATTCTCTCCAAGTCCCTTGACGAAACCCGAATCCGGGCGACCTTTCATGTTCCCACCCAGCGCCACGGTGGTGCCGGGCCCACGCTCGGCAAGGCGCTGACCCACGCCCCTCCCCGCCCGACGCGGCCAACCCGCGCCGGGCTGTCATCTTTCCCCCACTCACATGCGCACACCCCTCCGTTTTCTCGCGGCCGCCCTCGCCCTCCTCCTCCTCGGTGCGCCCGCCCTCGCCCAGCCCTCCTCCGTCACCCACGCGCCCAGCAGCGCCGTCTTTTCCGTCCCCAACGCGACCCAGCGCACCCCCGGCGCGCCGCGCGAGGGCGAGACCGTCTCCATCTACTTCCGCGTCTGCTGCCAGTTCACCTACGACCGTGTTGCCGTCTACTACACCACCGGCGGCGCCACTCCCGGCGGCACGTTCGGCTCGGGAACCGTGGGCACGCTCGTCCTGCTCGGCGGCAGCCCCGCGGGGCCGGTGACGTTCGTCGCCAACGAGGTGGACGGCGGCCAGACGTACGACTGGTGGGTGGCGACGCTCCCGGGCGCGTCGTACTCCGGCCAGACCATCAAATACAAGATCAGCGCCTGGAAGCCCGGCATGGGCGCGGAGGTCTTCGCCAACTCCGGCGTGCCCTACTCCTACTCCGCCAAGCTCGCCTGGCCCGGCGCGGGCGCGGGGCAGCCCAGCCCGAACGCGGGCTATCCGCCCGTTTCGTTCTGGAAGGAAGAGGCCGTCTTCGGCAACACTTTTACCGCCGGGATGATCGACCAGAACGCGACGGTGTACGACATGCACTTTCCGACCCCCGGCGGCGTGTACGGCGTCGGCACGCGCAACGAGGGATATGTGGACGGGGGCGACACGTTTCCGGCGCTCCTCCCCTCGGGCTGGCGCGGCCAGATGCACCTCAACCAGGCCATGCCCGGGATCCGCGTGGGCGGCGTCACCCACTGGCTCTCCAACCCCGGCGGCGTCTCCTACGACCAGATCTCGCAGGCCTACAACCCGACGAGCAACACCGTCCACACCACCAGCCGCCTTTTCGCCGGGGGCGCGAACATCGCCGTCGAGCAGTACGACTTCGCCCCCGCCGGGATCGCGTTCCCGAACAACACCGCCAGCCAGCCCGAGCGCCACATCTATATCAAGCGGCTCATCCTCACCGCGCCCCCCACCGACCGCGGCATCGCCGGCATCCCGGCCAGGGTCTACTGGTACCTCGACCCCGCCCTCAACGGCGGCGACGACTACGACACCATGTTCTGGGACGCGTCGAAGGGTGCGATGACGGCGTACGACAAGACCACCCGCACCGTCACGGGCACGGGCAACTCGTTCGCCCCGCCCAACGAGTACAACCCCACCACCAACCCCGGCTACACCAAGAACATCGCCCTGTACCTCGCCTCGTGCATGAAGCTCGCCGGCTCGAACACGCTCGCGACCGACTCGTGGCGCGACTCGTCGGGCGACAACGGCCAGGGCTGGATCGGCATGGAGGTCCTTCTCCAACCCGGCGTCCCCACCGAGATCGACATCCTCATGGTCGGCTCGTCGTATCGCCCGCCCAACCCGCTCACCGACCCGATGCCCGTCAACGACGGCGTGTACGACAACAACATCGTCCCCGTGCTCAGCTGGTTCGCCGCGGCGAACGTCGCCGCCATCCACTCGCAGACCGACGCGTACTGGACCAACTGGCTCTCCTCCGGCACCCGCGTCTCGACTCCGGACGCCGCCGTGAACAGGCTCATGGACCGCGGCCTCCTCGCCACGGCCCTGCATGTTGACGGCTTCAACGGCGGCGTGATCGCCGGGTTCCACAACGGGGCGTACCCCTATGTCTGGCCGCGCGATGCGGTGTATGCGGCCGTCACCCTCGCCCGCACCGGCCACCTCGCCGAGGCGGACGGCGTGTATTCGTGGATGAAGAACACCACGTACCGCGACTTCGAGCCGTGGGGCCGCAAGGGGTTCTGGAAGCAGAAATACTCGACCGACGGGTACGTGATCTGGGGCGCGCCGCAGATCGACGAGACCGCCGTCTTCCCCTGGGGCGTGTACTACCAGTACAAGATGACCGCCGATCCCGGCGTCCTCACCACCTATCTCGACCAGGTCCGCGACGCCGTCCTCACCTGCTCGCAGTCCTCCTCCGACCCACGCCTGTATCTCAATACCTCCGGCAATCCCTGCGACTCCGACTCGCCCGGCCTCATGCTCTCCAACAACGTCTGGGAAGACTCCTACGCCACGTTCATCTATTCCAACGCCAACATCGTGCGCGGCCTGTGGGACGCCGCGTCCTCCTTCAACGCCCTCGGCCTTTTCGCCGAGCGCGACGACGCCAACACCCGGGCCGCGAGCATCAAGGCCGCGCTCGACGCCCGGCTCGCCTGCAACACCGAGAACACCGACATCAGCCAGCTCGGCGTCGTCTATCCCTTCAAGGTCTACGGCCCGCTCGACTCGCGCGTCGTCCCCTTCGAGACGCGCATCACCTCGCAACTCGTCAACGCGCCCGGCTTCTTCAACGACGGGTACGGATGGACCGGCCTGGTCAACCGCTACGTGGGCGACACGTACTGGGGCAACGGCTCTCCGTCCTCCCCATGGGGCGCGGGCCCCTGGTTCCTCTCCACCGCCTGGTACGGCATGTACCTCGCCGATCGCGCCGACTTCACCCCCGGCAAGGCCGACATCAACGCCCACAAGTCCAAGATCGACCTCATGATCGCCCGCCTCGGCCCCGCCGGGTTCGGCGCCGAGCAGATCGCCCCGCGCGGCATCCCGGGCCAGCCCGCGCCGTGGAACACCGGCTCGCTGCTCTACCCCGGCCAGAACGACTTCGTCCTCCAGACCGCCTGGCCCAACGCGTGGGAGTCCATGTCCACCTTCGTGGACTCGATCATGGCCTTCCTCGACTACGACCCGGATGCGCCGAGCAACACCATGCGCATCGCGCCCAAACTCCCGAGCGACTGGGGCACGATGACCTTCTCCAACATCACGCTGGTGAACGCGCCCGCGGGCCACACGCACAAGGTCTCCCTCACCATCACCGAGGCCCCCACCACCGGCAACCAGACTCTTGTCTTCACGAACTCCGCCGGCTTTGCCGTCAACATGCAGCCGACGCTCAAACTCCCCGTGGGGCGCTCCGCCTGCTCCGTGCGCGTCAACGGCACGCCCACCGCCTACACCCCCGACATCTCCGGCCGCCTGACGATCTCCACCTTCCCGCTCGCCACCGGCGCGAACGCCATCACCACCCTCATCGTCACGACCGTCGCGGGCAACTCTCCCGACTTCAACCGCTCGGGCGCCCTCGAGGTCGCCGACATCTTCGCCTTCCTCAACGCCTGGTTCGCGGGGGACCTTTCGACCGACTTCAACTCCTCCGCCGCCCTTGAGGTTGCCGACATCTTTGGGTTCCTCAACGCCTGGTTCGCCGGCTGCTAAAGAGCCTCTCGCGTCGGCGAGAGGTCGTTCCTCCCATCGCTCCGTCGCGCGGCCCCCACACCCCCAACCCACCCCGATTCTCCCAGATTCCGGTGGGTTATTCGCCCGTTTGCACCGGCCGCACCCCCGCTTCCCTTGATCCCCGCGATCCAGCGGCCATGCTGTAGGTGGACGCTCTCACCCGTTTTCCCACACTCTCTCCCGTGCTCCCGCGGCCCACCCATCCCGCCCGTGTGTTTTTCGCCGCCGGCCTCCTCGCCGGCACGGCCGTCGGTGCGCCGCCCAACCCCCCCCCACCCCCCCACCCC
>CALMPG010000201.1 GCA_937871915.1 uncultured Phycisphaerales bacterium
CCCCAAACCCCAGGCCACCGCCCCCACCCACATCACGCCCACGCCACCAGCGCCAGCCCCCGCCCCCGGCACCTCCTCCACCGGCGTCTCCCCCGCCTGGCCGGAGTAACACATCTCTCCCGGGTACCCCGACGGTCCCCGGCGGGGGTTGCGCTCGACGACTGTTGGCCCGAACTGCCACACTCCGCACGACAGGCCACCCGAATCACCGCCAAGCCGCGGCGGGGGCCGTTTCCTTTTTCCCCAGCGGGGCCGCCCAATGTTTCCACCGGTGGAGCGACGCTGCTTTGAGCGTCGCGGAACCCGTGGTGCCCGTGCGTCAAATCCGGATCGCCCCGAAGGGGCGCACGCGCCGTCCGTCAGCGCTTCGCGCACTCTCCCACCCGCCGCGTCCGCCCCTTCGCGCTGCAAGCCGCCCGATCATCCGCCCCACCCGCGCCCATCCACCCCGGCAGCCCGCGGCGCACCCCCTGTCCAACTCCGGTCGACCGGGGCGCGGGAGAGGGGAGTGAGCGAGGGGGCGAGAGATCGACGCGGCCGTCGGTCTTCGCACGAAGTGCGCACGATCGTCGCCGGTGGCGCGCCGAGGCTCGGCGAGCAAGCCACCGGTGGACGGGCCCTTGTTTCTCTCTTGGTCGTGGCTTTCCCGCCCGGCGGAGGGCGCGCGACCCCTTCGCGCTGCAAGCCGCCCGATCATCCGCCCCACCCGCGCCCGCCCACCCCGGGCAGCCCGCGGCGCACCCGTTGTAGAATTCCGGGCGGCCGGGGTGAGCGAGAGAGGGAGGGGTGCTCATGCCCGCACAGGTGCAGTCTTCCGACGAACCCCGGACCGGCGTTCCGTGAGCGAGAGCGAGGCGCGGCGAGCACCGACTCCTAGAAGCACGAGCAACTCGCCGCGAACGAATGCGACAGCGGGCATCGGGTCGCTGAGGGAGAGTCCGAGTGCCTCGCGCACCAGTGTGGGGGCGGCCCCAATCACCATCTTGCCTCCGTGCATCTCAATGGTGTCCCAAGAGCCCTGCACGTGCATTGTTCCCTTGAAGCCCCTTCCGACACGAAGGCAATCGCTAGGACTGGTTGATTGCACTGCGTACGTCGACTGCTCACGCATTGTCTATCCTTCTTGGTTCAGGGCGCCGTATGTCAATGCAGCAATCAGCGTTTTCAACCGAGCCTCTTGCCCATACTTCTGCACTGTTGTGATTGATTCGTAGCCAGCCCCCACAGACGCTGATCGCGATGCCCTTGTACCACATGTTCAGGCGCTCGATGAGAACGTGATTCCGATCCGCATCTACGCGAAGCCTGAGCGCCAGATCCCTCGGCCCCCGCTTGATGGACAGCGATCCGCCCGACCAACCCGCGTCCCACGCTTCGGTACTGCCTCGGACTATGTTCTCCTCAAGGCACACCACCTCCCTACCGCATGCGTCGAAAAACCTCCCCGAGACGCGGATCGGAGCCCCTGCTTCTTCCGGTGCCTGAATGGACAACAGGTCCTCTCCCAGAACTCGGAGGACCGTCCGCGGCGCAACAAAGTGGGCGTCTCCCAATACAACTAAGAAAGGCTGGCTGGAGAAGTCCACCCGAGTGTGCCAGGTCTTCTTGCTGAGACAGAACGGTTCTTTCCTCGCGAGTCTTACCCGTTGAGTTGAGAGCAGCGGTCCAGATCCGGCGCGGCCGTGACACGCCCCACACAGCAAAGCAATCCGCGAGACGGCGTGTTGCCTCGCGTCCTTGAAGGATGGATCGAAGTGGTGGTAGTCGCAAATCGCCTCACCGCAAACGACGCAGCCGAATCCGCATTCACGCCGCACCGCCATGCGAGTCGGGTGGGGAATGTGACGCGAAAGGCCGTGCTTGTTCTTGTTCTGACTTCGCATTTGCTACGGAAGGGAGTCTATGTCGGAATCGTCATACTGCCGTCGGTAGGCACCGACGGGTGGCCCGGTTGATCGGCAGCGAGCGAAGCCGATTCCTCGTGCCACAGGTCGCGGCTTTGCGCGACCGGTCTGCCTCGGCGTTTGGGCGGCGGAGCACCGACTGCGCAGCGCCGCACCCGCCTCGTTCATGGCGCGGCCCCGTGCCGCGTGCTCTCCGCATCTGCCCGACCCGCCAGTCCCTCTTTCCCTCGCACCCGATCCTCCGCAATAACCCGCTCCCCCAATCCCCCAACCCCCTCTCCACACCCATATTTGCCTGTTGTTTGGTGCTTTTTGGTGTACACTTGGGTGTTCGGCTGCGCGCCACGGCCCCCAGGCCCCGGCCGTGGCGATCCCATCCGCTCTTCCTCCTCCACGCCGAGGCCATCCATGCCCTTGATGCTCCCCCGCCTCCTCATCATCACCGGCTGCGCCATCGGTCTCGCCGCCGTCGCCGCGCCCAGCGCGCGAGCACAGGACTCCGTCTCAACCACCAACGGCCTCCCCGGCGATGCCTCCGACGCGTATCAAACCACCTCCGGCAACACCCGCCAGGTCCTCCGCTATGTCGTTGACCTCACCCCCAAGACCTCCTCCTGGGCCGGCAGGTACGCCCTCGGCCCCGCCGTCCGCTCCAGCAAGTCCAACGCCGGCGGGTTCTTCGATCAACTCATCGGCGCGCAGGCCGTCTCGGCCCGTTTCTCCTCCGGCCCGTTCTTCTCGAGCCAGACCTACCTCGAGTGGATGAACCTCCCCGGCGCGGGCGTCAACGCGCCCGCCAACTCCGCGCCACCCAACGCCATCTCCGGCGCATCCAAGATCGGCCAGCGCTTCGGCCTGGGCTTCATGGAGTTCGGCGCCGGCCCCGACGGCGCGTACGGCACCGGCGACGACGAGAACAACCTCATCGGCTCCGCCATCGACTTCCAGTACCGCCAGCCCAACCGCCTCTTCGTCCAGCGCACCATCGCCGCCACCAACAAGTCCTCCGCCTCCAGTTCCGGCTCCGCCTCCTTCGGCCTCGGCGGCATCGACGAATCGGGCGCCCTCCACGCCTACGCCGATGGCTACGCCATGACCATCGCCACCCGCGTCCAGACCCGCGCCCTCCTCCGCTTCAACCTCGCATCGCGCGCCGTCAACTCCCTCAACCAGATCCAGGGCTCCGGCGTCAACGTCATCCCCTCCGACCCCGCCGCCACAGACATCGTCCGCACCAACACCGTCGCCATGACCGCCCCCGCCATCATCTCCGCCACGGCCCCCGGCGGCGCAGGCCGCCCCGTCATGCTCTCCTCCGACCTCCTCAACAACTACGTCTACGAGTCCGCCGCCAACTCGACCAGCACCTCCACCGCCTACCTCGGCTCCACCCTCGGCCCGCGCGGCAGCATCTGCTTCATCCCCCAGGTCTACGCCCCCATCGCCGCGAGCAGCCCCGTCGGCACCGCCGCCACCCTCGCCCGCACCGACGCCAACACCAAGACCCGCGCCATCCAACTCTTCGGCGTCTCCGCCTCCGGCTCACCCGGCCCCGCCCTCAACCTCCCCCTCCCCGCTGCCATCACCGACGCCGACGACGCCTTCGCCCCCGGCGCCGCATTCCCCCCGATCTCCAACCACGAGTTCACCAACTACGCCTCCCAGGCCTCCTTCCGCGGCGGCACCTCGCAGGTCGCCATGACCCAACTCGCCTCGGGCGACCTCCTCGTCGGCGCGACCATCGCGGCAAACGGAGGCGGCAGCACCATCCCGCAGACCGAGGACAACTACATCGCCGTCGCCCGCCTCCCCGCCGCGGGCGGCGCGCCAACATGGACCATCGCCGCGCACACCGGCGCATCCGGCTTCGCGGGCGTCGGCCCCAATGCCAGCAAGGCCATCTTCGGGCGCGCCACGCCCACCGCCGCGCTCGCCCCCATCGGCCGCCTCGCCAGATACTCCGAGGTCCACGGCTCGGCCGGCAGCGGCCCGAGCATCTCCAGCCCCGCCTTCGATCGCGCCGGCAACGTCTACTTCATGGCCGCCATCGGCCTCACCGGCGCCTCCACCACCTTCACCACCGGCCTGCTCAAGGCCAACCTCGATCCCGCCACCAACGGCTACAAGCTCGAGCTCCTCGCCTCCGTCGGCGATGTGCTCGCGGGCATCAACTCCGGCAGGAACTACCAGGTCCAGTTCCTCGGCGTCGCCGACGCCGACAGCGTGGACTCGGGCTCGATCTTCTCCTCCGCCACCGTGCAGGACTCCATCGCCGGCGTCACCGGTGCGCCCTACGGCAGCCCCCTCTCCCTCGGCGCCCTCGTCTTCCGCGCCAAGATCGTCTACGACATCAACGCCGACTCCCTCTTCGCCGACCCGAGCGGCTCGGGCTCCGGCTCCACCAGCCCAGACCAGGCCTACAACGCCGCCCTCGTGCTCATGCCCCGCATCCCGCGCGGCGACGCCAACCGCGATCAGGTCCTGACCGTGCAGGACATCTTCGATTTCCTCAACACCTGGTTCGCCTCCGCCCCCGGCGCCGACTGGAACGGCGACGGAACCATCACCGTCGCCGACATCTTCGACTTCCTCAACGACTGGTTCGCCGGCGGCTAAAGAGCCTCTGGCGTAAGCCAGAGGCGCTTTCGCCCCAGTGTTTCTCCTCTCGCTCACGCGAGAGGCTCTTTCACCGCTTGTCCATCCAGTTCCCCGGCCCGTTGCCCACCCACACGTTCCGCCCGTCGAAGACCAGCGAGTCGATCCCCGTGTCGATCGTCGCCGTCTGCGCGCTCGCGAGCCCGGGCAGCGTCCACGCCGTCATCACGCCGTTCTGCTGGATGGTGACCAGGTACGTGCCGTCGAACACCATCGCCGTCGCCGCGCCCGTGCCGAGGGTCGTCTCCGTGATCGACCCGCTCCCGTCGGCCGGGAACGAGTAGACCTTGTTCGTCGAGCCGTCCGACACGTACACCGTCTGGCCCGCCACCACCACGCGCTTGGGCGAGCCGCCCGTCACGCGCGTGCTCGTCGCGTTCGCCGCGCTCTGGATGAACCGGTACACCGTCCCCGTTGACGACGAGGAGACCCACACGCCGCCCGTCTCGTCCGCCGCCGCGCCCGCGGCCGAGGCCACCGTCCACTGACGCGCCGGCGTCCCGTCGATCGTGTTGATCGGCACGGCGTACACCGACGACATCGAGCTGCTCGTCACGTACACATACCCCTGCGCCACCGCGATGTACCGGTTGAGCCCGCCCACCGCGAACGTCTCCTGCGTCCCATCCTCCGGATCGATCTTGGTGATCCCGTTGGACGACGCCACCCAGACCCGCGAGCCGTCCCACGCCGCGCCGGAGGGGAACGACGTCCCGCTCAGGATGATCGACCGGACCTGCTTGCCCGTGCGGGCCCGGATCTGCCGCACCCGCGCCCCCGTCACCTCGGGCACGAACAGATTCTCGCCGTCGAACGCCGGATCGGTCGGTGTGCTGCCGCCGGGGAAGGCGAACCGGAACGCCGGCCCGCTCTCAAAGATCCCCGTCTTGAGCGTCGCCACCTTGATCGCGGCCAGCCCGCTGCCCGCAACCCCCTGCGCGCCCGCCGGACCCGCGGGCCCCGTCGGCCCCTGCGGTCCCGCCGGACCCGGATCGCCCTGCGGTCCCTGCGGCCCCCCCGCCGGTCCCGCTGGACCGATATCGCCCGTGTCCCCCTTGGGCCCCGCGGGCCCCGTCGGCCCGGCCGGACCCACCGGACCCTGGATGCCCTGCGGACCCTGCGGCCCGGGCGCGCCGGCCCGCGCGTTGAGCGCTTCCTTGGCGATCGCCGCGTACTGCGCCATCGCCACGATCCGCACCTCCTGCCGCACGGGCATGGGCACGTACACCTGCATGAACCCGGGCGAGCGGGCATAGACCTCCAGCCAGCGGTGCCGGCCGTTGAACTTGTAGGGCCCGAAGCGCAGCTCCACGCGGGCCTTGCCCTCCTCGCAGCGAACCCCGATGAGCGTCTGCGTCTCGCCGAGCTGGTTGCCCCCGATGGCCGCGTCGAACATCTTGACCTGCAGGTCCACCACCCCGGTGATGGGCTTGCTGTTGAGATAGATCGTCACGTCTTCCTGGAACTCCCCCTCGAACGCGATCGAGTGGCCGATCCCCGCGCCCGGCGCGGCCGGCGCGCCGGCAAACCCAAGAACAGCACAGGCCGCGGCGAGGAGCAGGGGGCGAACGGGCATCGAGAACCTCCGGATACACAAAGCAACGCAACGGGGAGCAGGGGAAAGCGGTGATACCGACGAGCCCTCGCCGGGAACGAGCGGACCATGAAATATCGGCCCACCCCAGAGCCCCCGTGAAGGCGGGTCGGGCGGGAAAGGGTAGGGAATGGTTATCGAACCCAACCGGGGGCGGAAACGGCAGGAAGTGCCTGGAGATGATCCGCAGGGGGAGGGGGGAGGGTTGCGGGAACGCCCCAACACAGGCCCGGGCGCAAGCCCGGGCACGGCCCCACCACGAACGAGCCACCACCCCCGCACCCGTTCCCGCCGCTGTTATCATCCGCCCACACCGGACGGACCCGCACACGCATGGCCAAACGCCCCGACAAAGCCAAGGACGGCCCACGCCTCTTCGAGCGCCACGAGCAAGCCCTCGACCGCCGCATCCGCCGCCAACGCGCCCTCTTCATCCCCAAACTCCTGCGAAGGGCCGCCGGAGAGCCCGACCATTTCTCACCCTCCCAACTCCGTGCCCACAAGATCGCCATCCGCTGGGCCGACCTCGAATCCTCGGGCTCCCTCGCCAAGCACAAAGAAACCTCGATCGACACCCAGTTCCTCGACCAACTCTTCGGCGAGGGTCTCGGATACACCCTCAAGACCCAGAGCCCCGCGGGCTGGCAACTCGAACACAAGTTCTCCGTGAAAGAAGTCGGCACCGCCGACGCTGCGCTCGCCGAGTTCCCCTCCGCCACCTCCCCCTCCGTCGTCATCGAACTCAAAGACGCCCTCACCGACCTCGACCGCGACAAGTCCAGCGGCCGCACCGCCGTCCAGCAATGCTGGGACTACCTCAACGCCCTCCCCGATTGCCCTTGGGGCATCGTTTCCAACTTCTCCACCATCCGCCTCTACCACCGCACCAAGGGCGCGCTCGCCTACGAGGAGTTCACCCTCCAGGAACTCCGTGACCCCCACCGCTTCAACGACTTCTATCACATCTTCGAGCGCGGCGGCCTGCTCCCTTCCAAGGCCGCCCCGCGCCCCCGCGCCGCCACCCTCCTCGACCAAACCCAGAAACGCCAGAAAGACGTCGGCGACGACCTCTACAAGTCCTACCAGATCCAGCGCCTCCGTCTCATCGAACACCTGAAAATCAACCAGTGCAAGCCCCTCGACGACGCCATCCGCATCGCCCAGAAACTCCTCGACCGCATCATCTTCATCGCCTTCTGCGAAGACCGCGGCCTCCTCCCCGAAAAGTGCCTCGAGCACGCCTACACCAGGCTCCCCGCGTTCAGCAAGGTCACCAACCCCCGTTGGGCCAACTTCCTCGGCCTCTTCCACGCCGTTGACAAGGGCTCCAGCGGCATCCCGCCCATCAACGCCTTCAACGGCGGTCTCTTCGCCCCCGATCCCGACATCGACGAACTCGACCTCTTCGACGAACCCTGGACCACTGGCTTCAAGGGCTTCGGAGACTTCGACTTCTCCGAAGAAGTCAACGTCGAAGTCCTCGGACACCTCTTCGAGCGCTCCATCACCGAACTCGAAAAACTCCGTGTCGGTGGCCTCTTCGCCCTGAAAGGCGCAGTCGATGAGGCCAACGGCGCGCCCCCGACCAACGCAAAGGGCAAGACCAAACGTGCCACCGGTTCGCCCGCCGCTCGGGGCGGGCAACCGGTGCCGAGCACCGAAGACTCCCCCCTCTCCAAAATGCCCAAGAGCGCCCAGCGCAAGCGCTTCGGCATCTACTACACCCCGCCCGCCTTCACCGGCCTCATCGTCGAACGCACCGTCGATGCCCTCATCCGCGACCGCTTCGCCGCCCTCGCCAAAGCCCACAAGTTCGACCCCGAGGCCCGCGAGAACCCGGACCCGAAAAAAGCCCGCGCGTATTGGTCCGCGTGCCTCGACTGCCTCAAGTCCCTCACCATCTGCGACCCCGCCTGCGGCTCCGGCGCATTCCTCATCCGCGCCTACGAATCCCTCGATGCCCACTACAAGTCCGTCGTCCACGGACTAGGCGGTGCGGCCGTTTCCCGCGAGGAACTTCTCGCCATCGAGGAGTCCATCCCCGACCTGATTCTCACGAACAACCTCTACGGCGTCGATCTCTCCCGCGAAGGCGTCGAGATCACCCAACTCGCCCTCTGGATCCGCTCCGCCCGCCCCGGCAAGTCGCTGATGGACCTGTCCACGCACATCGTGCATGGAAACTCATTGGTGTCGGACAAGTCCGTGGACCCCTATGCCTTGGACTGGCTGAAGCGGTTCCCCAAGGTCATGGGCAAGGGGGGAAGCGGGGGATTCGATTGCATCATCGGCAACCCGCCGTGGGAGCAGATCATGCTCCACGACCGGGAGTTCTTCGCGATGACCCATCCCGGCATCGCGATGGCGGTGAACGCCGCCGACCGGGACCGCATGATCGGCGAACTGCCCAAGAAGAACCCGGACCTGCACGCCGCGTACCAGACCGAAGACGCCAAGGCGCTCCGGATGCTCAAGTACGCTCGCGAAAGTGGTGACTATCCGCTCACGGGCAAGGGCCGCACCAACCTCTATATGTGCTTTGCCGAGCGGGCCATGACGCTGGTTGCATCGGACGGCTTGGTGGGTCTGCTCGTTCCCTCCGGCATCGCCACCGACGACACCACCAAAGACTTCTTCGCTGCGCTCATGGATTCCAAACGTCTGGAGTCGCTGTACGACTTTGAGAACAAGAACAAGATCTTCGAGGACGTCGACGGCCGGTTCAAGTTCTCCGCGATCGTCTTCGGCGGTGCGAGCCGAAAGACCGAGCAGGCGGACTTCGTATTCTTCGCGCACGGAGTCGAAGACACCGCAGAGTCGCAGCGGCACCGCCACATCGCGCTCACGGCGGCGGACATGGCCCTGCTGAACCCCAACACCAAGACCTGCCCCATCTTCCGCAGCCGAAGGGATGCCGACCTGACCCGGTCGATCTACAAGCGCATTCCCATCCTCATCGACCAGAACCGCAAGAAAGGTGGGAACCCCTGGGGAGTCACGTTCAAGCAGGGCCTGTTCAATCAGACGAGCGACAGCAAGAAGTTTGAGAAGCCCGAGGTTCTCAAGAAACTGGGCTACAGCCTTGACGGCAATCGATGGGTCAAGGGAAAGACGACTTGCCTGCCGTTGTACGAAGCAAAGATGGTGCAGGCATTCGACCACCGAGCCGCGAGCATAGTGATTGAGGCCGGCAACTGGATGCGGCAGGGCCAAAAGGCGGACACTACTCCGGTGCAACACGCCAATCCCGAGTTCGCGACCTTGCCGCGCTGGTGGGTCAAGGAGGGACTTGTCGATCAGGAACTGCCGGATAAGCGGCCTGCGTATGTCTGCTTCAAGGACGTGACGAGTGCCACCAACGAGCGCACCATGATCGCGTGTTTTGTACCTCGCGTGGCTTTGGTCAACTCCGCACCAATTGTGCTGTACGGCACTGCCTACTCGCCGCGCCGGGGGGCTTGTCTTCTGGCCAACTTCAACTCGTTCGCCTACGACTTCATTGCTCGGCAGAAGGTTGGGGGCAATCACCTCAACTTCTTCATCGTCGAACAACTCCCCACTCTCCCCCCAGACACCTACGCCGACAAGTGCCGGTGGGCGAAGAAGGAATCCCTCGAACACTGGATCAGCGAGCGCGTCCTCAAACTCTCCTGCACCGCCGAGGACATGCTCCCGCTCGCCAAAGCCTGCGCCTTCACCGGCTCACGGGGCGACGGCGTCCACATCTGGAAGGATCAGGACCGCGCCCACCTCCGCGCCGAACTCGACGCCGCCTTCTTCCACCTCTACGCCATCGAGCGCGACGACGCCGAGTACATGCTCAGCACGTTCACAAACACCGGCTTCATCCCCGCCGACCGCCGCGCCAAAGGCGACCCCGCCTGGGAAACGGGCAGCACCGGCGAAGCCATCCTCGACGCCTACGACGCCCTCGGTTCTCTCTAAGCCGGGTATCACTCTGTCCAACTCGTGCCATCACCTATCTGCTCTAAGAAAGGTGATGCCGTCGTGCAAGATCCGCCCGCCCGAGTGCGTCTAAACCAAGACCCCCCAAAGGTTTACGGTATCGAGTGGAATTGTCCGCCCTCCGCTTGACAGAAACCCAAACACATGCCATACTTGCCCATCGCTCGCCCACACCCGGGCCGGCAGTCGGGGGGTCCACATGTCCATCGAATCCGAAGCGCCCGCTCCACCGCGCCGATCCGCGCGCCCACCCCTCATCCCCCTCGAAGCCTTCGACCCCGCTCCCCACATCGCCGAGCAGATCCTCTCCAACATCGCCAGCCCCGACTACACCATCGCCCTCGTCGCCCAGCGAGCGAACACCTCCATCGAATCGCTCACCCTCTGGCTCACCCGCCCCGACATC
>CALMPG010000202.1 GCA_937871915.1 uncultured Phycisphaerales bacterium
CCGGTTCCCCCTAACCCCCGGGGCGGGTCTCTTGCGGTTACCCCGCCCCTCCGTGGCGGTCCTCTTTCTGGCCCCCCGCCCCCCCGCCCCGAACGAGAACACCCCAAACCCCATTCCCCCCCCCGCCGCTTCCTCTTCACCGGCGACCGCGAAGACATCCGCCAGCGCGCCGCCGCCGCCGCCCTCACCATGCTCCACTTCCACCTCGCAGGCCACGCCCCCCTCACCCCCCGCCTCCTCTGGGAAACCACGTGACCCACGCTCCCGCTCGGCACCCCGCCGCCTTCCCTCCTTGCGTCCCCCCCGCCACACTGGTACACTTCCCCATCACCGCGGGCGTAGTTCAGCGGTAGAACGTCAGCTTCCCAAGCTGAATGTCGGGAGTTCGATCCTCCTCGCCCGCTTTGTCTGCCGCCGATGTCACACGATGACACCGGCGGCTTTTCGTTGACAAAACCCGCGAAATCCGCGAGTTCTGACGAGGTGGGCGGGAGTGGCCGGATCGGGGCCAACGGCCGGACGATGACAGGGAATGACCCGGGTGGACGCTCGCTTGTGCAAGCGCGTGTGCAAGCGGTTGTGCAAGGTGTGGCGGATGCCTATCCCGCGAAGTTCGTCGAGAGTGTGCAGGCTAGCAGCGTGGCTGACCCGGGGGTTAGAATGCTCTCCGTATGAAGCCCTTTGACTATGGCAGGATCCGTCCTTTCGCTCGCGCGATCCTCGTGCTGGCCGTGCTCCTTGGAGTCGCGCTGGTCGCGTTCTACCTGTGGCATCGGCATCAGAGCAACGAACGGGTGCAACGAGTCAGTGCGGCTTGGAGCGCCGTGCTCGCCAAAGAGGACGCAGAGTTCCAGTCCATGCGAGCGACCGCCGTTGAACCCGTCGATGAGTACTTCGACATGGTGGCGATCCCAAACGTCAAGGAGTTCCTGTCAGACTTTACCGGGGTCTACGACTCCTCCGTCTTCGCATGGAAGTGGGTCACCGACAAAGTCGCGCTGCGCGGACGCTCTGATCGGGTCAGCGAGATGGTCAAGACCTCGCTCGACAAGCACCTGGGGTTTCCAGACAAGTACAAATCGTCAGTCACTGGTTCGATCGAACGATACCACACCCTTCTCAAACAACGCGACGCCGTTCTACGAGATCGTGCGTACGACATCCTCCAGGGAGAAGGGGTAAACATCGACAAGGAGGAGCTGGCCAAGATGCTCGCGGAAGCGAACAGAATCGCGAACGCGGCATCTTTTGAAGCCGCCGTCCAAGACTCAACCGTCAACTTTGCGGGCGCAATGGTTGGAAAGGAAGTCGGCATCTTGGCCCTTCAGTCCCTCATCATCGAGCGGGTGATGGTCGCGATCGGGACTCGAATGGGGATCATCACGGTGGGCGGCTCGGCAGCCGCCGGAACTGCCGGTGTCGGCACGGCGACCGGCGTTGGCGCTGTACCAGCCTGGGCACTGGCGGCGGGTGAAATCGCGATCACGATTGTGGTCGATCTTGCCGCTGGCTGGTGGCTTGAAGGCAAGGCGGCTGACACCATGACCACGCAACTGAACGACGCTCGCGCGGAGACAGGCAAGCAATTGGGGGCGTATATGGGGAGCTTTGAAGTGAATCTGCGGAAGCAGCGTGAACTGCTCATCCAGAAGGCCGCGCGGTGAGACGAGAGGTGTCCGATGAAGCGAAACGGATTGGTCCTTTTCATCATGATGCTCTTCGTAGCCATCGCTTGCCCTATTGCGCATGCAGGACCTGCCGCAGAATTGGCTGAGTGGTTACTCAAGCAGGGGTCTCGCTATGCGGACGATGTCGCGGGCAAGGGGGCGAAGGAGCTGGCGGTCGAATTGGAGGAGCTGTCTGTCCGTGCGGGGGACGACGCGGTCGCCCTTCTCGTCAAGAACGGCGGCCCTGGTGCGTTGAAGGCGGTGCGGGGTCTAGGAGACCGTGCGCCGGATGCTGTGAGGCTCATCGCGAGGCACGGAGAGTCAGGAAAGCTTCTAGTCCAGCAGGGGCGTTCGCTCACTGTTGACGTTTTTCGCGAGTTTGGCGACGATGGCGTGCGAGTACTGACGGAACAGGGTGCTTCTACGGGCGGCAAGATGCTCTCGGTCTACGGCAAAGCTCTCGCGGAATCGCGTCTCTCGCCCGAGAGCGCGGCACATTTGCGACACTGGCTCCCTGAGATCGAGAAGGCGGAGCAGCCGCTTCGACATTCGTTCGTTGACAAGTTGCGCAGCGGCGGCGACGACTTCGTCGTTTGGGTCCACAAACGGTGGAAAGAGGTGGCCGTTGCTGGGGGCCTGAGTGTTGCCGCCATCAGCGCCTACAAAGTCGGCGACGGAATCGCCGCCGCGATACCGGACCCCGCGAAGAACCCACTGGGCTGGTTTAGTTGGTGGATGCCCTTCATCGCTGTCGTGGGCATCCTGGCCGGCGCTTGGGTGCTGCGGCACGCACTATCCGCCTGGATTGTCTCGCGTCGCGCAGCAGTCTGCAGTACAACGCCGTCTGCACCTGCAATACCGGAGCGCGAAACACGCCCAGGCGGATAACCGCATGCGCATGAAGTGGCGGGAGGTCGGTCAGTATCACCGAGCAGCAATCGCAGAGCGAGCGACCTCGCCCAGCGGCAGGTCCGGCAGGCTCGCCACCGCACCGGCCACGTCGAGGAGTTTCGGGTCGGTGTAGACGTTTGCCGTCAGGCTCGGGTCGCTGTGCCGCATCGCGGCCTGCGCGGTCCGCAGCGGAACGCCCGCCTTCGAGAGGTGCGTGCCAAAGGTGTGCCGCAGGGCATGAACGTCGATGGTGCGGCCGCGGTCGTCGGTCTTGATGACGACTTCCTTGCCGCCGCGTTTTTCGACGCGGGCCAGCCCGGCGAAGACAAGGTCGCGATCGAAGATGCGGATGAGTCCGTCCGGCACCTCGAACAGCGGCTCGTCGCTCGGCAGCGTCGCAGGGATCGGCTCACCCGCGTCGCGTGCCGCCTGCTGCTCCCGCACGAGGCGGTCGGCCAACCACGAGCGGATGTCGGTGGCGAGGTCGGCCCGCAGCGGAATCTCCGACCCGCGACGGTTCTTCTCGTCGCGGGCGTGCAGCAGCAGGTGCGGTACGCTGCCCGCCATGTCCACCTGGCCGACGGTGATGCTGGCCAGTTCGCCCTTGCGGAGGCCCGTAAGCACGAGCGTCTTGTAGACCAGCGCCCGCTCGCGGCCGAGCCGAAGCAGTTGCTCCCGCGTCTCGGACGACAGGTTCGCCAGCGGCTTGCCCTTGTCCTCGCCGCGACGCACCGTCATCGCGTCCGTCAGCGGGCGGCGCTGGGCGGCGTCCAGCAGGCGGGTGAGTTCCTCTTCGGTAAGCGCCCGGCGCTGCCGCCGCGTGTCGGCCCGCTGGTCGGCCACCGCGACGGCCAGGAGCGGATTGTGAGTGAGCCGCCCTGCGCGGACGCACCAGTTGACGAAGGTCACACACGCCTGCCGGTACCCGTTCCGCGTGCCCGCCGACATCCCCGCGTCCGCCTGCTCGGCCAGCCATCGCTCGACCGTTGCAGCGGTGAAGTCGCGCAGGCGCTTGACGCCACGATCACCCGCGACGCGGGCCACCCGACGCCGCGCCTGCGTGTACCAATGCTCGGTGCTGCCCTTGAGCCGCAAGTGGTCGCGCCACGCGTCGAGGTTGGTGTCGATCGACTCGGCCCCATGCTTGGACGCGGCATCTTCCTCAGGCGTCAGCACGCCCGCTCGCACCAACTCCGTGCGGCGCTCCAGTTGCGCCAGCACCGCCCGCGCGGCGGTCTCGTCGGAGCAGCCAGTCGGGCGCTCGATCCAGTACCCGGCCGCGTCGCGGAACTTGGCGATGTACGACTTGGTCGTTCCACGCATGCGAACGCGCCCGTCGACGGCGGTGAACACTTCGGCGGTGCGGAGCTTGCCGCTGCGGATGCGATAGCGGGCGATGCGCTTACCGCGCTGCTCGACGATCTCTGCACCGGGCGGAACGGGTGCGGTCCAGGACTTGCGGAACACGGTGCCCATGGGGCGAATCTCCATCCGCCCCTGCCGCGTTTCGGAACGGTCGGCCGGGGTCACAGTGAGGGCTGGCACTTGGCACGGGTCAAGTCGCTCGTTGGCGGTTGGGCCAAGGAGCGATTCATGCGAAGATGTGGATCAGGTCGCGGGACTACATCCCCTTGCGGGTCTTTGCGTGCGCCCGCTCGGCGTCGGTGAGCCGGGCCTCCGCGGCCGCGAGTGCGGCCTTGGCCCGCTCGAGCTCATCCTTCAGCCGGGCCTCCTGCTCCTGCTGATCGCGTGAGATCGGGAGGTTCCGCAGGTCACGTTCCAGCCGCTCGACATCATCGCGGATGCGGTTGCGCTGGTTGAACGCCGCGCACTTCGTCGCCTCGGCCTCGGACGCCTTGCGCTCGTGCTCGCGACGCTCCATCAGCGCCAGCACCTCCTTGGGCACGCGCGACGCGGGGAGCAGGCCTTCGTCGTACACAGCCAACACGCGCCGGGCCGCCGACTCGGCCGCGTTCAGTCCCCGCTGCGCGTTCTCGGCGTCGAACGAGGCGGCGTCGGCCTCGGACTCGAGTTTGGCGATCTGCGCCTCGGCCTGGGACCGCGTCGCGTCGGCATGAGCCTTGGTCTTCGTAGCCGTCCGGCGCAGGCGTACGACATCGCCGGCGGAGTGCATGTCTGCGCGGGCCTCGGCGATGCGGGCGATCATCGCATCCGCTGCAGCGGGCTCCATCCCGGCGTCGCTGGCCAGCGCGGCCAGGCGGTCGGGTGCTTCCTCGGCCCATGCCGCGTCGATGAACGCGGCGCGGGCGTGCTGCTTCTTGTTCTGGGCGATCTTGGCAAGCGTTGTCATGAGGCGTTCCTTTCAGAGAGAGGGACAGAGACCACGCCGCGCAGGTACAGCACCCGCGCGACTTCGACGATTTGCTGTTCGTGATCACGGATGAGCCGCGCAGCGAGCGTCTGGATCCACGCATGCCGCTGGGCCCATCGCTCGGGATGCTTCTCGAGGCCCGCGATGCACCACCGCGCGATCACGACGTGATCGGCGATGGACTTGGTGAAGACGCTCTTGAGTTCGGCAGCGGTCTCGAGTGTGGCAACCGTTTCGAGGGTCGGCAGCGCCGGCGACGGTGTGTTGCCGGGGACCTGCGGCGGGATGTCCGGTGCGGCGTATCGGTTGGCCAGGGGTTCGGCGAGCGGACCCGCTGCGGTCATGATTGCGGTGTCGGTCGGGGACAGCTCTTCGTGGGGCCACGCCGCGCCGCCGCCGTTCTCGTGCAGGGTCGCGACGACGCGCGTGCCGGTCAGGACGAAGGCAGCGACGGCGTGACCGGCCTCATGGATTGTAACGGTCCATCGGCTCATGGCACCACCTCCCCGAGTGCCCGCTCGGTTTCGTGCCTCGCCTTCTTCGCCGTGCCGTACACGCCCACCGCTTCCCAGCCCCTACCGCGGTTGGCCATCGCCAGATAGAGCCGGCGCACGCGCCCGTTCGGGTGCGGCACGATGGGGATGGTCGCGATCTTCCGCAGCGTGACGACGCGAGCGACGCGGAGGCCGCCGCGCCAGCCATCCATGTGCGGGCCTTCGAGGAATGCCGAGATCCAGCAGCGATCCCACTTCATCACGCGGCACCTCCTGCGGTGCCGCCGTTGGACATGTCTACACCGTCAACGCAAACAGAATCCTCCCTCTTGGCACCGCCAGCGGGGTTTCTGTAGACGGGATCGCCGGATACGCCGGGCAGGACGAAGCGGCGGGCCTTGGGCGCGCCCGGGCCGCGCTGCGGCGGGGTGACCCAAGCGCCGTGGCCCGCGTCGACCAGTCGCGACAGGGCGGCCTCCGCGTCCTTCACGGCGCGGAACGCCCGTGATGACTGCACCAACTCCCGGCCGCTGATGCTGCCGCCCTTGCGGCGGACGAGGTCGAGCAGTTGCCGGGCCTCGCGGTCGTCGTCGCCTTCGGCGAGGCGCAGGTACACCCGCTCCCCCTCATGCCGGAACCACTTCGCCAGTGTGATACCCCGGCGCATCGATTCGCCGTCGATCGAATCGGGTCGCACGTCCTCGCCACCGGCGATCCGGCCGAGATGAACAACCAGGGCGAGCCGCGCGGCTCCACCCTCGAGCTTCGAGAGCATCGCTCGCGTCCGCTCGTCCTCACCGGCCATGTGCTGGTTGAGCTCGTTGTAGTACTCGGCCCAGTGCTGGCCTGCTTCCTCGTCGAGCGGGAGCGAGCGGGGCATCGGCGTGCCGTGCTCGTCTTCGGGCATGTCCAGGTCGTAGAGCTTCGCCATCAACGTGTTGAACGCACCCTCGACGATCGGCGACAGGCCGCCGGGTCGCCAACGGCGCGTCGGAGTCGGGGGCATCGAGAGCAGCAGACGGGCCACGAGGCCAGAGTCGAAGTCTGTGCCCGTCAGCGCGGCGGCGAGCACGCCTGGCTGGATGAGCCCGGCGATGTTCAGAGCGGCCTTCTCGATCCTGAGCGGGGGTGATGTTTTGCGGTCGACCTTCAGCGATCCGGCGCGGTGCATCGGTAGCCAGCGAGACGCCTCGCTCGACGGGCGGCCGCTATTCCCGGCATAGCGAGTGAACCCGCCGAGCCAGGAGGCCAACTCGTCGCAGGCCAAGAGCAGCCCGCGCGGGCTCGCGGCGAGCATCGAGGCCAAGCCTTCGAATGTTGCGTCATTGGTGACGATCCGCTCGCACAGCGGCGGCTCGGGGGCCGCTGGCGGCGTGTCGGCTAGGTTGCCCTTCGCGGCTCCCCGCTCCCACGCCTTCATGGCCCGTTCGTGCAGGAACATCGCAGCGGCGTGTTCCTTGGTGGCTTCCCTGTGGTCGCGGAGAGCCTCGCTGTCTCGCCGCTCGGCGGGGCGGGTGACGAGCTCGAGCGCGGGCGACTTGCCCGAGCCCGAAGGCGCGACGACGACGGCCCACAGGACGGCAGGCTCGCGCCACGACGCGAAGAGTTCGATGACGCGGGCGTTGCCGATCGCAGCACTCATTGCGGCCAGCGCGAGCGGCGCAATCATCCCTTCGTCTACCTGCATCGCCTCCGCGCCGGACCGGACGAGGGCGGCCGCAGCCCGCGGGATCGTGTCTGTCGGGAACGGTGTGAACTCCGGAGCTTGCGGCTTGTGGGCCGACTCGGGCTGTGCGGGAGCGAACGGCTCGGCCTCGTCGATGAGCTTCGAGAGGTCGGAGTCTCCGGCACAGCCATCGGCAACCCATGAGCGCACGTCCTTGTGCCCGTCGGGTGGGTACGCGAACCGCACAGACGCGCAAACCTCGATGAGCGCTGCGCACAGCGTCTCGACGCTGCGCCGGCCTGCGTCGTCACTGTCGCCGAGGACGACGACGTGCCGGTCCTTCACCAGTTCGGCGAGGTCATCCGCACCGCGCCCGGCCATCGGTACACCGATCGCCGTGAAGCCAAACGAAATGAGGCAGACGGCATCGCTCGCGCCCTCGGCAATGAGAACCGGATCGTGCCCGCTCGTGCCCGCATAGGCAGGCAGGCCGTCGGCAGAGAAGATCAGGCCTCGCTTCGAACCCCTCGCCGCGGTGTAGCGAGCCCCCGACGCCGGTGCGTCCCAGCGCGTGATCGTGCCGACGCGTTCACCCTGGGCGTTGCGCTCAGGGTAGCGCCAACCGCCAGCGACACGCTCGCCGCCTATGGCGAGCCAGCCGTGCGCGGCCGTGCCCGGGGGAATGTTGTTGATGTCGGGGCTGACGCTCATCGGCCCACCCCCTTCGCGCCTGCGGCCATTTCCTCGAGGCGATCGCGGAGGTCAGTCAGCCGCCAACGGATGACCCGCTCGCTCAGCCGGATCGGCGCGGGGATGTCGCCCGTCTGAGCCAAGCGCCAGACGCTGCGGGGATGCACGCCGAGCAGGTTTGCAACCTGCCGGACGCTCAGGAGAGTCACCTCGGCCATCGATCCATCTCGGTGAGAAGTGCTGCTCAAGCCGCACCCCCTTCAGTGGCGTGGCCATCGCGGATGGCGGCGAGGACGGCGTCGCGATCGAACCGCAGTGTCTTCTGGCCCACCCGCAGGCACGGAATGCGGCCGGTGCGAGCCCAATGGCAGACGGTGTGCGTGGAGACGCCGAGGACGACGGCGAGTTCACCCGCTGTGATGAGTGGCGATGGTTCGGATGTTGCTCGTCCTGTCGCCGGGGGACAAGGCCGGTTGAATCGCGTGTTTCCCATACCCCGAGATGAACGGATGTTTGGATTCCGGCGCGGATGGGGCTGGTGCAGCGTGGATGAGCGCGGATATCCGCGCAGAATCCGACGGAGGCTTTTCGTGGCGGGACGAGCGCGATGAACGCAGATGGCCCAACCGGCGATCCGTTGCCGATGTCTACAGAATCACAGCCGATGATGCCACAATCGGCATTCCCGTAGACGTAGACAGTGAGGTCGTTCCTACACCATCCCCAAGGTGATCAGTTTTCGTCATCGCGGTCTGCACGCCGCCGATCAGCGATGTCCTCGGGCCGAACCACGCTCCGGGTCGGCCCGCCTCGGCGGGGCTCGTTTCGACGACCGTCCGTCAACCGAAGGTACTCGCGGACGTACCGCGTCCACGTGTCCCAGGAGGGAACGGTCGATCGCCGATCATCTTCCAGCGGGTACGCCGGTCCGCCGTTCTCTCGGATGTAGTCGTACTGGTCCTTGTTGTATCGCTCCCCGCTGGCGGCATCAGGAGCCAAGTCCGGTTGCTCCTTCCGCACCCATTCGAGCGACGCACCCGCCTTACGGACGGCGTCAGACATGCTCCCGGTTCCGGCGTCGCGTCTGTCGGTAGATGGTGATGCGGACGGCTGCGCATCAGGATCGAGCCGTACGAGCATCGGGTACATCTCGTCCAGAATCTTCCCAATGTGATCAGCATCAGCCTTCGGGAGTGCCTGGCCGGCGCTGACTCGGCCCATGCAGAGCACATCAAGCCATCGATCCGGGACACTGATTCCCACGCGCAGCACATCGCGCTTGCAGTCCTCGACGTACGAGAAGAGTGCCCCCGTGGTCACGAGTTCGGTGAACTGCTCGCGGGCCTCCGATTCAAGGTCGTCGTATTCTGGGCGGCCCCACGCCCGCATATGCAGATAGACCTGCCAGAGGCGGTATAGCGCGCTGTAGCGGGCTTCGGCTTCCGTCATATCCCGCGCCCCTCCCGCGATTGACGCGACAAGAACGCCGATGCGAAAACGTTGCCCTGGCCTTGATCGAGGATCGCACGATCCAGATGGTCGAAATGGGTAGGCCATGAGGTCATGCAGGCGACGTCCCCGAAGCTGCGTGCGCGGGCTTCGAACCCATGATCAACGACTCAGCCTCGTCGTGGGCTTCCTGCTCTGCCGAGACAGCATCGATTCTAAGCCCCTCCGCTTTCCCTCTCGCACTCTCGACGCGAGCCATGAGTTGTTCCTGGACCTTTCTTGGCGGCAGCGGAATCCTGATGCTTCGCAGTTCGTCGCTGTTGATGTTGTTCTGCATGATCTGTCGGCTCAGCGTGTCCACCTGGAGTCGGCCAAGCGCGCCGTTGATGAAGTAGGCGGCGTACCGAGGATCGAGGATCGCGGTGGCGAATCGCATCCGGATCAGATACGAAGCGAAAACGAACTCCTCATTGAGTTCGAAGACTGCGCACGTGCCAACGAGATCGCGGCTGCCGCTCGTTCTGATCACTACCACGTCACCATTCGCCAAGCGGAGCGATGCTGCGGCCTTTGCCGGAAGTGGGACGTGCTTCAAGTCGCTCGTGTCGATCCGACCAGCTTTGATGTTGTTGATCCGCAGCACGGCGACGCCCTTTCCAAGAGCGTTTGCCTTCTCGCTGGTGCCATACTGCAGCAAGACAAGGTGTTCCCCCAGAGTCGCCAGCGGATACCTGGAATGATCGAGGTTTGCGCCCAAGCCCGCACGCTGTCCGAATGACACGGACCAGCGGGCCAGCTGACGCCAATGAAGCGCAAACGACTTCGGCGGCGTGACATCCGCGGGTGGAGTCAGACCGAGGGCCTTCAGGAAGTCCGCTTCCGCCACGGCGTCGAGTTCGTCGGCCTTGATCCGCAGCGCCGCCGCCTTCGCCTTGGACTTCTCGAACGCAGTGACAATTGCTCGTTGCTGCGGTTCGGCGAGATCGGGAACAGGGATCTCCAGCAGATTCGAGACAAAGAGTCGTTCTTTAACAGCGCCCACGCGGTGGCAGTCGATCAGTTCGAGGAAGTATCGAGTCCGGATCAGGATCTCAACGAACGCCGGGATGAGCTGGCCCGTCAAGCGCCAGACTTGGTATTCCGGACTCGTGATCGCATCATCCGGCACAGTGGGGACGCGGCCGAGTGACCCGACGTTGGCTCGCGTCGGATTGTGGAAGAACCAGTCCTTCTCGATTCGCTTGTAGGCCGAGTTGAAATCGGCTCCGCGCTGACGGTGGCTCAAGAACACGCCGGTGGAGTTGTTCACCCCGTAGACCGGCCACTCATGGTCGGGCTTCGCCGCGGGGTTGACCGTGACCGTCGCTTCCTCAGCGAAGTGAGCCAGAGGCCGGAAATGGGGATGCGCCAAGCGAAACTGCGTGGCCCGGGCCGCTTTGATATCCCAGCGATTGGCGTCTCGCCATCGCACCGCGTAAGCCTGAGTCGCAACGTTCACCGGGACACCTCCCGCTTCGAGGTCGCGGCGATAAAAGCATCCGGGTCGCGGCGGAACAGGCGGTACTGCATGAGCGCCGTTGTCTGCTCCTGCATCCCTTCGGGTAGGCCAAGAACGGGATCGAGATGCAACTCACAGGTATCCGGCTCGCCGGTCGCGGAGATGCCGATGTGCTTCGCGTCGTACAGGAACACGGGATAGTCGAAACGCTCGCGGAGCAGCGCCCTCGCCTCGAGCCGTTTCTGCTCCGCGATGCGGGCCAGATACTGCTTGAGTTGTGACTGGGCCGCTTTGCGCCGGTCCGCGTCCTTGGCCTGCTTGGCGGCGTCGATCTCGGCTTCGAGCCGCGTCGTTTCGGCCGCGATGACCGGCGCGTGCTTCGCCTCGACCTCCTTGATCGCCGCGTCGCGCACCTTGGCGAACTTGGCCGCTTCGGCCTCGGTGTACCTCTGCACGAAGAGCATCGACGCCTTCACCGTCGCGCCGGCTGCGAAAAAGGCCTCCTGCGGGAGGCTGACGACGGCCAGGATGCGGGCGCGGTCCTCGCAGAACTCCCGAACGTATTGGAGCGAGGGATTGTTGAAAATGCCCTCTGGCAGCACGATGCCGAGTCGTCCCCCCGGCTTGAGCAGGGACAGGCATCGCTCGATGAAGAGAATTTCCGTCTTGATCTTGCCCGGCTTGTGCCGTGCTCGCTCGGCTTCGTTGTCCTCGCCCTTGTGGGGAAGATCGAAGAGCGAGCCGATGGGCGCCTTGGCCTCCAGAGCCTTCAGTACGCGCTCCTGTGCGTCTGTGTACGCCTTTCCGTAGGCCCGCGAATAGCGCCGGCGCTGCTCGTCTGTGGTGCGCACATCACCTTCGGTGATGCGGTCGGTCGGTTCGACGTTGGCCCCGAAGGGCGGGTTGGTCAGGATGATGTCGAACCTGCCCTCAAAGATGCCATTGACGTTGATGAAGCCGTTGTGGTGGTGCACGCCGCCGTGGCCGTCGCCGTGCATGATCATGTTCATTTTGCTGGTGCGGGCCATGCGGTCGTTGGCGTCGCACCCGTAGATGCAGCGGTTGGCCAGCTTCCAGAGACGGGAATCCTCGGAGTGCTGATCGATGGCGGCGCGGCGCTGTTCGTCCTTCTCGCGGAGCAGTTCGGCCCGCTTGGCCTCCGAAAGCTTCTTCCCTTCGAGCGACGCGACGAACTCGGCGTACTCGCGGTCAACATCCCGGAGGACCTTCTCCCGCACGATCTCGAAGAAGCGGATGAGGAACCCGCCCGAGCCGCTGGCGGGGTCGCAGATGATTTCACCCTCCTGCGGGTCCACCATGCGGATCATGAACTCGACGATTGATCGCGGTGTGAAGAACTGGCCGATTTCGCCGCGGAAGGTGCGACCAAGGAACCGCTCGAAGGCGATGCCCTTCACGTCCTCACTGGTGTCGGAGAGGTTGTACCGCTCGAGGAGCCGAACGATCTCGCGAACGGTGTCGAACTTCAGGTTGATCTTCTCGTCGCCGTCGAAGATGTTGTCGTCGGCGTACTCGCGCTTGGTCTCTTCGAAGAGGTTCTCGACGGGATTCGAGAACCGGCGGCGGTCTTCATCAAGGCTGTCGGCCGTGAACAGGTTGCTGCGAACACGGCCGGCGCGGAGCCGGCGCTCGATGGTGACCTTCATGAACAAGACCTTGGCGATCTCGTCGAAGGCCGCGGCGGGATCGAGATGCTCGCGGTTGCGGATGACGTTGTGGCACGAGTGCAGCAGGTCGGCGAACTCGTCTTCCTTGAAGGTCTTGAGCCGGTTGAGCAGCTTCTCGATCTCGGCGTCGGAAGCGTCCGCGTGCGGAATGTTCTCGATCTCTTCGAGGTAGCCCGGGCGCTTGTCGGTGCGGACCCGCCAGTACTTGGTCTCGCGGCTGTTGTGGGTGACGAAGAACGCCGCGCCCTCGCGCCGGGCGTAGTTCTCGCCCTGCGAATAGTCCTCCTGGCGGATGGTCACGTTGTCGGACTTGCACTCGATGACGATGAACGCGGGCTTGTCGTCGGTGCGGTCCTGGATGGTGCGCCAGATCAGGAAGTCGGCGCGTGCGCCAGCGGACCCGCGGCCGACGACGGATTCCTCCTCGGCAATTTGCTCAAGCCTAAATCCGTACTCGTTGACCAGAATCGGCAGGTATGTCTGCCGGATGGTCTCCTCCGGTGTCTCCACGAGCCACTTGCCGCGGACATGGGACCAAATCAGGCCCTTGGCCTCGTCGCGCTTGACGGCCAACTGCACGGGAGCTGCCGCGGCCGCGGAGGCTTTCGCAGCCGAGCCGGACGGAGACTTTGCCGGAGCGGCACGTCGCCCATTCGGTGCCGGTGGCTGTTGCTTCGACTGCGTTTTCGCCGAGTTCTTCGCCATGCACGCTCCACGATGCCGGTCCGGTTGCCGCTGGCTGCCCGGGCGCGACGAGCGGCGCGGACGTGGTCATAGGGTGCGTTGCAGGCGCAGGCAGGGCTCCGGAGGAGGCCATCGTATCGGGTTTGGGTGCTGGGAGGGGCTCCGCGCTCGACGACCTAAAGCGCCCATCGCACCCGGCGGGGGCCGCCATCCCTGACCCCCGAACAACTCGGAAGTCAACAAAATGTCCATGCCGAGATAGAAATGGGCTCGGCGGCGGATACAATACTCATAGCGAGGCTGATCGCGTTCCGTCTTTATGGCGGGACGAAAGCGGGCGGCACTCTGCGGTATCTGACGGGTCTTGAGCCTTCCTGCTCGACTCGATCACACCCTCGCCACATCCTGACTTCTCGTCCAAGGGTCGCTGTTGGTCCTTGGCCGTGAACGCCATTGCGGACGTTCCGCTTGGCGTCGTGTTCCAAGCCCGTCTATATGGCGGGCAGAAAGGACCGTGGTTTATGAAGACGGATTACAGCATTGTTCGGCAGGATCGTTTCATTCGCGCCACCCGCGACAGCGGGTACAAGGGCACGGACAGCGCCCTCTCGGAGTTGATCGACAACTCCATCCAGGCGGGCGCGACCGAGGTTTCGATCGACATGATCGCAGTCGAGCAGGAGCCGGACGGCCCGGGCCGTCCCAAGCAGCCCCGCATCGTGCAGGTGGCCATCGCGGACAACGGGCGCGGCATGGATGCCGAGACGTTGCGCCGGGCGCTCCGCTTCGGCGATAGCACCCGGTTCGACGATCGCTCGGGACTCGGGCGGTTCGGCATGGGTCTGCCCAACGCGAGCGTCAGCCAGTGCGAGCGCGTCGAGGTCTATACCTGGCGTCGCGGCAGCAAGCCGTTGATGACGTACATCGACGTGAATGAGGTTTCGGACGGCTCGATGTCCGAGGTCCCTCAGCCCCGCGAAGCGGTCATCCCCGCTCCGTACTCGTCTCTTGCGACGTCACCCTCGGGCACCATCGTGGTCTGGAAGAACTGCGATCGCCTGGACCACGACGGCAAGCAGGACACGCTGGTCCGCGCGTTGCGGCCCGCGCTGGGACGCATCTTCCGGCACTTCCTCGTCGCGGATTTCAACCTGACGATCAACGGCACGGCGGTCGGCCCCGTCGATCCTCTCTATCTCATGCCTCAGGCGCGGCTCGAAGGCGATCCGCTTGCCACCCAGCACGGGGACAGCCTCAAGTTCGACGTCCCGATCCCCGGCAAGCCCGATCAGACTTCCACGGTTGAGGTCGTGATGACACTCCTCCCCGAGGAGTGGCAGACCTCGATGGGCAACGGCAAGTCGGCCAAGGAACACCGGGGGGGGCGGAAGGCCCACCCCCCGTCGGGGAACAGCTCCGCCCGCTCGCGGCGGGAAATTGCCCTAAAAAGGAGCCCGTCCCCCCCCCGCCACTGGACCGACGCGTGGTACCGGGTGGAGATCCGCTTCGAGCCCGAGTTGGATGAGGTTTTCGGTGTGACGCACACCAAGCAGCACGCCAAGATCTCGTCCGGCTCGTCGATCTATGAACGGCTCGGCACGGCGATCATCGCCAACGTGAACACGTTGAAGGACATGATCATCGCGCGGGGCACGAAGGCCCACCACGCCGCAACCGCCAAGACCGCCCGCGCGGAGGAGACGGTCGGAAAGTTGGCCCCGCGGCTCAAGCCCATCGACGAGTTGGCGGACAAGCCCACATTCGAGGTTCAGCAGGAGGTCAAGGAGTTCATCGAGGATCGCCGGATCAGCACCGACGCGACGCCGGAGGTGATGACGGAACTCGAAGAGCGCCTGACGAAGTATCCCGTCGTCATCGAGTACGAGGCCTTGCCGGGCGCACCCTTCTACCGGACCAAGATGGTCGGGCGTTCCGTGGTGGTGCTGCTCAACACCCGCCACCCGTTCTACGACCGCCTCTACCGTCGGATGGAGCAGGACTCCCCCATCGGCAAGACCTGCATCGATCTGATGCTGATGGCTCTTGCCCGCAGCGAAGCGCTCGCCTCGGACGACGCCCGCGAGTGGTACGGTGACCAGCGGCAGGAATGGAGCCAGCACATGAAGGTGTTCCTCGAGCAGATTGAGGAAGCGCCGCAGGGAGATGACCCGAAGTCACTCGCTGGTGCAGTGGGCTCGGTGTGGATCGACAAGAAGTAATCTCGTCAACAGACCATGACGCCCGGCGGGGGCCACCGGCCCCCGACCGGGCATTTGATCGCGACTGCCGCGGCTGCGTTGCCGCGCACATATTCCCCCATAATCGTTGAAAGGACCAGCGATGACTGATCTCGAACTGCGTCAGCTGGCGGACGCCGCCGCTGAGGTGCTCCGCCCGCACATAGAACGATCCGAACCGCTCCGGCGGGCTGTTGCGCTGATAGGGAAGTGGCTTTGCGAGGAGGCCGAGCGTGTCGCAGGCCCAGCGCCAGCCGCTGTCGAGCAGATAGTCACGACCGAAACGCCAATAGCACCCAGCCCAATCGAGCCCGCCCAGCCAGAACTAGCCTCGCCATCTACTCCTCCGATCCCATCGCCCGCTCCGAGCATTGAGCCGAAGATGCAGCTGGTGACAATCCCGAAGTCACTGCCCGTTTCCTCGGCGATCGTGCCCCTCAGGCTCGGGGATGCCGTGGTGCATCTCCCGCTCACGGGGACGACCGAGGAACTCGGACGAGCCCGTGCATCGGCTTCGGAGGTATCAACAGATGCTGAGTTGGGCGGCGATAACGCCGGGGCGATGTCGGAGATCGACCTGGCTCTCGTCGAGAAGCGATGCCGCCTGAAGGCCGCGTCATGTCGGCTGTTTATTGAACGGCGCGCTGCGGCCGCCAATCCCGACGATGAGCGCGAGGTTCTCGACCGCCTCAACGACATGATCGCCAAGGCCAAGGCGATGGAGAACTGCTTCCTCTGGGTGTTCTGGCGCAACCAGGCCCAGCCCGGGGATCCGATTCTCAGACAAATCGCTGACTGCTACGACGCCCAGGCCGACGCGGTCGCACTACTTCGGCGAGTCGACGCCGTCGCGGACGGGCGGCGTGCCGAAGATGAGGAGTCTGCGTTCCACCTGTTGGCCGAGTCCAACTCGGCCCTGCGGGTCGCGCTCGCTGACACATGGCTCAGCGATGATGATCGGGATCAAGCCGAAACGCACGTCTGGTTGCGCCGCGAGACCGCCGAGCGGCGTGTGTTCATCGAACGGCACATGACCGCCGATGACCCTGCAGACCAGGCAAACTCGGCTGATCTGAGGTCACGGATCAAGGCGCAGGGCAAGCGGCTGGATGAGCGCGAGGCTGCGACCAAAGGGGTCAAGAACGCGTTGGGACAGATCAGATACCACGCCGGGCAGCTTTCCAAGTGCCGTCCCGAGGAAGCGCCGGCCCATTGGACGAAGATCTCCGATGCCGTCAAGCGTTTGCAGGGCATGGGCGTTTCCACAACCGACCGCCGGGTCGCGGAAGCCGTCGGGTCTGCCGCTGCAGCGGCGTGGCCGGGGCCACCGGCTGGTGCTGATTTCATGGCCGACGTGATCGCTCGCGCGCTCACACTCAAAAGCGAGGTCGGGAAGACAGACCCCAAGCGTACGAACGGAGATGAACGCGAGTGGAGCCCGTCGGTGCTGGGCGTGCGGGAACTGCTGCGCGGGAAGCGCATGGTGATCATCGGTGGCGAGCGGAATGCCGAAGCGGTTCAGCGTCTGACGCAGGCATTCGAGCTGAAGGACGCGGAGTGGGTCGAGTTGACGGAGCACGGTCCTGGCACTCCGATGCGTGGGCCGATCTACCGGCCGGACACGGCCGTCGTCATTGTCATCATCAAGCTCACCGGGCATCTGCACTCCGAGGAAGCGAGGGAGTATGCCGCCGCGGCGGGCAAGCCGTGCGTCATGCTGTCCGGCGGCTACAACCCCGAGAGGGTGGCCGCCGAGATCATGGAGCAGGCCAGTGCCCGACTGAAGTGATCGGCTTCAGCAGCGTCGGTCAACGATGGCCACTGGCCGAAGAGAAAGCCGCGACTTCTGTCGCGGCTGGTAGCGGGGCATGATGCTCGCCTCACTCGTCGATCGTCGGGAGCGGGCCATCGGTCGCTTCGTCCCATTCAAGGGCGTAGCGCTCGGCGATGTCCTCGAGGTCGTGCTCGGTGAGGTACTCGGCGGTCTTCCGCTCCTGGCACGCGGCGACGGCCCGCGCGAGGTCCGTCCATTCCTCGATGGTGAGCATGTGGTCCTGGCGTGCACCGAGCAGGTAGAGCGCGGCCTGAAGAACTGCCTCCAGTTGCGCTTCGCGGTTGGGGACGGGCGTCGCGGTCATGGCTCAGGCTCCCTTCCCCGCGACAAAGACGCCGCGCTCGTGCTTCTTGAAGCGAGCGGCGGTGCCCTTGGCGGCGATCTCGCGGATGATGGCGGCGTAGAGCGTGGCCTCGGGCGTCTTCCCGCCGGGGCTCGTCCACAGGCCCTTGGCCTCCATCGCAGCGATCATCTCTTTGGCCCGCATCGGCACCTCGCTGGCAGCGAGCACCTGCGCCGCCGCGCTGAGGGCGCTGATGCGCTTGGTCGGAGCGGGCGTCGCCTCTTTGACGGGAGGCGCGGCCTTCGCCGCCTTTCGGGACTTCCGCGCATCGCTCATTTCGCGCTGCATCTTGCCCATGTTCTTGATCGTGCCTTTGCGTGCCATGTCGGACTCCTTTGTTTCGGGTGCGGAACCCGCCGCACGCTGCGGCGGGGAAACGTGGCGGCCGCGGTTCCCCGCGACGCCGCGTGGCGATCACTCGGCGTCGTTCAGAAACGCCTCGACGTGCTCGGGATCCATGTTGCTGAGGAACCCGACCAGATCGATGAGGTCGCTGCGGACCTTCCCGAGGCTTCCGGCGAAGCCCCAGTTGCGCGGGTCGGCCTTGGCCTGCTCGGCATGCTTGTCGAGTTCCATCTGCAGGACGTCCATCAGCCGGGCGATGTCGTCGCGGCGTGCGGCGTAGGTCTCGGCGGCGGTGGGTTCGGGCTTGGTGGTCTTGGGGGTGCGCTTCGTCATGGTCGTGCTCCTTTGGGTTGGTGGTCTCTGGTAAACAGCGAAGCCCGCATTACGCGGGCTTCAGGTCGTCGGGTGGTTGTCGTTCTTGCGGTCCCAACTCGTCGTGTCTTTCGGCTGGCCAACCGCCCGGAGGTAGTCGACCAACTCGTCGGCGTTCCAGGTGTCGCCGTCGATCGCGTCGTGCTCGTTGGGGGCGTCGGTATCGCGGTCGATCTCGAAGAGGCGGAAGCCGCCCAGCGCTCCGGGGCGCGGTCCCCAGTGCCCGTCGAGGTGGCGGCCGCGTCCGGCGGGGACCGTCGCGATGTTCCAGGTGCGTCCGTCGGGCGTGTGGATCTCGATCGCGGGGATATGGAACCCGCTCTTGGCGAGGGTCTTGGCGAGGTCGATCGTGGTCTTCGTGGTCGCGTTCATGGTCGTGGTCTCCGTCGCGTGCGGGGGGTGCGTTGTTCCCGCTCGCGTATGACACACATTGGCCGGCTGATGGCGAACAGGCAAGGCGATCGGCCTGCATTTCTCGATGATTCCGTGACATGTGGGCAACTCGGCCAAACATGTGGGCGGCGCGGGAAAGCGGGCCGCACAGCGCGGCTTCCCTACCCGCCCGCTGGCCACGGGTTGGCCCACGATCGCCCACGTCGCGTCCTCACGGCGGGGCGTACCAATCCCCGCCACGCGACCGTCGGCTCTCGGACGCGCAAACAAACTCTGTCTCCAAGCGCGGCTGTTCCCGCGGGCGTCGATTCGCCCGCATGGCGGGGAAGTACCTATTGCCCCCCCTCCCCTCGGCCGTTCGGACTCCGGCTGTAAGGTTCGCGGTAGGCGCGGCCTGGCACGCGACCTGCATGGGCGTGGTGGCGGCGGCGGGGTTGGCCCTGGCGCTCGGCGCAGCGCGTCCCGGCGTTCCTCGACGGACGCCGCCCGCGCCAACGTCGTGGCCCACAGGCGGGAGCCCGGGGCCGGGGATCACTGGAGCGCACTGTCGCGCACTGACGCGACAGTTCCAATTGTTACCTATGCACGCGGGCGCGCCGGGGCGCGCACGCACGCGGAACGATTCCCGCCGCAATGTCAACTGTCGTGACAGTCCGCGGCAGTGCGCAGCAGGGGAATGCTGCAAGGCATGGGGGAGGCGAGGCCTGGCACATATCCCGCGTGTCCGAACGGGTGCGTCGATGGCCTGCGGTCGGCACGCCGCCGACCCATTGCGCCAACCTGTTGCGCGCCCCCCAAGGGTGCTCGGGCGCGCGGGGGGGTGGGCGCAATAGGTAGAAAGAGAGGGGGGTGTTGTTGACTTGTACCTGTTTTCTCGATGTTTCTGCGCCGAACCTCTTGCGCGCAACAGGCTGCAATAGGCGCAACAGGTTGGGGGCCGCCCCCACTGGCGACCTGGAATCGCGGGTGGCAGATTGAGAGCGCGCTGCGCCGAAGGCCCTCCGAGGGCCTCGCGGCGGGTCAAATGCCCCGCGGCGCTCGGTTTTGAGTGTGCTTTGGGCATGATTTCATGCGCCGGCAACGTCATTGGCGAGCCGGTACAGCCTTTGGGGCGTGCCCCGCGTGGTCCGCTCGGTGTATTCGATGCGGCGCTGATTGAGCAGCGCGGTCCGCACGTCGTCGTGCTCCTTGGGCGACCACGCCAGGCGCCGGCTCAGTTGCCAGAAAGGCATCCACGCATCGGCGGGGTGCTTGGCCGACCATTCCCGCAGCACGCGGAGCACGGCCTTGCACTGGCTCTCGAAGTCGCCGGCGCTGACATGCTGGCTGGCCTTGAAGAGCATCCGCCGAGTCTGGTGGTCCACCAGCGACCACGCCCAGTCAACGGCATCAAGCGTGATCTGGGGCTCGCGGTGGCATGCGCTGCACGCGTACACCAGCGCCAGGCGGCGGGCTTTTTCGTTGGCGCGGGCCCAGAGCGCCATGCCCGCTTGGTCCGACCGTGTCTCGGCGTCCGAGTAGGCGGCGTCGGCCAGCGCCCGGATCTCGCTCAGACGCACGCGAGCGTCGGGAGTTGCATCGACCAATCGTGGGACCGGGTGCTCGGCGTTCAGGTTGCCTTTGCCCGGCTTGAAGTCCGCCCACCACTTGGCCCACTTGGTGATCGACCGGGGCAGATCGCGCACGTCCGCGTCCTGCCCGCTCCCGCGCCGGCCCGCCTCGAGGATGAGCATGCGCGCGAAGAAGCCGTTGGAGAGCATCTTCGGGGACAGCGCCTCGTAGAAGATGTCCGGGATCGCGGTGCCAAACAGGCACAGGCAGGGCTGGTCGATCGTCCGTGGCTCCGTGTCGCTGGCCTTCACCCGCAGGGGATAGGTGGCGCTGGCCGACGTGTACAGCTTCAGCATCACCTGCATGATGCCCTCGTAGCGCGGGTCGCGCTTGGCTCCGTACCCACTGATCGCCTGCATCAGCGTGTCGATCTCGTCGGTCTGGAAGAGCATGACCGGCATGAGGTGCATGCGGTCCTCGAGGCCCTCGCCGCTGGCAAAGCCGTCGGCGAACGCGCCGGGCATCCCGGCCTCGGCCAGGATCCGCTGGTTCACCTTGCGGGGGAAGTCTTTTCCCGTGCCTGTGTTGGCCAGGCCGAGCAGGTACACCGCGGGTCGGTTGTCTTGTGGGTCGCGGACCTTGCGGCCCGCGAGCGTGGCCTGGAGCGCCACCGCGCCGCAGAATGCCAGCACCGGCTCGGGGTAGGGCGCGTTCTGGAGCGAGTAGTCGATGACCTCGTTGATGAACCCGGGCACGCGGAGCAGACTCGCCGGCACAGGCCCGGGATCGATCGGCCCGGGGACAACGGACTCGGCGGCAATGTCGCGTTCTCCTGCCGTGACGCGGAAGGCGGACAGATCGACATCCGGCCCGGGAACGCACGAGCCAAAGCCCCGCGCCCGCAGCGCCCCCGCGGCCGTGGCGAAGTCACCGCCGTGCTCGAGCAAGGAATAGACGGCGAACGGCGAGTAGCCGCGCAGATCCTCGAACGGCGGCGCATTGGTCGAGAACACGTAGAACACGCCGTCCTTGAGCGTGGCGCTGCAGCCCGCGGACTTGCCGGGCCGCGACCAGTGCTCGTTCTCGCCGTCTCGGACCTGCGTCCAGCCGTGGCGAACCAGCAGCTCCCGGATGTCGCCCCGGCGGTTGAAGTCGTCGCCAGGTTTGAGTTCATCGTTCGGATGGGAGGGCGATGATTTCACGCGCGGCCCATCCTCGACCGGCGGCGGAACTTCGTTCAGCTCCCAGGAGCACGCAAGCAGGACCTCTCGTTCCTCGGGCGTGATCACAGGCAGGGCCGCGAAGTTGCCGGATATGAGCGCATAGCCGTTCGACGGGGCGCACAGGAACATCCCGCCCTCGCCGCGGGTCTCGATCAACGTGCCGACGGCGAACCACCGCCCGTCCGACCCCTTTCGCGGCTTGAATCGCTTCCCGCAGACTTCGATTTCCTCCGAACCGGGAGCTTCAAAGCGCCGCTGCGCGAGCTTGAGGTTGCCGCAGACCGGTGCTCGACACCGGTACACCACATGCCGACCGCCAGATGGCGTGGTCTCAATGACGAGCCGATCGACCAGGCCTGGGCTGACGACGTCAACCCGCGCCCGCCACGGCGCGAACGCAGCGCCGGCCAGGTCGAAGTCGATCATCTCCACATGGCCCGACACCGCGCCGGCGACGATACACAGATCACGATCGACACCACCACCGAACCACTTGGCGAGCTCTTCAGTCGTGGGAAGCCGCGACTGGTACGCTTTCCACGCGCGCAGCGCGACCTTCTTGTGGTCGCCCTCGCGGATTGCGGGAAGCACGCACAACCCCGAATCGAGGTACTTCTGGGCCGTGGACAGGCTCATCAGAGCAGCGCCTTCCACGCAAGGGCGTGCCGCAGGCCATCGGTAGCTGACTCGTGCTCCGCGGCGAGCGTCCGTGGGCAATGGCAGATGAACCACATGTCTCGTTGGAGTTCGCAGTTCTTGAACGCGAGGTAGACGGGCTTGCCCAGCATGTGCGCCCAGCCGATCTCGGTGAGCGTGGCGTGACAGGTCGGGTCCTCGATCCAGCCGAAGATCATGTCCGACCGGCGGATCCACTCCATGCACAGGGCCGGGACCAGCCAGCGCGGCCGAGCGCCCTCGGGGCAGACGCCCTCAAACCGCTGCTCCACGCCGATGTGCCAGCCCATCCATTCGTGCCGCCGGCCGTTGAAGGGGACGAAGTGCGGGCCGGTGAAGATGAACCGGCCGCAATCGATGGGACAGCCGAAGGGCTCCCTGCCAAGGCCGGGCACGAGGGGCTCGCGCCAGTTCCCTGCGGCGTGCATCTTGCCGGCGAGGTAGACCAGCGGCTTGGGCTCCCAAGGCCGGCGCGGATGGCCCAACGATGGCGGTACGGCGCTGGCTTGGGTTCCGGGACGGGGCGCGGGCGTGGTCGTCATGACACGTACTCCTTGAGGCCGCGGGATTCGAAGTGCTCGCGCAGCGCTAACGCGGCGGATCCGAGCGAAGGACGACGGCGGCCATCCGTGGCCGCGTCGAGGAACCCACGACAGGTTGCGGCGAGGTCTGCCGGGAGGCACTCGACGGCCTCGGCGACGTCAAGCTCGAGGTCTGCCCGCGCGACCTCGTCGCGCCGCCGCCCGCTCAGTGGTCTGCAGACCTGCTCGCGTGGGAACTCGCCGACGGAGACCGTGGTTGTTTCACCGCCGCGCTTGGCCGCGTTCTGTGACCGCAGGATCGACATGCCGGCGTTGGACATGGCGATGGCGATGAACGCCAACGGCCGACCGCGTTCGGGCTCGAACCGCGGCCAGCGCTCCAGCGCAGCGAGAACGAGCTCTGATCGCAAGTCGAGCCCATCTTCGTCCAGCCGCCGCCGCCCGGTCAGGCGGCAGGCCTGACCGTGCGCGATGGCCCGCACGCGGTCCAGGTCCAGGCCGGTGTAGTCGGGCGTTTTCTCGCCTGGTGCGAACTCAACCATTCGCCACCTCCTGCACGAGCAGGCGGTGGGGAAGTCCATGTCGAACCTCGATCGACACCGCCGCGCCGTCGCCGATTGCTCTTAGCTCGGCGAGCAGATCAACGACAGCCTTTTTGAGTGCGAAGTCCGCCGATCGCGCGACCGGATCACCCGCGTGCTCAGGCCCGAGCCTCACCTCGCGCACGACCCGGGGCATCGGCGTGAAGGTCGGTTCGCCGCCCGATACACGCAGCTGTTCGATCCGGCCGAAGCCGATCCGCTGCATCAACTCGACCAGCCGACGAGCGCCGCTGCCCAAGGCCTGCTTGGACGGATGGTTGGTGGTCGCGTTCAAGCGGCACCGCCTTCCGAACCAGCATCGCCACGCCGGCGGTCGATGCTCGCGAGTTCGAGCCGGACCTGCTCAATCGCGCGACGGTCGTACAGACGCACGCGGCCCGCTAGCGCCGCCGGGCGAATCGCCGGCCGCGTTGCCAGGACGTGCAGCACTCGGTGCATAGGCTGCGCGAGTTCACTGGCGATGACGCCGGGGGTGATCAGGGTGGGCGGCGAGGTCGAATCCGGGCGATTCGGTAGGGGCGCGGTTCCCATTGCGGCGGCTCCGTTCCCGGGCGACATGCCCGGTCACAAGGCCGCGAACGGTCGCGTGACTACCTCGAATGTCTCTGGATTCGCGGGCCGGAAACTGGTCGCGACCGGTCGCGACCACCCGTCCCTGACCGTGGAGTTCTCTACCGCTCCGGGCGCTTCTTTGCCGCCTTGCGCTGGCGTTCTTCCCGCATGCGGTCCGAGTGCTGATCCGCGATCAACTTTGCGAGCGCGTCCTCACCATCGTGGGGAGCGTCGTCGCCTCCCGCGTGATAGGCGTCAACAGGTTGGCTTGGTTCGGCGACTTCGGCACGCTGGTCGGCAGCGTCCGGCTCACCCTTGGTCTCGACGACCCGCTTGTCCAGATTGCCGGACGGCTGGACTTCCCGGATCGTGCCCGATTGAGCCGCCTCCGCGCGCCGTGCCTTCAGATACGCAGAGTTCTTGAGCACCTTGGTCATCGTGGCGGGCGAGCATCCCACGATGCTGGCCAGCTCGTTGCGACCGGGGAAGAAGCCGCCGTGCTTCCTGACATGCTCTTCGGCGAGCCGCATCGCCTCTTGCCAGGACATCGACCCGGCCTGCGGCGCCCGCCGGACATTGGGCCGATCGGCATCACGCGCGGCCCCACGCACGACTGCCTCCACCATCGGCACCATCGCCTCCCGGAACGCGGCGGCGATGTCTACGGCGTTCGTCAAGTTCACATGAGTGGTTGGAGCCGTCGACGCAGGTGCCGACTTGTCCGCGGCGACGCTGCGGAATGAGACGAGTTGCCCGGCACCAGGCACCGAAGGGCGATCCTCAAGAGCGCCGGCCTTCATCACGAAATCGATCACACGCTCCCGGCTGGCAATGACCGCGGCGTGATCGCGTGACAGCCTTGGGTCGAGCGCAACGCTCAGGTCAGCCCGCGCGAGAAGCCCGTGTTCAGTGAGCCGCCACTCGTCGCCGCCGACTTTCGTCACCCGGAACGGCTGGCTGGCCGCTCCGGCACGCCGACGCCAGTCCGCGATCGCGCCCGACCACCTGCTCCAGGACTCAGCGAGCACCGGCTCGATCGCCTGGAGCAGGCCGGCCTCGCCCGTCACGGCGATCGTCGCCTCGAAGGCCTCGTTCTGACCCGCCATGTCCAATCGCAGGGTGTTGCGACGTTCTACAAGTCCTGCTCCGACAAGGCGTAGCAGTGCCTGCTGCTGGGCGGCCGAGAGTTGCTCGGTGTCCACACGCTGCCACTTGTCCGGGATCCGCCGGAGGAGGGCTTCGATAACATCGGCCGGTTCGTGGTGCATGCAGACGAATGGTAAACCCGTTCGCGTCGGATGGCCCGCAGGGGCGGCTCGGCCGTTTGGGGTGGAATCCGGCCCGTTTGCGTATTCAGAGGAACCGGACATCAGGCCCGGAGCGGGCAGGCTTCCGCCTGCTCGAGGAACAATGCCAACGAGCGCGAGGAGCTCCCACATGTCGACCGTTCAGACCAAGCCCGCGAAGCTGTCGCCGGCCGAGAAGATCGCCCAGTTCATCGAGCGCAACGGCGGCGAACACCGTCGCTGGTTCATCGGCGTCACCTGCAATCCGCGCGAGCAACTCATCTGCGAGCACTGCATCAACACGACCCGCGACCCCTTCTTGATCGTCGGATGCGACTCGGGTGAAGAGGCCCGCCGAGTTGAGTACTCGCTGCGGAAGCAGCACGGCGGCTGGGGAAAGCGGTTTGACTTCCTCGACCCCGCGGCGATTTTCGTCTACACGTTCCGCCTGAGCGAGACCACCGTTCCGAATCTGCGCTGACCAAGCCCTCGTAGCTCGCCCGGCGGACCGTCTCATCGCGGTCTGCCGGGCTTTGTTCAATTCTGCGACGGGCGTTGAACCCCCAGCATCGCCCGCCAACGCCGGCGCTGCTCGCGCCAATCGGCCACGGCGCACACGACGCGGAGCTCGTGCTCGCTCACCGCGTCCCGCTCACGCTCAATAAGTGGTAGGAACAGGATCTCCTCCTGGATGTCCGGTGCCAGGCACAGCAGGTCCATGATCTGGCTGATCCGGGCACGGGTGACCTGCCCCAGCCGGGCGAGGTCGGCGTGGGATTCCACCTCGCCAAGGCGGACCAGCTCCTCGAACCGGATCGCCAGCGCCATCAGGTGGGCGACCCGGGGCACGCAGCCCCGCTCGACCGCCGGTACGACGGGCTGGACGCCGACATTGACCTCCTTCCGGCCCGCCGCCCCGCGGGTGAAATGGACCGGGAACTCGATCGTGACCTCGTCCATGCCGTTCATGCTGCCACCTCTTCTTCTTTAGCGGGTGCCTGACCGAGCGTCCGCAGGCCCGCGGGGTGGAACGTGATCGATACCGTCCTCTTTGCGCCGTCGTAGTCCACCCGCTTGACCAGGGTCGTCAGCACCGCCGCTTGCTCCCGTGGGCAGAGCACGTCCCAGGTTGCGCCGAACTCCCTGAGCGCCTCGGCGACCTCGTCGCGGGTGATTACCTCGCCTTCGACCCGCTCTGCTTCGACCCGAAGCGCCCGTGCCCGCTCGCTCACCTTGGCCAGTCGCTCGTGCAGATCGGCCAAGCGGGCGGCGGCGTTGGCGTCCGTACCCGCCGTGGCGGCGACCTTGCGGAGATCGCTCTCGATCTTCTGGATCTCACGAACGCCGGCGGCCTGGTCCTTCTCGATCTGGGCCGTTCGCGTCCGGACGCCGCTCTGGAGTTGGCGGAAGGTGGCCGCCACCAGCGCGGTGTCGCCGCCGATGTGCTTGATGCGCTCGACCACCAGCCGCTCGATCTGCTCGGCGGGCAGCGACCCCGACGGGCAGGCGTGCCAGCCCTGCTTCTGCGCGACGTAGCAGACGTAGTAGCGATAGGCCGCCTTCCCGTCCTTGACGCTGTAGGTGTGTCCCATCGCGTGCCCGCACGGCCCGCAGTGGATCAGCCCCTTGAGCAGCGCCCCGTGCTGATTGCGGACGTGCATGCCGCCGGTGCGGCCGTTGTGCTTGATGGTGCTATAGACGCTCTGCCAGAGCGGTTCGTCGATGATGGCGGCGTGCTCGCCGGCGAACAGTTCCTTCTTGTGCTTGACCTTGCCGACGTAAGCCGGGTTGGTGAGCAAGTTGATCAGCAGGTGCTTGTCCCACACCCGGCCCCCGACCGATGCGCCCTTGCGGGTCGTCCAGCGCTTGCTCGTGCAACCGCGGGCGTTGAGGATCTGGGCCACCTTCGTCAGCGAGCGGTGCTCCAGATACAGGTGGTAGACCTCGCGGACGAGTTCCGCCTCCGGCGCGTTGACCACGAGCTTGCTTCCGCCCGCAGGCTGGGGCGCGAGGTCGTACCCCAGGATTGGCTTGCCGCCAAACCACTTGCCCTTGCGCTTGGAGGCGGCGATCTTGTCGCGGGTGCGCTCGGAAATGATCTCCCGCTCGAACTGCGCGAACGAGAGCAGGATGTTCAGCGTGAGCCGCCCCATCGACTGCGTGGTGTTGAACTGCTGCGTCACCGATACGAACGAAACGCGGTGCCTCTCGAAGACCGCCATCATGCGGGCGAAGTCCAGCAGCGAGCGCGACAGGCGATCGACCTTGTAGACCACCACGCAGTCGACCTTTCCGGCTTCGATGTCGGCCATCAGCCGCAGGCAACCGGGTCGGTCGGTGTTACCGCCGGTGAAGCCGCCGTCGTTGTACTGGTCCGGCAGCGCCACCCACCCCTCGTGCTTCATGCTGGCGATGTAGGCCTCGCCGCTTTCGCGCTGCGCATGCAGGGAGTTGAACTCCTGCTCGAGCCCCTGCTCGCTCGACTTGCGGGTGTAGATGGCGCAGCGCACCGTCGCCACTCCGGCGTTCTTCACGGCTTTGGTTTCGATCGACGTTCTCATGCCTTGCCCTCCGTGTTGCCGGGCTCGTGGAGCCCGAAGAATCGGAATCCGTTCCAATGCGACCCGGTCACCTTCGCCGCGATGGCGCTGAGCGACCGGAAGACCTCGCCCTCGTACTCGAACCCCTTGGGCAGCACGCGGACGAACACGGCGCGGCCCTTGTACTGGCGTCGGAGCACAGACCCTGGCGCTGGCAGACGGGCGTCATCGCCTGCGGGAAGGGCAATGCGGACCACGCTCTCGCCGTTGGCCCGCGGCGTCGGCCCACCCGACGCTGGCGCGCGTGGCGGGCTTCGCCGCAGATCGGCGTCGTTGGCCAGTTCGCGCGCCCGCTGGCGTGCCCGTTCCGAGAGGTCACCCTCCCGGAGCGCCTGCATCCGCCACAGAATCCGCTTGATGAGCAGCACCTTGTGGTGCGTCCGCGTCTCTTCGCCGTAGACCTTGGCGTACCGCTGCTTCAGTTGCGGCACCGTCATCTGTTCCAAGGCCCGCTCGGCTGCATTCACATCGATCGCCATCGGGGTCTCCGTTCTCGTGGCCGTTAACCACGCGACCCATCAGGGTGACCATGCTCGGACAGTTCAAGTCGAGCCGGAGAGTCTTCTTGATGCTCGATGTGCGGCCCCGAAATGGCGACATGTCGCCGCCGGCGGCGGATGCCCTCGGCGAAGATGGCGGCGATGCTGACCAGCCGCGCGGCGGGCGTGGTCGGGGCATCGGGGTCAAGCGTGGTGGTGGGAGCGGGCGCATCGTCCATGAGCGCGGTGTCGGGCACGGGCACATCCTCCGTGAAGGGGGACATGCATCCGTGCGGGCGTGCGCTTGGCGCTCGGCTTCGCACCTGATGCTGGGATTGAGCTCGCGTCCGGTGCGGGCTCTCTGCCCACTGAATACGCGAAACGGTCAGGGAGCGCCGCAGACCCCGAAGGGCACCCCTCGTTCACCCCGGCGGCGCGTTAACCCCGACGCCCAGAGAGTTTGAGAGCGCCGAGAGACTTTCGGCCCCCAACCCCAGCGTGGCGACCGGTTCGGCAACATGATGCCTCGGATTCGAGAGCGCTCGGGAAGTCGAGGACTTTCAGAAGTCCCGTAGATCCCGAGAGATATGCGCCGCAGTCAAAGACCCGCGACCGTTAACGAGAAAAGGCCTCTCTACGAGGCCTTTCTCAGAACTCCCTGTTCGGAACCGTTTCAAACCCACTCTCTCGGCCTCGGCCACCCTCATTCCGGCAGATCCTCGTGTTTAACAGGGTTGGCGCTATCAGGAACGCGGTTGGCGGCGGGTCACCGGCGTCCGCCGCGGGGCCTTGCACGCGGCGGACGCCGCCCGCTCCCATCCGCGTTCGGCTCCGGGCCGGTGTGCAAATACTCCGTACCGCGCTCTCGGGGCGTTAACCGCATGCACCTCGAAGAACTCCAACCTTCCGGTTAGCAGGTTGAGAGCGCCGCGCGAGCGCGGCGATCCCTCGCGGGGACCGGGGGCCGGCCGGGCGAAGATGAATGGGACGGCTGTCATCGCTGATCCAGTATACAAGGAAGGATGCCCAGCACACCCATCCACCGCATGTTCAGGGTTCTGGCCGGGTCGAGCAGGGATGACCTCCGCCGCCAGGTCCAGTTCCTCAAGGCCGAGAACGAGGTCCTCCGCGCCAGGATCAAGGGGCCGATCCGGGTCACCCCGGCGGAGCGCGCCCGCCTGGTCCGGCTGGGAAAAGCGCTGGGGAATGCCGTCCGGTCGCTGGTCACCATCGTCAGGCCCGAGACCTTCTTGAAATGGGTGCGGGAGGCGAAGAAGCGACGGCCGAAGCGAAAACGGTCCGCGAAGAAGAAGCCGGGGCGGCCGCGCACGCCCGGTGACATTCGGAAGATCGTGCTGCGGATCGCCAGGGAGACCGGCTTCGGCTACACGCGCATCCTCGGCGAGCTCAAGAAGCTGGGGATCGGCGGCGTCTCGCGGTCCACGGTCGTCAACATCCTCAAGGAGAACGGGCTGCCGACCGGTCCTGAGCGTGGCGAGCGGACCTGGGACGAGTTCCTCAAGGCCCACGCGAAGACGCTCTGGGCCTGCGACTTCCTCACGATGCGTGTGCTGACGGCCAGGGGGATGAAGTACGCCTTCGCGCTGGTCTTCGTGCATCCCAGGACGCGAAGGGCGCATGTGTCGCTCAGCACCACTAACCCCGATGCGAACTGGTTCACCCAAGTCGTGCAACGGTTCGTCGCGTCGGTTCCGAGGGAGATGGCCAAGCCCGGGCTCCTGCTCCGTGACCGCGACGACAAGTTCCGGGTCGGAGAAGACGCCTTCGCCAGGGTACTTGCCAACGTCGGAATTGAGACCATGCAACTGCCGCACCGGTCGCCCAACCTGAACGCCTACGTCGAGCGGCTCATCCAGAGCATCGAGGTCGAGTGCCTTAACCACTTCATCGTGCTCGGGACCCGGCACCTGGACCACCTGCTGTCGGAGTACATCGACTATCACAACCGAGAGCGGCCGCACTCGTCCTTGGAGTTCGCCGCGCCGATGGGGCGGAAGCCGCCCGTCCGCGCCGGGCCGGTCGAGCCCCGCGAGATTCGCTGCAAACAGCGGCTCGGCGGCGTCATCAAGCACTACTACCGGAAGGCCGCGTGACACGGTTTACCCTTCGAAATCCCGGCCGGAACGCACATGGAATACTTGTACAGGACGGTGCACGGACGGAATATTTGTACAGGACGACGATCATTTCAAATCTGGGTCCGTACCGACGATCACTGGAAGGGGAAGTCGCAGGACTATTTGTGCGGCATTGTCACCGATCGCGGCAACAGGATCAAGCCTCTCCACAATGTCCACGCTGTTCCGTGGCAACCGATACAGATCGAACTCGATAACATCGCCTTCTGAAACAGAAGGAAGCTCGTACTCGCTTACCGAAGGTTTATCGTCTGGGCCGTTGGGCGTCACTCGCTCCCCAAGATACTTCCAGAATACCCAAGGACCACCGGATCCGGATTTCGAGCCATCAGGCTTGATAGTAGAAACGCGACCGACGTACCAAAATGCATTGTCACCCATATCCCAGGTGAGTCGAAGTGATATCTTGTCGCCACCGCCAACAAACAGTTGTCCTTTCGCCGCTTGTTGAACAAGCTTGGCAGCTAACCAGGCTAGGTAGGAGTCCTGCATTGGCGTTCTCCCATCTTTGATGATGTTGTGGCGAGCACTCATCATGGTCTGGTATGCATTGCTCTCGACGTGTTCAGCTAGCAGCGCCCTGATGGCCGATGCCGCGAGCTTTCCCGGCGAGCTAGTTTTTCTGAGGGCAACTTGATCAGGCTGAATCGCGGCAATAGTCATCCCAAGGACAATCGCAGCAATGACTGATCCGCACAGCAGGTGCCAGCGACGTGACAGCCAGATGCGTTGATGGCAATTGTCATTGTGCCTCATGCTGATCTCCTGTCGTTGCTACTGCCCAATCACGGGGATCGTACCGTTACACGCCTTGGCTTCGGTCAGATTTGCCGGGGCACACTTATTCCAAGCAGCAAGGCGATCGGCTCTGCTAACACCTTTGCAGCCGATGGTGTCCCCGTTATCGAGATACCAGTTGCGAAGTGCCTCTACGCATTCGGCCCATGACTTTCCTTTGCGCCAAGGATTATTTGGATCACAACACGAGGCACGCGTCGTCGCTCTTGCCTCTGTGCACATTTCGTGTTTGCAGTATGGCTCTTGATTTCCGGGATCGAAAAGAGTGCATTTGTCGTCATTCTTGCAGTCGTCGGCTGCATGAATGATTTCATGCGCCAAAGAACCGCATCCTGAGCCGTCGTATCGAACGGTGTTTTCGTTGCAAGTAAAACTATTCCTGTCAGTGCAAACGATCTTCAATGCGCCTCGCGAGCTCGATGCGCAGTCGGTGTAGTATCGCTCAAGCGCGGCTTTGACGAGTGAATTATCCTTGCAATCAGAGAGCGGATTAGATTTGCATGATTTGTCAATTACTGGATCTGGCGCTCGATGTGGCGGTTGCGTCGGACTCGTCGGTTGACTTGCGCAGCCGCTGCCAAACAAAATGCACCCCGCCGCAATGCAGCCGATAATGATAAATATGATCGTACCACTCGGGTCTGTGTACACAATCGGGTTGCTTCCAAGATTGAGATACAGGTTCAATCCGTCCGCGTAACCCAGCGAATCCCGCTGCAACCACACCGCCAGCAGCGGTGAGTACACGCGGTTGCGGCAGTTATAGAGACCGATGTCGGTCTCAAACGCCAGTCCTTGATGCGCGACCGTCCAATCGTATGCGGAGGCCGAGATGACGGTCCACGATGGGCTGAGGACGACGCGGTTGCCGTAGGGGTCGAACTGATAGCGTTCGAGCATGTTTCCGCTAGAATCGCAGATCGCCGTGCAGTTGAAGTTGGCGTCCTGCATGGCGTAGATGCGCTTCCATGTGGAGTCGAATCGCCAGAGCAGTTCGTCCACGTATCGCACGCCCCAGGCGTAAGACTCCACGGTCGCCCCGCCGACAGCTTCGTCCAGCACCTGCCACTGGTCACTGAAGTAGAAGTCGCGGGTCTCGGTGAGAGTTCCACCCGTGTACGACTTCTTCACGACCCGCCGCCGCAGTCCGTCGTAGGCGTACTCGGTGACGAAGCTGGAGCCATCCTTGACGGCAACCAGCCGGTTCCATGCGTCGTAGATGCCGGTAAGGTTCGCGGTGAGGGCGCTCGGTTTCACGAACGCTTCCATGTTTCCCGCAGAGTCGTACTTGGGCGTCGCCCACACCGGCAACCCCACGGTGCCGGTCCCGATCGACGTGATCTCGTTGACCGTGCTGGCGGTACGGGTCTGGTCAAGAACCGCTGTCCCGGAAGTATCCTCGACGAACTCACTCCAGTTCCCCACCGGGTCGAGCTTCCAATCCTGCTCCTTCACGGGCGTGCCCGGAATCACATGGCTGCCGTTGAGCGTCCCGCGCTTCATCTGCGTGAGGCGGTTCAGATTATCAACGGTGTACTGCTCATCGAACCCGGTCGTGGCGACCATGTTCTGCTTCCACAGCCGGTTCGAGTTTCGGTCGTAGCCGTACTCATAGCGATCAAAATCCGCCGGAGTTCCCCCATAAAACTTCCAGCGCTGGTCGATCACCCGGCCGAAGAGGTCGAGGCCATCGAACGTGCCGCTGGTCCCGCCCCACAGGTCGAGCATCACCTGCGGCTCGGCGAAGTCCAACCGCACGGCGCTCGCCGCGCCGATGTAGGTGTACTCGGCGGTGACGCCGGAGGTGTTGGTGTCGAAGACCGACTCGACGCGTGAGAGGCGGTCGTTGATCCCACCCGTCGCGCCGTAGTCGTACCCGGTCGAGGCGTCGCCGACGACTTTGGTGCGGCGGACGTAGTTCGACGTCGATGTTCCGGCGTACGTGTACAGCACCGCGGGCGTGCTCCCGCTCACCGCGCCCGAGTGGCTCTGCGCATCCTTCGTGAGCAGGCCGTAGTCGTTATATTCGAGCCCGACCTGGTTGACCGGCGTGCCGGTGCCGGAGGTGTTGCTAAAGCTCGTGACCGTCTCCAGCATCCCGCGGACCTCGTACGCGCGGTCGATGCGGAGCACCGCCGCGTCCACGCCCGAGCCGGTGGTCGTCACCGTGTCGCTGACCAGCCGCCCGAGCTTGTCGTAGCCGAGCGTGTGGACGGTGCCCCGGCTGTCGGTCGTCGTCTTCTGCTGGCCCTGGCGGTTGTAGGTGAAGGCGAGCTGGTCCGAGCCGCTGACGGATCCCGGATAGTCGATCGTGGCGAGCAGCGAGTTGCTGGCGAGGTCCGACGCCGGAGACGTGGACGGGCTCACGCCGTAGGTATACGTCGTCGTCTGGTCGCCGGTGGTCGAGTTCACCGCGACCTGCGTGGCGATCTGGCTGTCGAGCGTGTAGGTGAAGTTCGTCGTGCGGTTGAGCTTGCTTGTGCCGAAATCGTCGATCCGGCTCGTCACCCGCCCGGCGGCGTCGAAGACGGTCTTGGCCACGATCGCCTTGGGATCGGTGATTTGGTAGGCGCGGCCCGCGTCGTCGTAGTCCGTGCTGGTCACCAGGATCGTGTCGGATCGGGCCGGGGGCGTGCCCGGGCGGGTGAAGCTCGCGATGGAGCCGTAGTTCGCCGAAGCGACGGCGCGGCCGATGCCGTCGAACCACGAGGCCGCGTAGGAGATCCGACCCTTGGGCTGCGTCCCGGCGGTGAGGGCCCCGGCGCTGCCGGTGCCGGAGTCCGGGGAATCGTTGAGCCGCTGGGCGCTGGCCGTGCTGATGACGCTCCCGGCGTCGTCCTGGGTGAACTCCGTCTGCTCGACCACGATGTCGCCGCTGACGGTGCCCGCTTCGCTGTAACTGGGCGAACCGGTGTAGTAGCTGCGATACGTCGCGGTCATCCAGCCCACCGCGTTGTAGGCGGTCTTCGTGGCGACCAGTCCGTCCCCCGCGCCGATCTGCTTCATCACACGGCCGACCGGGTCGTACCAGGTGCTCGTTGTGAGCGGGTTGCCGACCGTGCCGGTGGAGGGATCGACCGCGTAGGTGATCTGCTGATACGCCCGACCGAGGCTGTCGTAGGCGGCGGTGCTGCGTCCGATCAGGTTCCCGCCCGAGCTCGTGTCCTTGCGGTCGGTCTGGATTATGCGGTCGAGGTTGTCATAGGTCAAGACCTGGTAGACGTCGACCTCGCCGTCCATCGTGATGCGGCGGTTGCGGAAGTCGTACGTGTACGACGTGACGCGTGTATCGGAGGCGGCCGCGTACTGCGTGACCTGGGTCAGATTCCCATCGCCTCCGGCCGCGCCACCGTCGTACTGGTTGGCGGTCACGATGACCATGTTGTTGGGCGCGCCGCTGCCGGCAGGATTGGAGTCCGTCGCGCCCGTGTCGTTCGTGCCGATCCAGACTTCCTTCACCCGCTGCGGGGCCGTCCACACCGTCCGCGTGATCGTGCCGACCGGCGACACGACGCGGTTGCGACGTTCGAGCGCGTCATACCCATAGTCCGTCTGCGCGTAGTTCGTCCCGCTCGTGCCCGTCCCCGACGACGGGATCAGGAAGTATGAGCGCGTCGAGAGCAGCCGCCCCAGGTCGCTGTACTGCGAGCTGGACCACGACTTCCAGTCGGTCTGGGCGAACGTGTCCGACGGCGAGAGCGCCCCGCTCCCGCTGGTTCGCTTCGAGGTGATCTGGTCGATGACCCGGCCATCCTTGTCCAGGCGGCTGATGGTGACCGGATCAACGAGCGTGTACGTGTAGCTCGGGCTGGTGCCGGTCGCGTAGCCCCGGCCGGACCAGTTCTGGTTGAGGTCCCATGTACCACTGCCCGGATTGACCGACCGAAGATAGACGAACCAGGACGCGGTGCGGACGACGGTGTCGGAACCGCCGATGACCGCGTGGTGCGACGGGCCAAGGGACTGCGTCGGACGGCCCTCGTCGTCGTAGGTGGTGTCGGTGGTGACGTTGATGCCAGGGCCCGAGCCGCTGACCTGGTAGTTCAAGACCGATTGCGTGGCGACCTGGAGCACCGGATCGTAGCTGTACTGGTTAACCGTCCCGGCCTGGTCGGTCGTCTCGATCAAGTTCCCGTTGGCGTCGAAGGTCTCGGAGTAGGTCGTCGCGGAGTTGGAGCCGTTCTGCGCCGTCGTCACGACGGGGAACGTCGTGGTCCGCGTGGCAATCAGGTTCGTACTGGCATGGAACGTGTAGGCGTAGGACGTCGTGTACTTGACCGCCGTGGTGGCGGCGTCGGGGTACACGCTCACCTGCGAGGGGAGGTAGACCGTGTTGCCGTCGCTGTCCGTGTTCGATGTGTAGACGTACTCGCGGAGGCGGATGTCCGAGCCGCCGGTGCCCTGGCGGACGTTCCGGTACTGCACGTAGCCCTGAGCCGCCCCGCTCCCGGTCGTCGTGTAGTAATCGGTGGTGCGCAGCAGGCCCGACGATGCGTTCAGGTACGTCGGGCTCCCGCCGTAGTTCACGAGGTCGGCGTACGCCTCGTCGTACCCGCTGATCGCCGACGACTCGGCCTCGAGGACGACCTGGAAGTCGCTGTTGTACCGCCAGAACTTGTACCACTGGTCCGTCCCGTTCGAGTCGGTGTAGACGTGGAGGATCGGCGTGCCGCGGTAGGTGGAGTAGACCGTCAGCGTCGCGGCGTTCGGCAGCGTCTGAACCGTCTTGCACTTCCAGTTGTTCTCCCCGTCGGAGAACCCCGAGGTGCTGTACGCGAAGGTGTCCTGCGTCGTTCCGCCGCCCGGGCAGCTCACGCACACCGCCGCGACCTCTTTGGTCACCATCCGGCTGCTCGGGTCGTACTCGAAGTAATGGTCGGCATAGTCCTCGAGCGTGGCGTCGCTGTCGGTGTCGAAGTCCACGCCGTCGTTGAACGCGCGGCGGTACCCCTCGGGTCCGATCTGGATCTTGAGCCCGTGGACGAAGCCGGTGCCGCCGGCGGTATCGACATAATAACGGTAATAGCTGACCGCGATGTCTTCCCAGGAGGACGTGCCGCTTTCGTACTGCTGCTCGGTGGCGGTCTTGAGGTCGTTGAGGTTGCCGTTGCTGTCGCTGCCGTCGTGGTAGGTGTAGGTGAACTGCTTGATGTTCACCCAGGAGCCGCCGGAGCCGGTCTTGCGCCGGTACGTAACGGAGGAGAGTTTCCCGGCGCTCACTCCGGACGTGTAGTAGGCGTAGACGAGCGAGCCGTAGTACGAGGTCGCGCCGACGGTCATCACCGATTGCAGTTCGGCGATCTCCGCCCCGCTGAGGCTGACGATGGTGGTATCCACGCCAGCGGTGTCGGTTTGGCTCACGAACTGACCAGGCCGGTTCAGGGCCGTGAAGTCGTTGAAGATCGTGGTGACCGTGGACCCACCGCGTCCCCCGCCCCCCCCAATGGTCCGCACAAAGGTGAAGATCTTCTTCGCCACATTGTGCACCAGCGTGAGGTTGATCGACCCGTCGCGCTGGGCGTACGTGCCGCCACCGGCGTCATCGAACCAGATGGGGTAGTTGGGGTCGAACACAACCGCGACCGACGTGCCGCTGGCCACGACATAGGGCATCTGCGCGATGAACCAGTTCCAGCCGTTCGGCCCGTCGTAGTCGGTCGAAGTCCTGTTGTTGTAGCTGCGGGTGTGCGTCAGCCGCGTGTAGGGCGTGACGATGTCGGCGAACGACAGCACGACCGCCCCGTTCCAGTACCGCACCGGGCTGGCCGACGACATGACCGGGCCCGAGCCACATCCCCCCGCCCCACCGCCTGAACATCCGCCGGCGCTCGAAGCCATCGCGCCGGCAGCCGAACCGGCGGAAACCACAGCGTTGCGGTTTTCCAGGGGGCCACAGCCGTCGTCACAGTTGACCCAGCACCACACCGGCGGCCCATCATCGGGGACCGGGTTCAGAACGGAGCCGGAAGAACTGGAGCTCGGCATCGTCGGCTCTCCTTGTCGTCGGTAGACGCCAGCGCGGCACACGCTGGAACAAAGAGCAACGGCCCGGCCCGGAAGAATCGACGAAGAGACTGGCCTTGGGGCTCCGTAGCGGATGGAGAGCCGGGGAGTTCTGTCAGCGTACGGGCTCGGCATGGGCCGGTCAAGCCGCCATCGAATATGGTTTTGGGGAGATTCCGATCAGGCTTTCGGGAGCGAATCTTGGATCGCCGCGCCCTCATCCTCAAGTGCACGCTCTCGCCCGGCGACTTATGTACGCTCACGGCCGCCATCGAATCACTGCACGCGCAGTACCCGGGGCGGTTCCTCACGGATGTAGGCACGACCTGCGATGAGCTGTTTTTGCATAACCCCTGGATCACGCCGCTGCCAAGCGGCGAGCACGTGCCCATGCACTACGGCGACATCCAGCGGAGCAACGACCAGCCGCGCACGTTCATCAGCGCGTACACGCGTCATCTCGAAAAGTACCTCGGGATGCCACTGCCGGCGCTGACGAACCGGCCGCACCTCTATCTGTCGGATGATGAGAAGCGCTTGCCGGCCCGTCTTCGTGAGAACGGAGTTGAAACAGGCCGGTATTGGGTCGTCTGCGCCGGGATCAAGAGCGACTTCACGCTCAAGCAGTGGCCGCTGGAGCACTACCAGGAGGTGGTGGACCACTTCCGCGGCCGTGTCGCGTTCGTCCAGGTCGGGAGCGGTGACGACGAACACCCCGCCCTGGAGGGCGTCATCGACCTTGTCGGCCGGACGGGCCACCGCGACCTCATGCGCGTGTGCTTTCACGCCGCGGGCGGGCTCGGCCCCATCACCTACCTCCAGCACCTGTGCGCCGCCTTCGAGAAACCCTACGTCGCCCTGCTCGGCGGGCGCGAGCCGGTGATGTGGACGCAGTATCCGCTCCAGCGGACGCTGCACACGATGGGGATGCTCTCGTGCTGCCGGACCAAGGCCTGCTGGAAGAGCCGCGTCGTCGCCCGCGGCGACGGCGAAGCCCACGATCGGAGCCTGTGCGAGCTTCCCGTGCTCGATTTCTCGATACCGGTGGGGCGATGCATGGCGTTGATCCGGCCGGTTGAGGTCATCGCGGCGATCGAGACCTGCCTTGACGGGCAAGTTCGCACGCAGGGTGTACCGGGCGGAGCGATCTCATGATGGCCGGCGAGAGAGCAAGCGTGATGGGGGGAGTCGGGTCTCTAGATGAGTTCCTGCGTGTGTTCATTGGCGACCATCAGTTCCGCGTCGTGCTCGATCTTCCCTGCGGCGACTGGCGCGCGGTGCCGAGGCTCGACTGGAACGAGGTGCAGTACATCGGCCTGGACGGCGATCCGGCGATCGTCGAAGCCAACCGCCGGAGACGCGACACGCCGGCCAACTGCTTCTTCCATCACATGGATGTCGCGGCGAGCCAACTCCCGCCCGCGGACGCCGTGCTCATCCGTGGCCGAGTCGAGGCATGTTCGCTCCCCGCGATGACGACAATCCTGGAAGGGGCCGGGCGTTCGGCGCACGTTCTGGTGATCGGCGGACCCTGCGGCTTGGACGCGTTGCCGGCGCTGACATCGAGGCACAGAGCAACCTTCGACGTGGCAGGCGTCCGAGTCTCGCATTGGTCGCCGCCGGCGGCGCCGACATCCGCGCGACCGATCGACTGGAGCCGCGTGCAACTCACCGAAGCGAACGCGGCGGGCTACATGGATCTTGCGGCGGCGTTGTGCCCGGACGAACCAACCCAAGCGTTCGAGGGCCGGGGAGTCGTCATCCCGGCGGGCGGCCCCATATACCTTCCGTGCGCGTGGGTGTGCGTCCGGATGCTCCGGCATGTGGGGTGCACGCTGCCGGTCGAGATGTGGCACTTGGGTCCAGAGGAGATGCCCGAGCAGGTGCGGCGGCTCCTTGAGTCGCTGGGAGTGCGCACGGTGGATGCTCTGGACGTCCTTCGGGATTATCCGGTCCGCCGACTCGACGGATGGTCCCTAAAACCCTACGCGATCATGCACAGCCGGTTCCGCGAGGTGCTGATGCTGGACGCCGACAACGTCCCCATCGTCGATCCGACCTTCCTCTTCGACACGCCGGAGTTCCGCAAGCGGGAAGCGATCTTCTGGCCCGACTACCAACGGCTGGCCCCGCACCGGTCGATCTGGCGGGTGACGGGCGTCCCGTACCGCGACGAGCCTGAGTTCGAGAGCGGGGAGATCGTCGTGGACAAGGTTCGGTGCTGGAAGCCGCTCGCCGTGACGATGTGGATGAACGAGTTCGGCGAGTTCTTCTACCGGCACATGCACGGCGACAAGGAGACGTTCCACATGGCCTGGCGCAAGCTCCGCCGCCCCTACGCCATGACCCGGCACCCGCTCGTCTCGCTCAGCAAGGTCATGTGCCAGCACGATTTCGACGGCCGCCGCGTCTTCCAGCACCGCAACTTCGCCAAGTTCTCCCTCGCCGCGCCCAACCGCCGCATCGGCGGCTTCCTCCACGAGGAGCGGTGCTTCGGGTACCTGCGGGAGCTGGCGGAGCTCGACGGCGTGCCGTGGCGGACCGCCGCTTCCTCTTGATGGCGAGTCGCAGCGTGATGAGGTCGTGAGACGGGTCGATGCCCCGCAGCAGCGAAGGTCATCGTACTTTTCGCGTCAAGTCTCATTGTCGCACCAACCGTGATCTCGCCCTTGATCCCGGGCCGTGGGAGGGCGAATCGCTGTTAGTTAGATCGAGAAGGTACCGGTCCCGCCGCCGGAACTCGACGTGCTCCCGCTTCCCGGCGTGCTCCCGGACAAGGAAGATGAGCCGGACATCGGCCCAGAGGTCGAGAACGACGACGACCCGCTGGACTTGCTGCCTGACGATCCGCTGCTAGATGTGCCGCTAGTCGATCCAGACATCGATCCGCTCCCTGACTGGGACTCCGGAGCCGAACCGCTTCCCGAGCCGGAAGCGCTGGTAGCAGCAGAACTGCTATTTGCCGTCTGATTCGGCATGTCGTTGTGGACCCACACGCCTTCGGCGAGGAGCGTGTTCGTGCCAGGGATGTGGATGGCGACGGTGCGGGTTGGCGCGTCGATGCGGATGACCGACTCGACCTCCTCTTCGTTCATCTGCTCGTCGATCAGGAAGTCGCCGGGCTGGATGAACTCGGCGGATGCAAAGCCCCACTCGTCGCCGCGGCGGATCATGAATGGGTGCTCGGGCGTCGCCTTCAGGCGACGGTTGATCACCATGAAGCCGTGGTGCTCGCCGAGGCGGATGCTGGCCACGCGCGCCGCGATGGGCGTCGCGCCGTGAAGGCCGTGGTGCGAGAGCCAGTTGTACTGAGCACGGTAGGGAACATCGACCTCAAGGCCGGGCACCTGGATGGATGCCACGCGGTCGCCGGGCTTGAGGTTCTCGATAGGCGTCAGGCGGCCGTCCTCGAGCCGCACGAGGGTGCCGAAGAGGAGGCAGTTGCTGCCCGGACCCGATCCGCCAGGGCCAGAACCACCGGGACCGGAGCCCCCCCCGCTCGATCCGCCGCCGCCAGAGGACCCGCCTCCGCTAGAGCCGCCTGACCCGCCAGACGATGCGCCGGAGCTCATACCGCTGCTAGCTCCGGACGATGCGCCGCTGGACATCCCGCTGCTCATGCCGCTGCTGCCCGACCCGGACGACCCCGAGCCGCTCGAAGAGCCAGATCCCGACCCGCTCGACGACGATCCGGACGACGATGAACCCGACGAGGACGAACCACTGGACGACATCGACCCCGAAGACGAGCTGCCCGACGATGATGTCGGTGTGCCGCTGCTAGAGCCCGACGAGCCTGAAGACATGGAATCGCTCGAGCCGCTGCTCGACGGCGTGTGCGTCGTGCCCGACGTGTTGCTCGTGAAGGCGCCGGTGGTGTAGAACGTGAGCGTGGGCGTTCCGCCGGGACCGGTCGTGTAGATGACATCGCCGGTGGTCGAGTAGCTCGGCGGCATGCTCGGCGTGCTCGACGGCGTCGAGTAGGTGCTTTCGGGCGTTGAGCCCGACGGCGTGGAGTAGTTGCTCGACCCGCCACCCGTGGGCGGACGGCCCGTCGCCCACACGGGGATGTATAAGTAGTAGCGGGTGGGGCCGTCGCTCATCGGGCGGCCTCCTGGGGGGTCGGCTTCGGATTGGGTTCGTACCAGCCCGCCGTGCTCACCGGCTTGCCGCACTCGGCGGACGCGGCCTTCACCGCCGCATCGAAGTCCATGCGGTCGAATGCCTGGAGCTCGCTGCCCGGCGAGCAGTTGTTCACGCGGAATCGGTGCTTGTCAAAGTGCGGTCGCAGGGCCTCGAAGCGGCGGGCCAGCGAGTCGTACAGGACGTTATTGTGGCGGATGGCGTTGGGTGCCCGGTGCTCATCGAAGGCGTACCTGCGGTCGGCCGCCATCTTGAAGTCACACCCAAGCAGGTACACCGTACCGAACCCGAGGTGATGCAGCAGGCGCAGGGCGACGAGCATGACGCTCCGTTTGCCGGTGATCCCGAGCGAGTCCGCGTGCTTGGCGTCGTTGCCCCACGGGACCGAGTCGCCCGTCAGGAACCTCTCATGGTCGAAGTGGTCGGCGCGGCGGAAGAACAGGACGCTCGGCATCTGCCGCACGCGGAACGCGCTGTTGCGCATGGTGCCGTCGGGGTTCTGGATGCGGAGCCGCTTGTCCACGCAGCACGTCGGCACGAACTTCAGGATGCCCGGGTCCTTCCAGCCGGTATCGATGAAGCGACCCGGATCGTCCACGCAGGTCCAGAGCGTCGGGCGATGCACGGACCAGGAGTTGTTCACCCCCATCGTGACGATGCCGCGCTTGTTGAGCTGTGTCAGGTCCACCTGCGTGAGCGACGGCCCCGACAGGATCAGGAACGCCGAGCGACCCCGGTAGAAGCCCGCCAGCGAAACCGAATCGAAATCGGCGGTGTAGAGGCGCAGGCCGTCCCGCGCGGGCTTCCGCGCCTTGAGCCCCGCCTGGAGTGCCGCGATGTCCGACTGGTTCTCACGCACAGCCGCAGCCCTCCTTGGCAGCGAATCGACCGACGATGTACCGACCCTCGGCCTTGGGTGCCGTTACCGTGCCGACCTGTCCGATGCGATCGAGCCACCACGCCAGCGGCCGCACCGTGGGATGCAGCCCTTCGCCGGCGACGGTCGTCCGGCTCGGACGCGTGCAGATCGAGAACACGAAGTGCGCCCGCGGGCGTGCCACCCGCCGCATTTCCGCGAGCACCGCATCCACGTCCTCGGGAAGCAGGTGTTCCAGGGCATCGAAGCTTGTCACCACGTCGGCCACGCCGTCGAGCAGTCCGGTATTGTGCATCGCCCGCGGGAGGTCCGCCTCGGGGAACGCGAAGTCGATACCGAGCCCGTCAATGCCGATCCGCCGCAACGCCCCGATGAAGTCGTTTCGCCCGCACCCGAAGTCCACCACGCAGCGGGGCTTCAGCCGCTGGACCAGCAGTAAAGCCGCTGCGCCGTGGTTGGTCGCGCCGTACCCAGTTCCCGGCGCGGCGGGCCGCGCGGCCAACGCGACGTACTTCTTCCGCTCGTGCTCGCGGCGGGCATCCAGTGTGGGCTTGGTCGGAGAGGTCATAGTCATGCGCCTCCCTCGATGTAGATGTTGAACTTGCGGTCCTCATCGGCCGGGTCGGCGATCTCGATCAGGCTCATCGCCTCGAACACCCACACGGGCCTTCCCTTGCTATTGCGCTCGCACGTGAGCTGCACGCAAACCCCCTCGGGGATCGGCACGAGCTTGGGCTTGAGCGACCGCGCGGGCGGGCACCTCGGAAGCACGCCGGGCAACTCGCACACCGGCCCCAGGCCGAGCAACCCTCCAAAGCCGGAGCCCGGGTCGAAGTCGTTCATGTGATGCGCCTCGAAGCGGTTGATGGCCAGCCGCGTCGGGTCCTCACCGCCACCGGCCAGTTGCGACGACAGCCCCTCGGGCACGGGGACATAGCGGAGGTAGGTGTCGCTGCCGGGATCGCCGTCGATCCGGGCCTCAACCCACGGGTAGCGCCAGCGGTTGTTTTCGGTGGGAATGGGCTGGGCCGCGCCGAGGATTGCCGTGACGCGGCCGGGCGAAGGCTGACCCATCTCGATCACGGCCCACTTCTCGCCGGTGCCTTCTTCCTTCCACAGGATCGGGATGCCGCCCATGGGCGTGCTGGCCAGCATGGTCTCCTCGGGAGCCAGCTCGCAGGTCGTGTCCGTCTCGTTGGTGATGAAGACGCGCGCGGGCGTGACACCCGTGAGCACGCAGCGCCCGAGGTCGCCCGGCTTGATCGGCTGGAGCGCCAGCACGAACGAGAGCGACGGGGATTCCTCGGTGGCGATCTCGCCCGTCAGGGGCGTGCGGCTGTGGAACGTCCGCTCCTGGTCCTCGTTGTCGGGCTGCACGAGCACGCCGGTGATGGCCAGCGCGTGGTACGGCTCGATGTCATCGTCGGAGTCGTTGCGGACCAACACGATCCCGCGCTGCGCGGGCTCCACCGAAGGACCGGCGGTGGCGTTGCGCTCTCGCCGGCGCAGATCGACCGCCGCGTCGACAAAGGCGTTGTACGCCGCCGCGGGGATGCGGAGCGGTTGGCCCGATCGGACTTTGCGGAACACGTCGCCCATCGCTTAGATTCCAAGACCTGCGAAGTTGCCCTCGTCGTACACTCGCTCGACATACGCCGCGACCGGGCGCTTCACGATCGCGTGCGATCCGGTGTCTTCCTGGTCGGCGTACCGCACCCACAGGTACTCCCACCCCTTCTTGCTGATGCCGCTGATGTCGCCGACCGAGATGCCGGTCGCGTTCGGGCTGGCCGCGAACCGGAAGGTGATCTCCCAGTCGTCGTCGGGGTCAGTGCCGCGCCTCGCGCCCGATGCGCCGAGGAACAGGACCTCGCCCGCCTGGAACCCCTTGAACGCCCCGGCGTTCACCTTGCCGGTGAGCGAGAAGAGCGTGCCCTTGTACGACGGCGTCACCTGGTCGTTGGTGAAGTAGTGCGTCTCGGAGAACTGGAACACCGGCACGGTGATGTCCACGCCCTCGACGCCGTCGGCGGTGACTCCGACCGCGCCGCCGAAGTCCGGGGGCGACGAGCCCGAGGGCGCATGCGAGGAAACCGTCTCCTTGCTCTGGGTGATGTGCTGTGTGCCGCCGCCGGTGTCGAAGGAGAAGATGCTCTCGCCGGGCTCGGGGAGCGAGCCGCCCTGGGCCTTCCCGTAGCGGACCACGGCTTCCCACAGCTCATCGCCGACGGGCTCGACCGAGGTGGATTGCCGGGGCTGGCCGTCATAGGTCGCGGGGCTGGTGGTCTCGGCGGCGTTGCGGGCCGCGAGGTCGTCGTTGGTCCCGCGCACGGTGTAGACCAGTTCCGCCGAGGGGTTGTCGCCCTTGGTGGACTTGCGGCTCTCGAACTTCTCCGTCACCGTGATCGCCACGAACGTCCCTCCTTACGCGAACGTCAACCCGCCGGTCTGCGCGGCGTCGGCCAGACGCTTGGTGTGCTTGGCGGTCTGCTCTGTGGCTCGGGCGGTGCGCTCGGCGACACCGCCGTCGGACTCCAGCCCCTGCGCAGCGCGGGCGTTGAACGTGCCCCGCACGCTGATCCCCTTGCCGATGACCTCCCCGAGCCCGGCGAGCCGGTCCTCGAACTCGGCCATGAGATCGCGCGGCGTCCGGCCGGGGCCGCGTTCGGCATCCGCCGCTTCTCGTTTCAGGCGGGCCTGCTCGATGGCATCGGCGAGCTTCTGCTTCGCCGCATCCAGCGCCGCTTGCGACTCCGCGAGCCCCGCCTCCGTGTTCGCCTTGAGCGCGGCCTGGGCCTCCTCAAAGTCGCGGCCAATCCCGGCGAGCGTTGCCTCGTGCAGGGCGGCGGCCTGCTCGCGCTCAGCGGAGCGATGCCCCTCGCGCTGGGCCACCTGCCGCTGGGCCGTGCTCTCCAGTTCTGCCAGGCGGGATTCGAGTTGGTCATCGACAGCCCTCTTCGCGGCGTCTACGTCGAGCCCGGAGTCGAACAACCCCTGGATCTCGAGCATCCGCTTGGCCACCCACGACGTTGCCGACTCCCAGACCTGCTGGAAGCCGGTGGTGAAGTTGGTCCAGGTCTTGGACAGGAACGACGTGGTCTCGATCCACGCGACTTCGAGGGCGTGGAAGACGATCTCCGCGGCGGCCAGCGCCCCGTACCACATGCCGTAGGCGGTAGAGACGAAGAACTCCTTGGCCTCCAGCCAGACCTTGTTCAGCGCGGCGACGCCCTGCTGCCAAACCACCTTGAGCGACAGCCACAGGATCTCGGCCGCCAGCGCGAGGTCGCCCGCCGCGAGGGCGTCGGAGATGCCGCCAACGACCCTGGTGACCCACTCGCGCAGACGCGTGAACTGCTCGCCGAGCCATGCGAGCGCTTCGCCACCGACTCCGGTGGTGACGAGAAGCACGCCGCCGAGTGCCACGACTGCGGCGATCGCCAGCCCGACCGGTGACAGGATCGCAGTGATGGCCGCACCGATCATGCCGAAAGCGGCCCCGATGCCACCGATCACACCCGCGACGATGCCGAGCGTCGCGCCAATGCCCGAGACGATGTACCCCAGCGCGACGATAGCGACCCCCGCCACGGCGACGGCCGCTGCAATCTTGAGCGCCCACACGACCATGTCCCGGTTCGCCTTGATCCAGGTGGTGACGCTCACGACGATGCGGGTGATCCGCTCCGCGAGGTCCTTGAGCGTCGGCGCGAGCGCGCCCCCGATGGTGAACACACCCTGCTTGAGTACCTTCCAGAGGGTGCCGAGGGCATCGTTCAGGGCGGCGGCGTCGCGAGCAGTCTCGGTGCTGACGGTCAGGCCGAGGCGCCGAGCCTCCTCCTGCATCGCCTCGATGCCCGCCGCACCGTCGGCCATAAGCGGTAGAAGCTTCGTTCCGGCCTTGCCGAAGACCTCCATCGCGAGTGCAGCGCGGAGGGCGGGGTCGCGCACCTGCGAGATGCGCTCCGCGAGGACCTTGAACTGTTCGTCCGGGGAGAGGCTCGTCAGTTCGGCGGCACTGAGCCCGAGCCGGCCGAGCGCGTCGCCCGCGGATGCCGACCCCTGCGCTGCGCCCGCAAGCGTTCGCTGCATGTTGCGGAGCCCGGACTCGAGCGTCTCCAAGTCCGTGCCGGAGAGGTCGGCCGCGAATCCCAACTCAGAGAGCGCCTCCACGCTCACGCCTGTCCGCTGGCTCATCTTGTCCAGCATGTCGCCTGTGTCAGAGAAGGCCTTCGCCGTGCCGAGCAGCGCCGTGACCGCCGCCGCGCCGATCCCGGCGAGCCGCGTGCCCACCGACCTGAGGCCAGCCCCGAAGGCTTCGAGCTGCTTCTGGGCGCGGCGAAGCCCGGCCGTGAGCTTGTCGCTCACGCCGAGTTCGACGAACGCACGCCCAGCCCGGATGCCTCGGGTGTCAGCCATTGCTCAGGCATCCCTCCGGGTTATGCTGCTTACATGGACGATGCCCCATTCCGCGCCCATGTTGAGACACTTCCGGGCTCGCTGACCAAACTTCTGGCGATGACACCGGCGAGCTGCGCCCTGTTGCCGAAGTCGATGCCGCGCCGCGGCGTCTACCTGTTCTCCGAAGCGAGCTTGCACCTGTACGTCGGGCGTTCCAACCGCATGCCCGAGCGGGTACGCAACCACGGAAGCTCCATCGCAACACACCGGCAGGCGGCGTTCGCGTTCAAGCTCGCGAGGGAAATGTCCGGCAAGGTGAAGGCGACCTACAAACCCGAGGGCTCGCGGAAGCAGCTGATGCTCGATCCCATGTTCGTGGGCGAGTTCCTCGCTGCGAAGCTGCGGATCAGTGGCATGCAGGTGCGGTTCGTGGAGGAAGCCGACGCAGTGCGGCAGTGCTTGCTGGAGGTGTACGTTGCGCTGGCGCTCAAGACGCCGTACAACGACTTCGACAACCATTGACTGTCCGGTCACGTTCCCCCCTTTCGTATCGAGTTCCGCCACAACAACGGCAGCTTCGGCCGCTCCTGCTCCAGCGCCGGGGCCATGTACGGCCGCGCGGCGATCCTGACCTTCTGCGACGTGAGCTTCCCGCCCTTGCGCCGTAGCACGACTGTGTCGCCGCCGTATTCCAGCACGTTGGGCGCGACGCTCTTCTTGAATCCGACCGGTCCGACGATCACCGAGTCGCTCGTCTGGTCGTACCCGAACAGGATCAACCGGCGCAGGCTCCCCTCGTGCGAGTGGGGAGGCTTGCCCGCGGGTGCGGAGCCCTTGCGCTTGCGGATGCTCGTGCGCGCCGCCGTGCGGATGAATGCGCCGGCCTTGCTGAGCACCTTCCGCTTGGCCCCATCGACCGCGCGGACCACCGCCGCGCGGTCGAAGAACATGTCCTTGATCCGCATGGTGATCACACGCCACTCCCGCCGCTGGGAGAGCCGCCCGCGAGGCCGCTTCCCTTCTCCAGACCCTTGTTGAACGACGCTTCCTTCTCCTTGCGGAGCCGGCCCGAGCCGATGAACAAGCCGACGATGCCGGTGAGCGCCGGCAGCGCCGGGCCGAGCACAGGCAAGCCCGCGACCGTCGGCCCGACGGTGTCGAGGGCGGACAGCGTGAGTTGGCTGAACAGGCCGCGGAGCTCGCCGGCCTTCTCGATGTTGCCCTTCCACTGCGCTCCGGTCGTCTGCGTGCCGTTGAACCAGTTCTGGTACTCGACCTCGGCCTCGTTCAGGCTGAGCGTGGATGGCAGGCCCGTGGTCTGCTGGATGCTGTTTGGCGTTTTGACCTTGACGAGATCGCCCAGGTCGAAGCCGGCGCACGACGCCAGCACCAGCGCCATGAGCAACAGGCCGACGATGTAGACGTAGTGGCGGGTGGAAAGCGAGCTGGGGAACTTCATCCGTGAGCCTCCTGTGGCAAGGGGGGCATCTTGCCGTCGATGAACACGTCCTTGAGGACTGACACGCCGACCCGGATGGGCCGCTGGCGCTTGGCGAAGGGGTCGAAGTCGCTGGGGTTGAGTCGGCGGGATCGCTTGGGGTCGCGGTGGATGTTGGCGACGAGCGCCATGACGGCGGAGGCGATCGACCAGTCGTGACGCTGCTTGCCGTCGAGCATCGCCACCAGATCGCGGAGAGTCAGGGGGCCGGGGTCGATGCCAAGGATTCCGGCGCACTGGTGGACGAGCTTCCAGCAGTCTGCCCCTCGGAGAGCAGCCGGTCCGCCAGCCGATCCAGTTCCCCGCTGTCGAGCTTCTTCTCCACCAGGCCCCGCGCCCTGTCCATCACCTTCCGCGTGGCCTGGAGCACCCGCCCGAGGTTGGCCCGGTCCCTCGGGCTCGGGCAGAAACCCACGAGCTCGTCCAGCACCGCCATCGTCGCGGCCTCGATCGCGTCGCCCGCCATCGCGCGCCCGAACTCCTCGTCGGAGACGCTGCGTGCGTCCGCTTCAGGCTTGCAGATGGCGTACACAACATCGCAAAGCAGGACGGGATCGCGGATGAGCTTCTCGATCAGCCCCCCCGTCCCCTCGATGACCTGCATCAGGTCCGTGCCGGTGAGCCCACGCACGCGCTTGACGGCTGAGACGTTGATGTCCACCGTCCACTGCCGACCCTCGTTGTCCTTGAATGAACGCATCCGTGCCTCCCTGAGTTGTGTGCGAGAATCAGCCGCCGATCCATGAAGGCGCCGTCGCCGAGTACGTCACCTTCGCGGTGACCGACACGGTGATCGCCTCCTCCAGCGCCTCGCTGCGTGAGAAGTTGGTGATGGAGAAGTCCGCCTGCAACCCCTGCCCGGCGGTCTCGTCGAGGATCTGGAAGCCGATCGGGTCGTTGCCGAAGAAGGCGTTCTTGATGGCGGTGAACCCGGCGTCCGCCGTGTCCCACACCATCTCGAACTCGACGCTGGCCTCCTTGAGCGTGGCGACCGTGGCCCGCCAGCCGCTGTTGGCGCGGGTCGTCACATCCGCCTCGCCCGCCTCCAGGCTGAGCGTCACGTCGCGCGCGTTGCCCAGGGCCGTCCATGCTCCACCGCCGGATTGCCCGCCGACCTTGTAGAGGAGCTTGGCCTCCATGCCGAGTTTGATCGCCATCGTCGTTCTCCTTGATCCGTCTCAGCCCGCCGTGTGCCCCACCACGAACACGACCTCACCGGCCTTGCTCTTGACCTGCAGTTCCGAAAGGTCCACCCGCTCGAACCTGAACTCCCGGCCCGCGGCCAGGTCGATCTCCGCGCCCTTGCCATCCGACACGAGCACGTCCTGCGTGTTCTTCTCGGAGGCCAGGAGCGCGAAGGTCGCCACCAGCGTGCCCTCGGAGAGCGGCTTGAAGTCCCCCGTCAGATCGACTCTCAAGAGCACGGTGTTCCGCATGGGCTATCTCCTCACCCGGTAGGTGACGCTGAGGACGCTGGTGAAGACGCGGTGCTGCTCCAGCGACTCGCTCGACACCACAGGCTCGTGCGCGAGCCCGACCCACGCGGCGTCGGGCGCATCGGGCAGGCGCTTCAGGCGGATGTGGTCGGCCAGTTCCTCCACGAGGTCGAGCAGACCGTCGATTTCGGCGTGTTCACCCTCGGCGGGCAGTTTCTTCTGCACGCCCACATCGACCACGCACTCGAAGGCGCTGCTTTCGCGGCTGGCGGCCGAGATGCCGGTCGTCCGAGGAACCACGGACACGCGGAGTTCCTTGAGGTCTTCCAGCGTGAACGCGGGCTGGAACATCCTCGCCGCGTTCACGGGCTGGCCGAACGAGCCCGCGTTGATGTGCGCGGTCAGGGCATCGGCGATGGCGACGATGGTGCTCACGGTGTCTCTCCTCTGTCGCTCTTCGACGCCGACAGCCCGGCGACCTTGCCCTCCAGGTACGAGACGCGGCGTTCCATCGCCTGATACTCGTTGCGGATGGACCGGGCCTCGCCGATGAACTCGTCCATCCGCTTCTCCAGCTGCTGGAGCTTGGTGGTGACCACGCCCCACTGGATGGTCATCGCGCCGGCGGCGAGGATGATGGTGACGAGCACGCCCGCCCAGCGCGCCCGTGTTCCGTTGGTCCCGTTCTGTCCGTTGCCGTTGCTCACGTCGTCTCCGTGCCGATGTGCTTGGTGTGAATCCGAAGAACCCTGCGGTAGGGGTCGCTGTACCGGAACGGCGGCTGCCCGCCCGCCCCCCCGGGCACGTTGACCTCGTACACGAACACCTGCGTTCCGACCACCTCGCGCACCTGGTCGCCGGCCCGCGGGAGGATGCGGCCGGAGCCCAGGTCCATGTCCGCCGTCCGCACGAGGAAGTCCCGCGACTCGGCGCGGTGGATCAGCCCCGCGTCATCGGCCTGCTCGAACTCGGTCCTGCCGATGGTCGCCAGGACCTCTTTGGCTTCTGCTCCGCGCTGGTACACCACGGTGCGGCTCATGTGCTTGTGCCGCTGGTCATCCAGGAACGCCGAGCCTTGCTCGAGCAGATCGCCCATGTCTGGCTCCGACTACTGCGACATTCGCACTCTGACGACGGTGTCCGCGTCGACGGTGGTCTTGACGCACTTGCCGATGAGCTTGTTGGCTCCGGCGGCCGCGTTCTTGGTGGCGACCTGGCCACCGGCGTCCCAGTATGTGGGAGTGCCGATGGGGATGCCGCTCCCCGCCCCCAGCGCCTTGGGGAACTCGAAGACGCCCGTGACCGCCAGCGAGCCGAGCTGGCCCGCCTTGAGGTCCACACGCGTGACGCCCACCATCTCCGCCTGCACGACCACGGTTCCCGCGGGCGTGTCCGCGACGGGTGTGTAGTCGAGCGCTGCGCCATCCTGGATGAACTTCGCTGGCATGAATGAACCTCCTGCGGGACCATCCGGTTCGATCTCGCCGCCGGTCCCGCCACCGATCGGCACTTCGCCATCCATCAGACCTCACCCTTGCTCTTGACCGCCGCGCGGGAATCCTGCATCGCCACGCCGAAGTCGAAGTAGCCGCGCCACTGCATACCCAACTGGTTGAAGTCGGCATCGCCGCTCTCGATCGTCGGGGTGCGCTTGCCGCGCAGGTACGCGATCTCGACCGCCGCCACGTCCGCCGGATTGGCGAAGAGGTACCACGCCTTGGCGCTCCCGCCGCTGAGACCCTGCGCGTTGAGGTACGGGCTGGCCACCGGCTTCCACTTGCCCGCGTGCGGATTGACGGCGGGCTTGCCCTTGTCAACCGTGGTGGTCTCGTTGATCCGCGTCTCGGTCATCAGCACCTGGGCGGCGACCTTGAGGGACGACGGGACCAGCAGCACCGACGGCGTGAGCAGGATGGGCTTGCCGTCCGTGTCGGTCTGGTCGAGGAAGAGCTGCTCGGCCTGTGTCAGCGCGTCGATACTCAGGGCCGTCGCCGCGCCGGAGATGAAGTTCTTGTTGCCGGCGATGAAGAAGTTGCCGGGGTTCGACAGGAGCAGCTCGAACACCGCCTCTTCGCGCTTGAGCGCCGACATGCGGCCGATGATGCGCGGGATCTGGAGGAACGCCCCCAGGTCGTCGTTGATCATCATCTGCCGGTTCAGCGCGAACATCTTGCCGTAGGTCTCGACCTTGTTGGTGTACGCCTGCTCGGAAAGCCCGGCGTGCTTGAGCTCGCCGTCGGGACCGACCTTCTCGAAGATGCCGGTGCCGGTGAGCCGATAGCGGGTGATTTCCTTGAAGTCGCCCACGTCCGTCTCGGCGCTGAACATGGCGACGACGCTCTCGACGGCGGTGTACGCCGCGAGCATGGTCTTGTTGGCGACGTTGGACAGGATGCCCGACAGCGAGATGGTCGTGAACCCGCTGGAGGCGCGGATCTCCCGCTCCTGCCGGCGCAGCACGGTGTTCGCCTCGAAGGCGGTCTGGATGAACTCGTTGTCCACATGGCGCGAACGCGACGAACCGCCCGCGGCCTCGATGGCGTAGGCCAGGACGCTGTGGAGGCCCGCGCTACGGAGCGGCCCCGATTGCGCGGCGTTCATGACCCGCTGGTCGTACCACTTGCCGACCGTCGCCTCGGGAATGCCCGCCGACAGGCAGAGCGCGGCCTCCATCGCGCGGCCGGCGTGGGCAGAATCCGCGTCACGGCGGACCCCGCCCAGCGCCAGCGCGGGGCGCTCGGCGCGGAGCACCGCGAGCTCGGTCGTGTTCACGTCCCACCCCTCGGCGATGGCTTTGGCCTCGATGTCGGCGTGCTTGCCGCCGCCGACGGCGCAGATGCGCCGGACCTTGCCGATGCGCTTGGTCTCTGCCACCATTTCGGCGCGGAGGCGGGCGATCAGCGGGGGGGCATCCGTGCCCTCGCCCGCCTCATCGCCGGGTTCGGTGCTGGGGGGTGTATCGCCCGTCCGCTCGGCGTCGAACATGGCCTGAAGGTTCGTTGTCTGCGTATCGGTGAGGGATGCGGGATCAAAGCCCTTGGCCTCAAGCCACTGCTCGAACGTCATGCTGTCCTCCTTGACTGGTTGGGGGGGCGGAACCGCGCCGGCGGCGACCGCCGCGCTGGTGTTGTCGTCCGCGCCCAGCGCCACAAAGCTCACCTCGCCCAGCGTGCTTTTGCGCGCGATGAGCACCGGCCCCTCGAACTCGCGCCCGTTGGCCGAGGCCTTCTTGCCCTTGGGCACATACTCCATCTGCCCGGCGATCGCGCCCAGGGACGCCTGCCACGGGAATCCGTTGCGGCTGCTGTCCACGATCTCGCGGGCGACCGGGCCTGCGCCGGAGATCACGCCCGAGACCAGGAGCTGCGAGCCCTCGACCTTGACCGCGTCGGTGTGCCCGACGATCAGCGATCGGTTGTGGTCCTTCAAGATCGGCCGGCTCTTGAGCCCACCCCCGGCGACCTGCATGCCCGCCAGGTCTACGACCACGGGGTGCGGCCACCCGGCGATGACCATCGGCCCGCCGGTGTACGCGACCATCGAGAACCGTCGGAGGCTCGCGGCGTTACTCTCACCCGTCGGGGGGGCGGCCTCGATCCAGCCCTCGACGGGCGCGCAGAGATTCAGCGTGCGCGGGGGGATGGGGGGTGGGGGGCGGTCAGGCATCCTCGTCCTCCTTGCCGCTGGGTGCGAGCGCTGCGGTCGGCTCCTGGGCGAGCCCGAGCTCCTGCATCAGCGAGACTTCCTTGCCCCGCTGGCGGAGCTCGTTCTCCCAGTCGCGTCCCTGCTTGGCGTACTCGGCAGCCAGCGTCGTGGTGTGCGACGCCAGGCGCGTCGCCTGCGCCGTCGCTTCCTTCGCGGGATCGACGTGCTCGTTGCCATCCCAGAACCACTGGTGCGGCAGGCCCTGCCCGGTGGCGACGAGCGTGCGCACCGGGAGCGGGAGCAGGTCGGAGACCAGCACCGCTTCGCGCAGCCACACGTCGAGCAGGCGGTCGAGCACGACGCACGCCAGGTGCTCCTGCTCGACGCGGATGCTCTTGAAGTATGTCTGGTGGTCGAGACGGCCCGAGGCGTAGTTGTACCCCGACGAGTTGCACGCCGCGACGTTGAAGGGCATGTTCAGGCAGCGGGCGATCTCGTTGAGGATCTCGCGCTTGAACTCGGCGTAGGTCGTGCTGGGCTGCTCGGCCTGCACCTGCGCCATCTTCCAGCCGCCGGGCATGGTCAGCAGCGAGCGGGCCTCGAGCTCGATGGAGTCCATCGGCTCGACGCTCTCGGCCTCGCCGTTGGCCGGGGCGTCGGTGTAGAGGATGCCCGCGAAGTCGGCGGCCGTCTCCGCCGCGCCCAGAACCGCGAGCGTGAACCGGCGGAGCTGCGCGAACAGCGGCAGCGCGGGCGTGATGTCCGGCACGCCCCGGCTCTGTCCCGGCCGATCGGCACGGAAGTAGTGCAGGACGGACTCGGCGGGTACGCGGTCGTACTCGATCCCCAGGAACCCCGTGCGCGTGTCGCCGGGGTGACCCTTGAGGATGTGGTACTCGGCGGGGTTGCCGAACTCGTCGAAGACAATTCCGTCCACGGCGCTCGCATCGAGAAGCGACAGATCGGGCGTGGCGACCTGGTCCGCCTCGACCAGGCGCACGTCGAGCTTCGTGGGCGTCGGCAGTCTCGGGTTGCTGCTGAGGACGGCGAACACCTCGCCGTCGGTCGCGCGGGAGGCCCGCATGGTGCGGAGCTTCTCGGGCAGGCCGATCGCTTTGGCCCACGCCGTGAACGCCTGCTCGATGCGCTGGTTGGCATCGTCATCGTCGGTGAGCAGTTGCAGGCGCGGCCCGGTGCCGACCACGTCGTTGGCGAGCGTCAGAACGATGCCCTTGGCGTAGGCGTTGTTGGCCGTCTCGTAGCGGGCGCGGTTGCGCAGCGTGCGGCGCACCTCCGGGGACGCGGCCGCATCGGCGCTCAGCCCGTCGGCGTTCACCCAGTGGCGGCGATTGGCGTCGTTGGTGACGGCCGAGTCGAACCCGGCGCGGATGAACCGGCGAATGAACCCGCCCTTCGCAGGCGTGAGGGGCTTGGGCGGCGTCGGCTTGGATCGGAACAGCCCGAGCATCATCCGCCCCCCGCGCCGGGCGGAATCAACCGCGTCAGTCGCAGCGCCTTCGCCGGTGACTTGGCCGCCGCTTTGGAGGCCAGGTACCGATCGGCCTCGATCTGGTGGGGGATCGGATGCTGCTCCACGCTGCCGGAATCGCCCGCCGCCTTGGCGGGACCGGCCGCGTTGTCGCGGATCGCCTGCTCAATGTCGGGGGTGGGGTCCGGCATGATCGCTCCGAGCCGCGGCACCCGCCGCGTCTACGGGCATCTACGCGAACCGCCGTCAGAGTGGCGAATGCGGCGGAAGTTCGGTCGATAGATCAACCGCCGACCTGCGTCTCGCGGGTCAGCGTGAGCCGGCCGCAGTGGCGGCACTCGCGCCGGCGGACCACGACCCCGCCGGGTCGGTGCTTCACATACACCACGCGGAAGTGCTGGCATCCGCAGCCACGGCAAACGAGTCCCACCTTCTGACCGCCTTGGGATGGTGCGTCTTGCTTCACACGCGGCATCAGTGTCGCCCTCCCTGGAGCGCCGAAAGCTTCATGCGCGGCCGCACCACCGCCCGCGTGTCCGTTCCGAACAGCACGGCACCTTGCATGGATGCCGCGACCGCCGCGCCGACCATGCAGTCGAGCCAGTGGTTGTCGAGGCCCTCCACGCGGAGCTTCCACTCGTCCACCGTGCGGCCGCGACCCTCGGTCTTCACGCGGTACTCGCTGGTCAGGTGCTCGGACAGCAGCCGGTGCTGCTCGGCCTTCTGGCCGAACAATGACAGGCACCCCGGGTCGCCCATCGGCACCGCGAGCCGCGCGTGGGCGAACGACTTCCAGTAGTTCGTGTCGAACACGACGTGCCGCACGGCCCGCTTGCCGGTGACCACGGGGATGCGCCAGTTGAGCCCCACGCGGTCGCCCCGCTTGCGCTTGTAGTCGGAGAAGGGAATGCTGCTCGCCCCGACGTATCGCCCGTGGCTGGGCATGAGCACGCCCGCGTGCGGGCTCTGGCGGCAGAACTGGTAGACCACGTCCGTTGACGAGCCCCAGTTCGCGTCGATCAGGCAGCGGTCGATCCGGACCATCGCGCCGTCATCACGCCGCCACTCGCGTGCCAGGTGCGAGGCGACCAGCCGTTCCAGCCCGGCGTAGATCGCGCCCTCAACGCCGGCACGGGGAGCTGCGATGCCGAGAGTGCGCCGGACATCTCGCAGCGTGAAGTACGCCGCCTTCTGGTCCGGTTCCGTGCCGTAGTCGATGACGTAGCCGGTGAAGTCGTCCTCCCACGCGGCGACGAGGTAGAACAGGGCCTTGCCCTGCACGTCCACGAACATCGTTAGCCGCGTACATCCGATGGGCACCTCGGCACAGGCCTGCCCGTTCACCTTCGCCGCGATCTGATCGGCGGTGAGCAGATCGTCTGCCGCCTGAACCTCGGGAAGCGGCTCGTTCTGGTACTCCGCGAAGAAGGCCGCTTCGTTCTGGAGCTTCAGGTTCATCGCGTGCTGGAGCGCCGAGAGTTCGTCATGGTTGAACCGCTCGGGCCACGCGATCACCGCACCCTCGTCCATCGCGGTGCGGTGCTGGTTGTAGAACTCGGTGGCCGCCTTGATTCCGCGATCGTTCCGCAGGCCCTCGGCCCGCACCTCCGCGTACCGCTGCCACAGGGTCTCCCGCGCGGGGAAGGCATACACCATCTTCGTCCGCTCGCCCTGCCACTGCGGGTGCTTGTCGCGGTCCAGGATGCGGTCGGCCAGATCGTCAGGGCGCACGACCGTCAGTGTCATCAGTCCCGCGATCTTCTTCCCCGGTCCCGCCAGCCCAAGGATCGCCCCGGCGAGGATGCGCTCACGGTTGGCGCACTGCGACGGCGACCGCGCACTCTCGTCGGTTTGAGGATCATCGATGAGCACAAGCGACGGCCGGACGCTCACACCGTCGGAACGCTTGTGCTTCATGCCGCGGATGCGCCCGGTGATGCCAGCCACACGGATGATCGCGCCCGAAGCGGCCGAGCCGGGAATGGTCGGGAGCACGATCTCCCGCGCCGTCCAGCCGATGTGCGTCTGCTTCCCCTGGTAGAGCTGTCCCGAGGCTCGCTGGTGGATGCCCTCGAGCGAGCGGATGGGGTGGCAGACCTCGGGAAAGTCGGCCCCGAGGAGTTCGCTGTTCTCCAGCTCCGTCTTGATCGATTCGAGCATCCCGGCCGCATGCTCTTCGTCCGAGCCGATCAAGGCAACGAACTCGCGATGGCCGAACACCAGCGCCCACAGGCACGCCACCTCGCAGAGGCTGGTCTTGCCGCTGCCGCGCGGCATTGCCATCGCAAACAGCCCACCTTCCAGCACCGCCTGCTCGATCTTGGTGATGACCTTGAGGTGGTCGCCCGACCATGTGAGATGGAACGTCTGGAGGAAGTACGTTTCACAGAAGAACCGGAAGTCCCGGGCCGCCCGTTCGCGCCGCGCCGGATCGACCACCGGCGGCAGGTCGCCGATGTCGCGCCCCGAGAGCGAGAGCATGGCGTTGCGCTGCCTCGCCCGCTCCTTCATCGCCTCGTATCCGGTCAGTCCGTCGGGTTCCCGCGCTGCTTCCGCAAGCGCTTCGTGCCGCGTCGTCACCAGCCAGGCGACGTACCGGAACATGTCGACCTTCCCCGCATCGCCATCCGCCGCGACACGAAAGCCCGCGCGCGTGCGGTGCCGGTGGAGCTGGCGCTCGCTGATCACCTCGCCCAACGGGGTGCTATTCAGCAGCCGCGCAAGTTCGCCGGGCTTGAGTTTGCGAGGGTCAATCGCCACCAGCGCCCCCCCGCATCATCTCCTTCACCAGCCACGCGGCGTAATGGACGAGGTTGAGCGTGCCGTCAGCGTTGGCCGGCGCGCCCGCATCGATGTCCGCGAGAAGCATCACCTCGGTAACTGCCTTGCCGCCCGCACCCCCGATGCGCGTAAGCACACGGGCTGCATCCCCCACGGGGAGCGCGGCGGGGTTCAGCCGCGCCATCCCCGACGCCGCCCCGCCCGGCCCGGGACTAGGCGCGTGTTCGGGAGTCATCGCGGACCTCCCGTCCCCGCGTGTTTCGCCACTTGCCCACATGTTCCGCGTAGTTGCCCACAAAGGCGAGATTGACGGCGAATCCTCGCACATTCGCCTTGCCGGTGCGCGGATGTCATGGCTTCATGTGTCACAACGCGGGGCGAACCACGAACCCCGCGACGGAGAACCACGCGATGAAGACCAGCACGAAGAACGCCATCGGGATCGCCAACGCCTTGGGCCGCCGGGGATTCACCGTCGCCAGCGTCGAGGTCCACACCTCCGACGGCCGCGCATGGGCGATCGACACCACGAACACGGGCGGCTTCCGCCTCTTCGAGATCGACCGCGACGGACGCGACGGGCCAAACGAGCACGACGCGGTCGAGGGCGACACCTGGGCCGCCGGGGACCTGATCGACTACCTCGCGGCGGTCGGCGAGCCAAAGGACACGACGAGTTGGGACCGCAAGAACGACAACCGCCCCACGACCTGAAGCCCGCGAATCGCGGGCTTCGCTGTTTACCAGAGCACCACGCACAGGAGCACGACCATGACAACGCGCCCCCCCAAGACCACGAAGCCGGAACCGACCGCCGCCGAGATGTACGCCGCAAGGCGGAACGACATCGCCCGCCTGCTCGACGTGCTGAGCATGCACCTCGACATCAACGACAAGGAGCACGCCGCCGCCCCGGCCAACTGGGGGCTCGTCGGCAACCTCGGCAAGGTCCGCGAGGACCTGGTCAACCTCGTCGGGTTCATGGCCAACATGGACCCCGAGCACGTCGAGGACTTTCTCAAAGGCGAATGAGCACGGCACCACGCCCCCACGACAAGGAGCACACCCATGACCATCAAGACGATCGTGATCGCAGGCCAACACGGGGACATCGAGATCACCCGCAACGACAACGGCGCGTACGTGATGGAGGGCGAGGTCTGCATCGCCGCCATCGGGCGCGATGAGGACCGCGACGCCCGCTACGCCAAGGCCGTCGAGGTCGCCAAGGCGGTCTACGGGACCGACCGGCGCGGCCGCGCCGCCGCTACCAACTCGATGGTCCACGACGTGCTCAACGAGATGGAGCGCGTAGCCGGTTGCTGACCGCGAGGCGGCGCGGGGAACCGCGCCGGCCCCGATTCCCCGCCGCGGCGTGCGGCGGAGTTCCGCACCACCGTTCTGGAGATGATCATGAGTACGAAGTCCAAGAAGGCCCCGAATCCCCGCACCCCGAAGATGTCCAAGAGCGCCGCCCGCGCCGAGGGGGCGGCCAAGACCGAGCGCCTCCGCAAGGCCGCGCTCGCCGAGATCAAGGACCGCTTGGACGGAAAGCCTGCGGCCCCGGTCAAGAGCAACGACGCGAAGGCCGCGAAGCCGTCCAAGGCGGCGAAGGCCCCGAAGCCCGCGAAGGAGACCAAGCCTAAGCGCGTCAGCGGCCTCGACGCCGCGGCGCAGGTGATCGCTGGCGCGAAGGTTCCCATGCGGGCCAAGGAGATGATCGCGGAGATGGAGGCCAAGGGCCTGTGGAAGAGCCCCGGCGGCAAGACGCCCGAGGCCACGCTCTACGCCGCGATCATCCGCGAGATCGCCGCCAAGGGTGACAAGGCCCGCTTCAAGAAGCACGACAAGGGCGTCTTCGTCGCCGGGAAGGGGGCTTGACCCATGCTTACCGTCAAGAAGTTGTTCGAGGCGCTCCAGGGGCTCGACCCCAACGCCCAAGTCGTCGTGGGCATCATCAACGGCCCGCGGTTCAACGCGGCCTACGCCGAGGCGCAGGTCTGCGCGACAGCGGAGGTCGATGAGCACCACCGTCTGACGCTGCGGGACGCAGCCGCGCCAGCGCTCTACCTCTGCTGCTACGAGCAGCCGCGCCCGTGGGAAGGCTCGCAGCCCACCATCAACCCCGACGGCACCGCGACCTTGCGGTACGACCCCGAGGACGACAACCCGAGTCCGGGAAGGGGGGACTGACCCATGCCGCCCATCGACCTCGCCACGGTGACGTTCAGCATCGATGACGGCAGACTGGTCGTTCGAGCGACCGCGCGGGGCACGGGCAGGCCCTACCGCCACACCTGCCCGCTCGAGTCCTTCGAGACGGTGGCTCACGAGTTGGACGCGGCCGGATCGCAGGGCCTGACCCGCGTCGATCTGCACGAGCGCACCGGCATCCCCTGGACGCGGATCAACGTCGCGGTCCTGTTCCTCTACGAGCGCTCGATCATCGATCGAACCGGCAGACGGGGCCGCCTCTACGTCCCGGCGTCCGCGACGGTGTTCGAGGACGCCATGACCGAGTATTACGCCCTCAGGGAGGGCGACCAGGACGCCTGAGTCCATCGCTCCCTCCTTCACGCCTCGGCCTTCGCCGGGGCGTTTTCTGCGGCCACGGCGTTCGAGCCCATCCGCTCCGCCTTGCGGCCCGTGAACTTCTCCCACCGCTGCACGATCACATCGCAGTAGAGCGCGTCGAGCTCCATGAGGAACGCCCGCCGCCCGGTCATCTCCGCGCCGATCAGCGTGGAGCCTGAGCCGCCGAAGAGGTCGAGCACGTTCTCACCGGGACGCGAAGAGAACTCGATCGCACGCCGCGCGAGTTCCACGGGCTTCTCCGTGAGGTGGACCATGCTCTGCGGGTTCACCTTCTTGATCGACCAGGTGTCAGGCACGTTGGCCGGGCCGAAGAAGCGATGGGCCGCGCCTTCCTTCCAGCCGTAGAAGCACCACTCGTGGTTGCCCATGAAGTCCTTCCGCGTCAGGACCGGGTGCTCCTTGATCCAGATGATCGCCTGCGTGAAGTAGAGTTCGCAGCGCTTGAGCACCGGCGGGTAGTTGCCGCAGTTGGCGTACCCGCCCCAGATGTAGAACGTGCCGCCGGGGATGAGCACGCGGGTGATGTTGCCGAACCACGCCGCGAGCATCTTGTCGAACGCCTCGTCGCTCAGGAAGTCGTTGGCCAAGGGACGATCCTTGGCGCGGAGCTTCTTGTGCGTCGCGCGGCTCTTCTCCGGGTAGCGGTTGAGGTCGGCGCTCTGCTGGTCGTGCTGGTGAGGGTCGGCCTTGCCGGGCAGCGCGAACGAACTCAGGCCAGCGACGATGGCGTTGTTCGAGCGCGGCTCGACCTTCACGTTGTACGGCGGGTCCGTATTGACCAGGTGGATCGACTGGCCATCGAGAAGACGGTCCAGATCCGCGGGCTTGCTGCTGTCCCCGCACATGAGCCGGTGGTTGCCGAGCACCCAAATATCACCGGGCACCGTGGTTGCGGCGTCGGGCGGCGCGGGCACATCATCCGGATCGGTGAGACCGTCGTTCCCCGCCGGGGCCATGATCGCTGCGAGGTCCTCGCCGCTGAACCCGAGCACGGCGAGGTCGAAATCCACGCCCTTCAGGTCGGCGAGCTCGATGGGGAGGAGTTCCATGTCCCACGAGGTCAGGGACGCGACCTTGTTGTCGGCGATGCGCAGCGCCTTCACCTGGTCCGGCGTCAGGTCCGTCGCGCGGATGGTCGGCACTTCCTTCAGCCCGAGCTTCCGCGCGGCGCGGAGCCGCGTGTGCCCGGCGATGATCACGCCGTCACCGTCGATGAGGATCGGGATCTTGAAGCCGAAGGTCTCGATCGACATGGCAACCGCATCGATCGCGGCGTCGTTGATGGTGCGGGGGTTGCGGTCGTACTCCTTGACCGCGCCGATGGGAAGCATCTCGATGTTCATAGCGATCTCCGTCGTGGGCACCGGCGAGGGCGCGGCGCATGGGCGTCGTGGTGGCCCGCCGCGCACGCGGCAGGTCATGGATCGCTGGTTGGCTGGTTCGCTGAATCGCTCGGGCGTCAGGCCCGTCCGGGGGCGGCACACCGCCCCGATTCCCGCCTACTACGGGCCGCGCCCGTTCGCCACGGGTCCGTCCACGTTGGCCCACGTCGCGTTCTTGGCGGGGCGGCGTACCAACCCCGCCACCGGGCGTCCCCGCGTCCGGACGCGCGAAACAAACTCTGTCGCCAAGCGCGGCTGTTCCCGCGGGCGTATCGGGACCGGTCCCCCCGTCCGGAGGAACCGCTCACCCCTCGGCGGACTCGGAGGCCGTAAGGCTCCCCCGTAGGGCGTGCTGGTGCCGCGCGACGTCGCAACACATCGTGACGAACTCCTCGACCGTGAGCGTCCCCTTGGCGGTGTTGATCTGATGATCGACGGCCCAGACGTTCCCGAGTTCATGCTTGCCTCCCCGCGCCAGCGGCGTGATGTGGTCCAGGGACGCCGTCTCCGGCGTCAGCTCCCTGCCGCTGATCGCGCAGCGGAACTGCTGGCGTTCGACCATCGACATGACCTGCTTGGCCGAGATTTTGCCGACAACGCTCATAGGCTGCCGCTCGCTTGGCTTGGTTGTTGCTGACCGAGTACGACCATCGCTGCCACCCCGATCTTGTCCGCACACGATGCCGGTTCGTGATCTGCTCCATCAACCGGTGGGCGGCGCCGGCCCAATCCCGGGTCTTGTACCTCTCGAAGCGGGCACGTCCGCCCAACGGGTCGCGGTCGTACCACCGTCTGTTGAATGACGACGCGAGCGAGTCCGTCCGCTTCGCCCAGGCATCACGCTTCTGCTTGGCGTAGCGTGCCATCTGGTTCGCTATGCGGGCCGTCGCCTGCCGCCAACGCAGGCGTGCCTCCGCGGCGGCGTCGAGCGGCCCGAGCCTGTCGGCGTTGAAGGCAGCAATGCGGCAGCCGGTCCGGTCGAGCAGCACGATCGTGTTCCCGCGGGCGTAGGCCGCGACCACAAGGCCGCCTGCGGGAACGGCGGAGCCGGGATCGGAAGTACATGATGAAAGAGAGAGATCTTTCAATCTTTCATTACCTCCTTTACGCCCATGCACCTGCGCCCCGCGTGCGCGCGCGGTGAATGGATGAATGATTGAACTATTCGGCTCATGCCAGCACATACCAGACCCTCGGCCGCGTCGCGGAGGATTCCTCCTCTTGCCGCAACTGCTGGGTTTCCAGCAGGTTGTCGATGACTTCCTGACGCTCCCGCTGCGTCAACCACTGCGTCTTGCGGCAGAGTTCACTGCGGGAGATCTTTCCACCCGCCTTGCGCACCACCCGGACCACGCGCTTCTGCCGGGCGTCGAACACGCCGTCGGCGACCCATTCGTGGGCGATGTAGAGCATCCGCCGCGTCAGGTACGACGACAGGTCGCACGCCCAGCGGGCGGCGTCCTCGTCGATCACCGGCTTTGGGGCGTTGGCTGAGCAGGCGTAGATGAGGGCCAGGCGGCAGGCCTTCTCCTCGGCGCGGGCCCACAGCGACCGCCCCGCCTCGTCCGGCTTGCCGAGCTCGGCGTCCACCATCGCCGCGAGCGCGTCGAACACCGCGCCCGCCTCCGGCGTGGCCTCGACCACGATCGGCTGGGGGTGCTCGGGGGCGAGGTTGCCGCCGGGCTTGAACGATCCCCACCACTCGGCGGCCTGCTTCAGGGGTTCGGGGACGCCCGTCGCTTTGGCGCGCTGCCGCGCCGGCGTGTCGGCCGACTCGAACACGAGCAGGCGGGCGATGAACCCGTCGCTCAGGCTGTCGGCGGTGAGCGACTCGAAGAAGTGCTCGGGCACGGTCGTGCCGTAGACGCTCACGCACGGCTGATCGACCACCTTGTTCCGCTTCTTGTCCGCGTAGGCCTTGCCCCGGAAGACCGTGTCTGCGCTGCTGTAGAGCTTCATGAGCGCCGTCAGCACGTTGAACAGGTGAGGTGCCTTCTTGGGGTCGCCGATGGTGCGGAGGAAGCGGCCGAACTCGTCGATCTGGAACAGGATCGCCGGCTCGACCTCCACGGCGGTGATGAGCCCGGCGTCCGACGCTAGGTCCTCGTTCCCCTCGTGCTCGACCATGTCGGCGGCGAAGAGGATGTTCTTGTTGACTTTGCGAGCGTTGTCCTTGCCCGCACCCGAGGGGGCGACGCCGACGCAGTAGACGTTCGTGCGGTTGCCGCGCTCGTCGCGCACCTTGCGGGCCGCGAGCACGGCTTGGAGACAGATTCCGGCCGCGAGCGCCAGGACCGGCTGCGGCCGCGTGGCCGTCGCCAGGTTGTGCGCCACGACCTGCTCGATGAAGCCCGGCACGCGGAGCAGGTGATCGGGGAACGACCCCGGGTCGGGTGGACGCTCCGAGCGGGGCCGCTCGCCAGCGGCGCGCCGGCGCTCGGGATCGAACCCGGAGAGGTCCACACCGCCCATGTCCTCGGGCTTCTCTGCATCGCGCAGCCATCCGTGCGGGCGATCGTGCGGCTTGCTCGCGGCGTCGCGGACCTTGTGACGCAGCTCCTTCTCCGACCACGGCGGTTGGCATCGCGGGTTGTAACGATCGAGCAGCAGCCCGAACGCCGTCTCCGGGTCCAGCCCGAACCCATGCACCATCGCCGTCGCGGCGGCATACGTCTGGCCGTGCCCGCCCGAGCCGGAGATCGCCGGCGGAATGCGGTCGAGGTACGCCACGGCGCGGCGGAGGACGGCGTCGTCGGCTAGGAACGTTCGCGTTCCTAGTGCGGTGGGTTGTGAACGCGGACGTTCCTTGCACCCATGGCGCTGCTCGATAACAGCATTCGCCAGCGCCGTGACCGCCGCACCGAGCGCCTCGACATCCACGACGGCGGGCTCGCCTTCGAGCGGGTCGTACGGCTCCCCGCTGGGATGCATACTTGGGCCGACGACCGTCTGTGCGCCCGTACTCCGGAGTTCGACGATCATCTTCTTGGTGGCCGGGTCCTGATGCTTGCGGGTTTTCGCTCCCTCGCAGACGTACCACCAGTGCGATGATGGTTTGCCGGGCCGACCGGACTTCGCGCCCGTCGGCGGCAGGAACGCCGGCGCGAGCGCCACCGCCTCCTCGCAGTCCAGGTCCACGTCCACGAGCCAGCCGCTGGGCTCTCCCAGCAGCACGCCGATGCTCCCCGTGCCGTTGACGTGCTGCGGCAGGGCCGGGTCCGCCAGGCGCAGGTCCGTCCACCCCTTGAGCACGGGGATCTTCTTCCGCGCCGGCACGGGGATGACCGCATACCCACGGGCGAGGTACGTGCGCGCCGACTCGAGCAGGATTGAAGGGCCATCGCTCATCGCTTAGTCGTTGTCCTCGCGGCGGCGGATGGTGGCGCCCATGATCTTGAGCGTCTGCGCCGCGGTCTCGCGGCCGCGCTTGCTGGCGCGATAGTCCAGCAAGCGGTTGATCTCGATCAAGGGCTTGATCGCCAGGTCGAAGCCGTACGTCCCTGTGGCCAAGCCCGCCGCGTGGCCGATCGCCCGCGTGCACGAACTCGCCCGGTGCGTCCCGGAGGCCGCGATCAGCAGCGGGATCTCCGCGCGTGCCTCGGTGTGGTACATCAGGCCGCCGACGCTCCTCGCCAGCAGCGAGCCGATGCCCTTGGTGTCGTTCTTGTCGATCGGCGCTGAGGCCACGTGGCGTCCAAGCAACTGCCCGTCCTTGTCGGTCTCTTCGATCGTGATCGTGATCATGCGATACTCCTTGTTCAGAAGGGGATTTCGTCTTCGGGGATGCCGTACGTCATGCCCGCGGGCTCCGGCGGCCGGTCCGGCAGACCTTCCTCGCTGTCAAGGCGCGGCGGCTTGTCGCCCAGCACGTGCTGGGTGACGCGCTCGAACTGGTCGCCGGCCTTCTTCTCGACGGTGATCGAGAGCGTCGGCGCGAGCGCCCCGGCCTTGGCCATGTCGACCGCTTCCTCCGTGCCGCCGGGGACCGGCTCGACCGAGCGTGCCCGCCACCAGGCCTCGGCCTTGGTCCGCGCGTATCCGGTGTGGTCGAAGCAGACCCACTCGCGGAAGTAGCGGTTGAAGCCGACGCGGTACTCAACCCGCATGGTCAGCGGCGCGGAGGGGTCGCTGCGTTTGTAGTGCACGTGGTACGTCGTCTCACTGACGCGGTGCTCCTCGCGCGTGGTCTGGCCGCTGAGGATGCCCTCGGTGCTGGCCTTCGCCTCGTGCTGCTGCCTGTTGGGCTCGGGGAACTGGTGGCCGCACTGCGGGCAGGTCT
>CALMPG010000203.1 GCA_937871915.1 uncultured Phycisphaerales bacterium
ACTCCCCATCGACCCCCGCCGCCCCCGCGGCGCCGTCGCCATCAGCAGCGCTCCATACATCGCGCACCCCGCCCCACACCCCACCGTCGCCAGCGCGGCCCGCCGCACCCGCAGCCCCCATCCTTTCTCCTTGGCACAACACCCCAGATACAGCGCACCCACCCCCGCCGTCGCCGCCGCCGCCTGCTCGTGAAAGCACGCCGCGACAAACGCCCACGCGCCGAGCTCCGCCACCCGCCACCACGGCCGCCCATCCGGCGTCTGGCGCGCAAAGGCCACCGCTCGCGAGCACCCCGCCAGCCACGCCGCCGCCCCAAGCGGCAACCCGATCGCCGCCGGCCACAGCACCGCCTCCCCATTGAGCGGCCACACCAGAAACACCGTCACCCCCGCGATGGCCACCCCCGCCGACACCCCGATCCGCCGCAACACCCGAAACAGGAGCGCTCCCACCCCGAGGTGCACCATCGCGCAGATCGCATGCCGCACCCAGTCCCGCTCCCAGAACGCCGTGTTGATCCCCCAGATCACCACAAAGTACAGCGGCCGGAAGAAATACGGCCACCGCACCCACGGATGAAACGCCGCGTCCACGCTCCCGTTCGACGGATTGATGAACGACTGCGACCAATCGTCCGAATACTTCCCAAGGTCAAACCCGGAGTACCCCGTCGCCAGTGCCCACAGCGCAACCGGCAACGCCCACAGCATCAGCGTGCTGGACATCAACCCGGTCCTGGTGCCGCCCTGCGCCACACGCCCAGCGTAGCGTCCCGCGATTCACCCCGAATCCCAAACATCATGGCCGCCCTTGCGTATTGTCGTCGTTGGTCCCCCCGTCCGCCGCCCCCATGAGCCAGTCCGCCCTCAATCGAACCTCCACCGAACTCGCCCACGCCGAGCACCAGCACGCCGAGCGCCTCCGCCGCGAGCAGCCCACCCTCTGGATCGCCACCCTCATCGGGCCCCCCGCCGCGACGCTCGCCATCCTCGGTTTCCTGTGGGCCTTCGTCGGCGCGGCCTACGTCCGCAAGCTCGTCCTCACCGCCGTCGCCACCTTCTTCTTCCTCGGCCGATTCGTCATCCTCGGCGGCGAGAAGGCGGGCGGCGAAGACCCCGCCGACTTCTTCACCGCCTGGGAACTCTTCGCCATGGTCGTCTGGATGGACGTCATGACGGCCATCATGCTCGCGTTCCACCTCGGATGGCTCTTCAAGATCCCCTGGCTCGGCCCGCGCGTCCTGGCCCTCTCCGAGGACGGCCAGTTCCTCCTCAAGAGCCACCCCTGGATCCGCCGCGCCACCTTCATCGGCCTGATCTCGTTCGTCGCGATCCCCCTCGCCGCGACCGGCGCCATCGGCGGGGCCATCTTCGGCCGCCTCCTCGGCCTCCCCCGCTTCATGACCTTCCTGGGCATCATGCTCGGCAGCATCCTCGGCTGCGCCCTCATGTTCGCGGGCGCCGGGTTCATCAACCGCTACCTCCCGCGCGACAACCCGATGTACTTCTACGGCGGCCTCGCCGTCGTCGCGGGCATCGTCCTGATCCTCAACCTCCGCTACAACCGCGCCAAGAAACGCGCCCGCGACCTGGAGCCCCCCGAGTGAGCGTCCCCGCGATCGAGCCCGCGATCGCCGCCGTCCAAGCCGCGGCCGCCGTCTGCCGCCACGTCCAACGCTCCCTCGACGCCCTCCGGGCCATGACCAAGGACGACGCCTCCCCCGTCACCATCGGCGACTTCGCCTCCCAGGCCGTCGTCGCCCGCGCCCTCACTCAGGCCGGCATCATGCGGCGCGGCCTGATCGCCGAAGAATCCGGCGCGTTCCTCAAGCAGCCCGAACACCAAACCCACCTCGAAGCCTGCCTCGCCGCGCTCCACGAGAGCGGCGCGTGGCCCAAACCCACCGCCGACGACCTCATCGCCGCCGTCGATCTCGGCGACGCCGACCCCGCCGCCCTCACGTCCAGCGAGGGCGGCTGGACCCTCGACCCCATCGACGGCACCAAGGGTTTCCTGCGCGGCGAGCAATACTGCATTTCCCTCGCCTTCATCCGCAACGGCGCCGTCGAACTCGGCATCCTCGGCTGCCCCAACCTCGCCCCTACGAGCCCTCCGCGCAAGCGGAGGACGACCTCCGACTTTCATTCTCAAGCGGGCTCCATCTCCTACGCCCTCCGCTCCCAAGGCGCATTCGAACTCAACCCCGAGCACCCCACCGCCCCAACCCGCCTCTCCCTTCCGCCCCTCCCCGCCGACCACCCCGCCCGCCTCGCCGAGAGCGTCGAAACCGCCCACACCCGCAAGGACATCGCCGCCGACATCATGAGCCGCGCCGGCCCCGTCGGCCCCTCCATCAACATGGACAGCCAGGCCAAGTACGCCCTCCTTGCCCGCGGCGACGCCGACGTCTACCTCCGCCTCCCCTCCAGGAAGGGCTACATCGAACGCATCTGGGACCACGCCGCGGGAATGCTCCTCGCCCAGGAGGCCGGCTGCACCATCACCGACATCCGCGGCAAACCCCTCGACTTCTCCCACGGCCGCGGCCTGGAAACTAACGCCGGCATCCTCGGCGCCCCGCCCGCACTCCATACCCGCCTCCTCGCCGCCGCCCGTGAAGTCCTCAAAGAGCCTCTCGCGTAAGCGAGAGGAAGGCTTCACCTCGGTGTTCCCGCCTTGGATTGTCCATCCTGCGCCGACTCGCGCGCCCCCGCCAACTCCACAACCGCCCCCACCGGATAGTGATCCGAAGGGCTCACCACCGGCGGCCCCTCCTGGAATCTCCAGTCGATCCACGCCGCGATCGTCCGCGCCCCCGGCTGCACCAGGATGTAGTCGATCTTCTTCCCCTCCCGCTTCGTCGGGTCCCACCCGTGGAACGTGCAACTGTCCCGCGCCTCCGGATTCACCATCCGAAACGTGTCCAGCATCGGCCCGAGCGGCGACTTCCCCTCCCCCTCCATCGGCGGCGCCGTGAAGTACCGCGCCGCCGCTTCCCCCTCATCCGAGTTGAAGTCCCCCGTCACCACCACCGGCAGCGAGTCCCCGCGCTCGGCGATTCTCTTGGCGATCAGCCTCGCCCCGTTCAGCCGCGCCTCGGCCGATTCATGATCCATGTGCGTGTTGAACATCCAGAACCGCTTCGGCCCCCCCCCGTTCACGCTCATCTGCTCAAACTTCGCCCACGTGCAAACCCGCGTGCACGCCGTCTTCCACGACTTCGACCCCGGCTCGTCCGGCGTTTCCGAAAGCCAGAACGTCCCCGACTCCACCGGCCTCCACTTGTCCGTGCGATACAGAATCGCCGAATACTCCCCCTTGGTCTTCCCATCCTCCCGCCCCACGCCGATCTCGCCGAGCCTTGAACACGCCGCGCGGATCTCATCGAGTTGAAATCGCAGCGCCTCCTGCACCCCGATCACCTCCAGGCGATCGTCGTTCAAGATCGCGAACACCTGCCCCTTTCGCTTCGGCCACGCGTTCCCCTTGTCGGGCGCGGTCCCGTACCGGATGTTGAACGTCAGCACGCCCATCCGGATCGGCGTCACCTGCGGCTCGAGCCCCGGCAACAGCGCGTCCGCGCCCGCCCCGACCGGCTGGCCCAGCATGGCCATCAACACGCACAGCAGTTGAAGAAGAGTCATGGTGCTGCAAAGGTAGCGACCCTCACCAAAACCCCCATGAAACTCCCCATACCCAACCCAAACAACCACAAGACGCACGCCCCCAAACCCGCCGCGCGTTCAGCCCAACCGCACCACAACCGATGATGGTGCGTACTACCCGTCCCTTCCAAGGAGACCGACATGTCCATATCCGCCCCCGTCGCCGCCAACTCCGAGGTCCCGGCCGCGCCCAAGCAGGCGAGCCCCCTCCGCAACGCCGCAAACGCCCAAGTTCTCGGACCCTCCGACCTACACTCGCCCGCGCTCGCCGATTCACCCTCCACCGCCCCCGCGCCCGCCCCCAGCCGCCCTCAACCCGACGCCAACCACCCCTTCCGCGGCACCGCCTGCGGCAGCCGCTCCACCCGCCCCACCGGCGTCCGCTAGCCCCCGCGTCTTCTCACTCCTCACTTTTCACTTCTCACTTCCACGGAACCCCCATGTCTCGCATCGATCGCAATCAGCCCATCATCGTCTGCGGCGGCGGCGGCTTCATCGGCGGCCACCTCGTCTCCGAAATGCTCAAGCGCGGCCACACCCACGTGGTCTCCGTTGACAAGAAGCCCCTCGACGAGTGGTACCAGGTCCACCGCGCCGCCACCAACATCGGCGGCGCCAGGGGCGACCTGATGAGCATGGACAACTGCCGGCGCGTCTTGAAGGGCCGCGCCGGCGCCAAGGTCTACCAGCTCGCCGCCGACATGGGCGGCATGGGCTTCATCGAGACCCACAAGGCCGAGTGCATGCTCAGCGTGATGATCAACACGCAGATGCTCGTCGCGGCCAAGGAGGTCGGCGTCGACCGCTTCTTCTACGCCTCCAGCGCCTGCGTCTACAACGCCGACAAACAGCGCGACGCCAACGTGACGGCCCTCAAAGAGGCCGACGCCTACCCCGCCATGCCCGAGGACGGCTACGGCTGGGAAAAGCTCTTCTCCGAGCGCATGGGCCGCCACTTCCGCGAGGACTTCGCCCTCCCCTTCCGCGTCGCCCGCTTCCACAACGTCTACGGCCCCTTCGGCACCTGGGAGGGCGGGCGCGAGAAGGCCCCCGCCGCCATCTGCCGCAAGGTCATGAACGCCAAGCACACCGGCAAGCTCGAGATCGAGATCTGGGGCGACGGCTCCCAGACCCGCTCGTTCATGTACATCACCGACTGCGTCAAGGGCATCCAGATGATCACCGACTCGAAGACCTTCTTCGAGCCCATCAACCTCGGCTCCAGCGAGCTCGTGAGCATCAACCAGCTCGTCTCCATCGCCGAGAACATCGCCGGCGTCAAGCTCCAGCGCAAGTACAAGCTCGACGCCCCCAAGGGCGTCGCCGGCCGCAACTCCGACAACACCATGATCCAGGAGGTCTTCGGCTGGGAGCCGGACACCAAACTCCGCGACGGCATGGCCAAGACCTACGAGTGGATCGAGGGCGAGTACCTCGCCAAGTACGGCTCCGGAAAGAAGTCCTTCGTCGAGTTCAACTACCACGACTGCAAGGGCGACGGCGCGAGCGGCACCGCCAAGAAATCCCCCAGGGCCAAGGCCTCCGCACCCAAGAAAGCCAGCGGCAAGAAGAAGGCCAAAGCCAAGACCCGATAAGCGACCAAAGCGCACGCGGAGGTTCGCGGAGGTTTCGCGGAGTTTCGCCGAGGAAGAGAGGATGATGGAGTGGCGGTCTCCGAGATTCTCCCCCCTCTTCCCCCCGCCTTCTCCGCGAACCCCCGCGTGACCTCGGCGAACCTCTGCGTGCAGTCTTGATCCTCTCATGCCCGACCCACTCGACCAGCATCCCAGCGAACTCAAGGCCGCGCTCACGATCCGTCTCGTCGAGCAGCGCCTCCTCAAGCTCTTCTCCGAGGGCAAACTCTTCGGCACCGTCCACACCTGCATCGGCCAGGAGTTCGTCGGCGTCAGCGTCTCCCGCTGCCTGACCGACTCGGACACCCTCTTTTCCAACCACCGCGGCCACGGCCACTTCCTCTCCTACCGCCGCAACATCCTCGGCATGCTCGGCGAGGTCATGGGCAAGTCCGTCGGCGTCTGCGGCGGGCGCGGCGGGTCCCAGCACCTCCAGCAGGACGGCTTCTACTCCAACGGCATCCAGGGCGGCATCGCCCCCGTCACCGCCGGCATGGCCATGGCCCACAAGATGCAGGGCAGTGGTGGGGTCGCGGTCGTCTACATCGGCGACGGCACCCTCGGCCAGGGTGCCCTCTACGAAACCCTCAACATCGCCAGCAAGTGGGACCTCCCCGTTCTCTTCGTCAACGAGAACAACCTCTTCGCCCAGTCCACCAGCCAGACCCAGACCCTCGCCGGCGACATCAACGCCCGCGCCGAGGCCTTCGGCATCAAGACGTACCACTCCAACACCTGGGACTGGCCGCGCCTCTTCGAGAACATGAAGTCGTGCATCGACGAGATCCGCCGCACCGGCAAGCCCGCCTGGCACCGCGTCGACACCTTCCGCCTCATGGCCCACTCCAAGGGCGACGACAACCGCCCCGAGGACTACGTCGCCCCCTTCCGCGAGAAGGACCCCATCAACACGCTCCTCCGCGAGCACGGCGACACGCCGCGCTGGAAGGCCCTCATCGCCGAGATCGAGGCCGAGATCGAGGACGCCGTCAAGACGGCCGACGCCGCCCCGTGGGGCCTGGTCGAGGACGCCATCGCCCGCAACGTCCACCGCGAGCGCGAGTACCGCTGGTCCCGCCGCGCCTTCGAGCGTGAAAAAACTGTCGCCGCCGTCCGCAAGGGCCTCGAGCAGGGCCTCACCGACCATCCCAACCTCGTCATCATCGGCGAGGACATCGAGTCGCCCTACGGCGGCGCGTTCAAGTGCACCCAGGGCCTCTCCGCCAAGTGGCCCGACAGAGTCCGCAACACGCCCATCTCCGAGCACGCCATCGCCGGCATCGGCAACGGCCTCGCGATGCGCGCCATGATCCCCGTCGTCGAGATCATGTTCGGCGACTTCATGACCCTCTGCATGGACCAGTGGGTCAACCACGCCGCCAAGTTCCGCTTCATGTTCAACGACAAGGTCCGCGTCCCCGTCATCATCCGCACGCCCATGGGCGGCAAACGCGGCTACGCGGCCACGCACTCCCAATCGATCGAGAAGCACTTCGTCGGCCTCCCCGACACCCAGGTCCTCTGCCTCCACCATCGCTACTCCCCCGCGCTGCTCTACAAAGACCTCTTCCGCACCGTCGATCGCCCCACGCTCGTCGTCGAAAACAAAACCCTCTACGGCCAGAACGTCTCCGCGGAGGCCCCGCCCGGCTTCGACCTTCTCTTCACCGACGAACTCTTCCCCACCGCCCGCCTCAAGCCCGACACGGGAACCTCCCAGGCCGACGTCACCATCGTCTCCCTCGGCGGCTCCTCCCTCGACGCCGAGGAGGCCGCGGTCCGCCTCTTCCAGGAAGAGGAGATCATCGCCGACGTCTTCTTCCCCACCCGCCTGTACCCCTTCGACATCGGCGTCCTCGAGCAGAGCCTCACCGAAACCCGCCGGCTCCTCGTCGTCGAAGAGGGCCAGGGATTCTGCGGCCTCGGCGCCGAGATCATCGCCCAGGCCGCCGAGCGGTTCGGCTCCCTCGGCCTCTCCTGCAAGCGACTGAGCGCAACCCCCAACCCCATCCCCGCCGCCCGCCCGCTCGAGCAGCAGTGTCTCCCCGGTCCAACCCACGTCGTCGCCAAAGCCATGGAGGTCGTGCGTGAGTTCGTCCACTGACGCCAACTCCATCCTCGCGGAGATCCGCATCCCGCGAGAAACCGTCAACGACGACGTCGTGACGGTCCAGGACTGGCACGCCCAGCACGGCGAAAGCGTCAAGGCCAAGCAGCACATCGTCAGCATCGAAACCTCCAAGGCCGTCCTCGAAGTCGAGTCCGACGCCGAGGGCTTCCTCGAAATCCTCCACCCCAAGGGCGCGGAAGTCCCCATCGGCGAACTCATCGGCCGCGTCCTCACGAGCGCCCCCCCCCCAGCCGCCCCGCCCGGGGCCGCCGGGTCCCGCCGCGGGGGCCGGGCGGCGGAGCTGGCGGTCCGCGAGCCACTGCAGGTACTGGCAGCGCAGCACCTCCTCCCAGAGCTCGTGGCGCACGGCTGCCAGCGCCTCCGGATGGCGATCGCGCAGCGGCGCGGGCCACCCCGTCCACGCGCGCTCCTGTTCGCGCGTGCGGATGGCTCGAAAGAGCGCGTAGTCATCGAGCCACCACGACAGAAACCACGCCAGATGCCTTCGGAGGATGAAAGTCTGCCCGTCGACATGAAGGCATTTGAAATTTTACTCGAGAAGCTTCGCGAGCTCAATCGGAACACCATTGAGGCTAAGCTGGCAGTTTTTGCACATCCAGCAGCCCGTCCTCTGTCAACTGATGATAACCGATCACCGCCGCAGGCGGGCTCCTGCGTACCAACGGACGCGAACGCCACAGAGTGGCGAGCGACACGCACCCAACTTAGCCTGCCAGATATCAAAGAAAGGGCGGTCAGCATTCCGCACCTCACTATTCTTGAAGGGAACTACGACAGCGCATGTGGCCAGACCGACGATATCGACTGGCAG
>CALMPG010000204.1 GCA_937871915.1 uncultured Phycisphaerales bacterium
TGGGGGCGGAGGCGGGGCGCGCAGGTCGGCCACGCCGCGCAATCCGCGCCGGATGGGACCGGGGGCGGAGTGATGTCGCGCCGGCAGGGGGGCGGGGGGGGCAGGGGGGTTCGAGGGCGTCTAGAAGAGTCCGGCGCGGAGCGCCGGGCCACCCCGGGGGGGGTCAGCCGGACATAGAGCCGCCGCGTCCGGGCGGGACTTCCTCGGGCTCCTCGGGGTGGTTGGAGGGGCGAGCCGGAGCGCCGGGGGCGGTCTCGTCGGCGGAGCCTGGGGCGAGACCGGTCGGGGGCTTGGCCGGGAACACATCGTCCCAATAGACCACGGCCGTGATCGCGGCCAGAACGAGGAGGAGGACAACGAGGGCGATGGTCTTGGCTTTGCCTTGCATGGGAGAGGCCTCGAAGGTGAGGGGCGAAAGCGGGATCGAGGATCAGTGTCCGCTGCGGGGAACGCCGGACTTGGGACGCGAGGCGGGCGGAGGTGTGGGGAGCGGCTCGGCGACGGCCTGGGCCTGCTTCTGCTGCTCTTCCTGGACCAGGGCGGCTTGCCTGAGTGCTTCGGCGGTCTGGGAGTCCACCGGGGGGGCGGAGGGCAGGAGCTGCCAGACCAGCACGATCAGCAGGATACCGACGATGACGCCGGCGATGATGAGTTTCGGCTTCTTTTCCAAGGCGGGCTCCGCGGGGTTGGACAGATCATATCAAGACCAAACGATGCGGGCCCGCCGGAGGCGGGCCCGCGAAGAGAGGTGAAAGAGCGAAGGAGCCGGGGGAATCCGCCACGGAGTGTCGGGGCACCCGGGTCAGCGCTGGACGTCGCGGCCGCGGATGCCGTCGCGGGTGGCCCAGAAGAACTGGGGCCAGGCCACGGTGCCGGCCTCGCCGGTCTCGAAGGGATCGGCGATGCCGAAGTTGCCCGAGAAGAAGGTGTTGCTGAAGCCGGAGGAGGCCCCCCAGGTGCCCGAGGGCCGGAAGACGGAGTTGACCGCGGGGTTGGGATCGCTGGCGAGCTGGTGGAGCTTGCTGGTGCGGACTTCGGTGACGGAGGTGTCCACGAAGGCCACGCGCGGGCGGGCGTTGGGGTCGTTGAACTGCGGGGCGATGGTGGCGTTGCCGGTGGCCATGATGCGCGTCTTGGTGGTGAAGTCGAAGCGCTCGAAGATCATGGCCTTGGCGGACGGGGCGACGACCTGGTCGAAGCGCTGCTGGCGCAGATAGCGGGCGCCGTCGGCGGGGGAGAAGGTGACGTTGACGTGGTTGGCGGTGGCGTAGCGCTCGGGGGCGAGCCAGAGCGTCGGGCTGAGCCAGTAGGAGGTGTCGATCCACTGCCACTCGAAGGCGTCGTTGGGGTTGGTGCTGTTGGTGGCGGTGCGGGAGATGCGGGCCTGGCGCTCGACGATCCATGTGTCGGCGGGGTTGCGGGTGACGCCGGAGGTCCAGGCGTTCTGCGCGATGTAGGAGGAGACGGTGGAGGCCCACCACCAGGACCACATCTCGCTGGCGCGCCCGGGGGGATCGAAGAGGTTGGTGATGACGCCGGTGCCGAAGCCGCCCTGCTCGCTCTTGGGGTCGAGGTAGGAGCACCATAGGCCGCCGGCAAAGACGTTGTAGGCGGTGAGGTGGAAGGGGATGGTGAAGCGGTCCTTGAAGTCCGCGGCGTACTGGGCCTGGACGCGGGCGAGCGAGCCGAGGTTGGCCGCGCTGGTGACGGCCTGGGCGGCGGAGCGGGCCTTGCCCAGGGCGGGGAGCAGGATGCCCACGAGCAGCGCGATGATCGCGATGACGACGAGGAGTTCGATCAGGGTGAAAGCGCGGGGGCGCGAGCGAGCGTGCATGTGTCAGCTTCCTGTGGTTACCCGAGTGCGGGCCGCGACGGCGTGCCTCTGGTGTGAATATTCGACAAAACAATACCTCTCGGTCGCGACGGCGAGGTGTGAAACGTGAATGTCGGCGTGATTGTGTCGAGAACCCAAACAAAATCCGATCGAATGATCGGCTTCTGTCAGTCTATACGCCCCGGCGTACGGAGAGGTTGCCCGAGAGTCGGACCGTGCTCGAGCGGACAGTTTCGCCAAAGGGGGCGTGGATAGGCTGGCCGGACTAGGAGACAGCGATGTGGCGAGCGCTTGCGACGGTGGGGCTGCTGGTCGGGTCGAACACGTTCATGACCTACGCGTGGTACTACCACGTCAAGCGGGAGACGCCGTGGCCGCTGCTGGTGGCCATCGGGGTGTCGTGGATGATCGCGCTGCCCGAGTACATCCTGCAGGTGCCCGCCAATCGTTTCGGGCACGTGAGCATGGGGGGGCCGTTCACGCTCGGGCAGCTCAAGATCCTGCAGGAGGCGATCACGCTGGTGGTGTTCCTCCTGTTCGCGGTGTACGTGGCCAAGGAGCGGGTGCGGCCCAACGAACTGGTGGCGATGGGGCTGGTGATGGCCGGCGTCGTGGTCGCGATGCTGGGGCGGAAGTAGGGGAGTCGGCGGTGCGCAGCGAAAAGGCCCGCTCTTGCGAGCGGGCCTTTGAAGGTCGATGGAACAGTCTCGGTCGGAACGCGACGATCGGGTCTCGATCAGACGCAGCCGCCGGCGAACCAGGCGTTCAGGAAGTCGAAGATGTTCTGAACCTGAAGCGTGCCGGTGTCGCCGTCGCCGCCGGTGCGAGCGGCCTTGTTGCCGGCGAACCAGTCGTTGAGGAAGTCGAAGATGTCCTGAACCTCGAGCGTGGCGTTGTGGTTGTAGTTGGCGTAGCAGCACGGGTTCGTGGTGTTGCCGAGCATGCCGGGCGTGGAGACGGGAACGTTGCACGCGGACGCGGAGGCGACAAACTTCGTCACCGCGGGGGTGGTGGATGTGTAGGCCGCGGCGCAGGCCGCTGCGGTGGTGTAGGCGGTGGAGCAGGTCGCGCCGCGGCAGCAGACGCCGATGGGGGCGGGGCACGGGTTGGGGGTGCAGGAGGGGTTGGGGGTCTTGAGACTCTGCCCACCGCCGGTTATGCACGCCGCGTTGTCGTTGGCGTCGAAGATGACCGTGCAGGCCCCGTTGGTGCAGCAAATCGCGATGCCGGGCAACACGCATGGATCAGGCTTGATGTTGCACGAGGCCGCGCCGTTCCAGATGGTGGTGCAGCAGGACTGGTAGGTGAGGGTGCACCCGCCGGAGGCGTCGCAGCAGGCGCCGGTGGGGACGGGGTGGGCGGTGAGGTTGAGGGTGCCCGCGCCGGAGGCGGTGACGCCCGAGCCGTTGGTGTAGCCGCCGACGCGGATGGTGTAGTGCTCGCCGCAGACGACGTTGATGGTGAGCTTGGACTGGAGCGTGCCCGAGGCACAGTTGGAGTCGTCGTTGCAGGCCATGAGGCGGGACTCGAGGTCGGCGCACCCGTAGCCGAGGTAGACGGCGAGCTTGGTGTCGAAGGTGGAGCCGCAGGTGTCGATGTCGAGGGTGCCGGTGAACTGGCTCGGGTGGTTGAACCAGACGTCCTTGCCGATCTGGCTGTCGCCGGAGCCAAGGCAGAGGGCGTGCGGGGGGCCGTCGGTGGTGGCGTTGGTGGTGTCGAAGGGGGTGGCGCCGATGGGGATGCCGGCGCGGTTCTCGCAATCGTCGGACAGGGGCGGGCAGGTGTTGGGCGTGCAGGAGGCGATGCCGACGGTGAAGACGCCCACGCAGCCGTGCTGGAGGGTGATGTTGCACCCGCCGCCCGAGCAGCAGCGGCCGGAGGGGTTGCAGGGGTTGGTGGTGCAGGTCCCGCCCAAGGCGAAGGTGAGATTGCAGGCGGACTGGGCCACGACGTTGCAGAGCGAGTCGTCGCAGCATGAGCCGATGGGATCGCAGAGGTTGGCGGTGCAGGAGCCGCCGATCCAGACGGCGGGGCCGGTGCAGGAGGACTGGGTGACGCCCAGGCACGTGAAGCCCGAGCAGCAGGCGCCGGTGGGGTCGCAGGGGTTCACGGCGCAGGCGCCGCCGTCCCAGACCGAGGGGGAGGTGCAGGCGGCCTGGGCGACGGTGGAGCAGGCGAAGCCGTTGCAGCAGGCGCCCGTGGGGTTGCACCCCTGGCCGCCGCCGCCGGTGACGGTGAGGGTGAAGGTGCCGGTGTTGCCGTTCCAACCCGAGACGCGGACGAGGTAGCGGGTGCCGGCCGCGCCGGTGAAGGAGATGCGCGACCGGTTGGCGGTGCAGGGGCTGGTGGTGGAGTCGTCGTTGCAGGCGGTCTGGGTGAGGGCGCCGCAGAGGCCGGTGTGGACGGAGAGGACGGTGTCGAAGTTGGTGGCGGCGCCGCAGGTGTCGACGACGATGGCGCCGCTGGAGGCGGGGATGTAGGAGTACCAGACGTCGGGGGTGGAGGAGGACGAGCCGCAGGAGGCGGTGCCGTCGGCGGAGGTGACGGTGGCGCCGACGGTGGTGCTGGTGACGGGGGTGGCGTCGCAGAGGGCGATGGCGCCGCCGCACGCGTCGTTGCCGGAGGCGCAGATGAAGCCGGTGCAGGAGGTGAGGCCGGCGGTGTGCGAGCCGGTGCACGCGGAGCGGACGGTGATGGAGCAGGCGCCATCAACGCAGCACGCGCCGGACGGATCGCAGGGGTTGCCCGAGCAGCTCAGGCCGGAGGTGAAGGCGCCCGAGCAGGCGGACTGGGCGACGAACGCGCAGGAGATGCCGGTGCAGCACGCGCCCGAGGGATCGCACGGGTTGCCCGTGCACGATCCGTTGGACCAGGTGCCGGTGCAGGAGGACTGGCCGACGAACGTGCAGGTGGTGCCGTTGCAGCAGGTGCCGGGCGTGGAGGGGCAGGGGTTGGGGTTGCAGGCGCCGTTCTGGGTGAAGGTGCCGGTGTTGCAGCCGTAGGAGGGGGTGATCGTGCAGTTGCCGTTCGTGCCGACGGTGTGGCAGCACGAGCCGGTGTCGCAGGGGTCGGTCGGGACGCAGGTGGAACCCGGGGCGCCCCAGACGCCCGCGCCGCAGCCGGCCTGGCTGGTGACCGAGCAGGCGGTGCCCAGGCAGCAGGAGGCCGTGACGGCCGAGCCGGACACGATCGAGCCGCCCGGGGTGCGGACGGTCATGTAGGCCGTCGGCGGGGCGGTGCCGGAGCGCCACAGGCCGACGGCGACGGTGCCGGTGGCCGGCGCGAGAGAGGAGGTGAAGCGGAAGTTGAACATCGTGGCCCAGCGGAGGACGTTGGCGGTGTGGTCGTTGCCGGTGCCGGGGGTGAAGGAGGTGACGCGGAAGGACGAGTCGCTGATGTAGACGGGCTCGGAGCCGGAGTGGGCCGGGCCGGTCCAGGAGATGGTCGGAGAGTTGGCGCCAGCGCCGGAGACCGACCAGTCGTCGGCCGCGGGGTTGTTCGGATCCGCGAGGGCGTTGGGCTCGCCGACGATCTCGCAGTCGTGGAAGCCGACGCCGGTGAGGGCGGGGTGGGAGGCGGGGAGGGGCACGGTGAACGAGCCGGCGCACCGGTGGGAGTTGAGGTTGTACAGGGCGTACTCGTAGGTGTACGGGCCCGAGCCGGAGACCTTGCAGGCGAGGATGAAGCGCCCGTCGCCGGGGACGTCGTAGGTGGTGATGGAAACGCTGGAATCGATGGACGCCCAGGCGTACACGGCGGGGAGCTCGCGGGTGGTGGAGCCCGTGGTGCTGAGCGTGAAGTTGGTGGCGGCCGGGGGCGTGCCGGTGGAGGCGAGGGACACCTCGACCCAGGACGCGTTGTTGCCCTTGTTGGGGAATCCGCCCGAGGACGCCGCGCCGTCGTCGCCCGCCACGTACTGCGCGTCCATGAAGTAGCGATCACCCGCGACGTGGGTGTTGAGCTCGGAGAGGCGGACGCGCGGCGGGCCGATGTTGGCCGCGGGGCTTCCGGCCGGCCAGGTGGCGGAGGTCCAGGGATACGGGAACAGGCCGGTGGCGGCGTTGACCTGCCACTTGGGGCCGAGGTTGGACCCGCCCGAGACGTTGTTCAGGCCCGAGGAGTAGGGATCGGAGCAGCCGACGCCCAGGGCCGCGCCGCTGGGAAACGGAGTGCATGGATATCCGAACTGCGTGGTGCAGACGTTCCCCTGCAGGGCGGTGAAGCCGTGCTTGAGCCAGCCCTGACCGAGCTGCTCGAACTGGCCGTTGCGCAGGCGGAAGAGGTTCTGGCTGATGGCGGGGTGGCGGTTGTCGGTGCCGCCGGTGGTCCAGGCCAGAACGGCGGTGCCCTTGTTGCAGGAGGTGGTGCCCACGGCCACGGAGTCGTAGTCCACTCCGTTGATGGTCGTGGGGCTGTTGTTCGAGGTGGACGGGAGATCGCCGACGATCACGTCGGTTCCCAGCGTCTGCGCCAGAGCGCTGCTACAACACACCCAGGCGAGCAGAAGAGCGAAACCACCAGCGCGTGTGCGAATCATGCAGCGTCTCCTTCGAGATCGGGACGGGCCAGAGCGGCCGAACCTTGGAAAATGGATCCACCTTCAAACCACATAAGAAGACCGGAGAAACCCCGAACGGGGCGGGCGCGGTCTTCGCACCGACGTTTCGACGAAAGAATGCCCCATGGTTCCCGTTCGGGAAGGGAACATGGGAAAAAAGGGGACCAAATGGGGAACAAACGCAACGTGAACTCGGACAAGGGGTTGTCCCTAGCCAGCCGTGGCCCGCAATGGCCGCGCTCGAAAGCCTCAACAACCCGAGAACCAGGCGTTGAGGAAGTCGAAAATGTCCGCGATGGAGAGCCCCGAGCCGTTGATATCGGCGGCGGGGTCGGCGGCGAACCAGGCGTTGAGGAAATCGAAGATGTCCTGCACGGAAAGCGAGTTGGAGCGGTTGAAGTCGGCGCGGCAGCAGGGCGTGGTTGAGTCGGAGGGGGCGTTGCACGCGGCATCGACGGCGACGAAGGCGCGATCGGGGCCGGTGCAAAGCGCGGCGGTGGTGACCAGGCAGGTTGCGCCGGCGCAGCACGCGCCGGTGGGCGGGGGCGGGGGGGGGACGACGCCCGCGCCGCCGGTGACGCGCACGACGAAGTCGCCGGTGGCGGGGCCGTACCCGGCCACGCGGATGAAGTAGGTGACGCCGGCGGTGAGGGAGGTGCTGATGCGCGAGGATGCGCCGCACAGGCCGGAGGGGTCGTCGTCGTTGCAGGCCAGCAGCGGCGAGGAGCAGCCGCCGGCGTGGAGGGACAGCAGCGTGTCGAGAGCCACGCCGGAGGCGGGAGTGGGGCAGGTGTCGATGGAGACTGGGCCGGAGACGGCGGGGGTGTAGGCGTACCAGACGTCGCCGGCGCCCGTGGCGGCGAAGTCGCAGACGTCGTTGACGGTGTTGTCGGCCTGGAAGTTGGTGCCCTCGAGGGCGGGGTAGCCGAGCGTGGAATCGCCGATGGGGATGGCGCCCGAGCACTCGTCGTTGGGGGGCGGGGGCGGGAGGGGGCAGGGATTGGGGGCGCAGGTGGAGGACGCGGGCAAGAAGGCGCCGGTGAAGCAGCTCGACGCGCCGGTGACGATCGTGCACGAGCCGTTGGAAGCGCAGCACGCGCCGTCGGGCGGGATGCAGAACGGGGGCGTGACCGTGACGACGAGGTTGCCCCGCGTGCCCATGGGCCCGCCGGGGGAGCCGACGCGGATGAAGTAGGTCGCGCCCTCGACGGCGGGGACGGAGGCCATGGCGGCGGGGGCGGGCCCCGGACAGGCCGCGAGCGAGCCGCAGGGCCCGCAGGCGGTCTCGGCGCCGGGGGCGCTCGGACACGAGGAGTACACGGCGATGGCGGTGGGGACTTCCGAGCCGCAGGTGTCGAAGGTGATCAGGCCGGGGCAGGAGGAGGGGAGCGTGTAGGAGGTGTAGGTGTACGTGAACCAGGCGTCGGAGGCCAGGGGCGTGCAGGGCGCGGGCGAGGAATCGGTGGACGCGAGGTTGGTGGTGCGGTTCTCGCCCGAGTGCAGCGCCAGCGCGCCGGGGCAGTCGTCGTTCGCGGGCGCGGGGAGCGCGGGGCCGGCGGCCGCGCCCGGGGTGTGGACGGCCAGCGAGAACGCGTCGGGCTTCCCCGGCCCGCCGGGCTTGAAGAGGCCGACGGTGACGATGCCGTCGTCAACGGCGGGGGGGGCGGAGGCGTCGAAGCGGAAGTTGGCCAGGGTGGCCCAGCGGAGGGCGGGGGCGCTCGGGTTCTGCGCGAAGGTCTGGGGGACGGCGAAGGTGATGGAGTCGGCGCCGGTGGTGATGGTCCAGGGGGCGTTGGAGTAGATATCGCCGCTGTGGGAGGGGATCGTGCGGGCGGCCGCGTTGGCGATGATCGTGCCGGCGGGGAAGGGGACGGTGAAGGACGCGCCGGAGCGATCGGAGTTGAGGTTGGAGAGGGCGTACTCGTAGTGCCACGTGCCGTCGCCGTTGCTGGTGGCGGTGTGGCCGAGCCAGAAGCGTCCATCGGCGGGGACATCGAACGCGGCGAGGCGGACGGTGGGGTCGGCCTCCTTCCAGGCGAAGATGGCGGGCTGAGCCCGCCGGGTTGTCCCCGCGATGGCCATGGTGTGGTTGACCGTGTCGAGCGGGTCGATGGTGAGGGGTCGCCAGGAGGCGTTGTTCCAGCCGTTGCCCGCGGAGGCGTCGTCGGGGGTGATGTAGACGGCCTCGCCGAAGTAGAGCGCGCCGGTGGAGTTCGGGGGGGAGATGTCGGAGGCGGCGATCTGGAGGCGGCGCGAAGCGCCCGAGGTGACGGGGGGCCAGCCGTTGGGGAAGCCGAAGGGGAACGCGCCGGTGGCGGCGTTGATCGCCGAGCGCGGGCCGAGGCCGGACTGGTCGCCGTTGGTGCCGCCCTCGTAGGGATCGGAGCAGCCCACGCCCAGCACGCTGGCCCCCTGGCCGTTGCACGTTCCGCACAGGCTCTGCGTGAGGGCGTAGAAGCCGTGCTTGGCCCAGGACATGCCGATGTGCTCGAAGCGCCCGTTGCGCAGGCGATACACGTTCTGCGCGATGACGGGGTGCTGGTTGGTCGCGGCCTGCCAGCGGAGGTTGACGTTGCCGACGTTGCAGGAGGAGGTGCCAAGGTCGTAGAGATACGTGGCGTTGTCGTAGGAGCCGTAGTTGGTGCAGTCGGGCAGGTCGCCCACGATGACGTCGGGGCCGGGGTT
>CALMPG010000205.1 GCA_937871915.1 uncultured Phycisphaerales bacterium
CCCGGCGCCCAGCAGCACCGCCCCCGCCAGCATCGCCACGAACCCCTCATCCGCCAGCGGGCACAGATCGACCACCACCGGCGAGCCGCTCCCCGCAAACGCCGCCTCCACGGCGTCCCACTCCGCCGCGGATACCGCTCCACGAAGCCCCACGCCCTTCACGGCGTTGAGCGGGTCCGACGGTCCGAAGAACAGCCCCACGCCCCCGGCGCATTCGATGTCCCGAATCTCCCGGTCGGGGTACACCCGGCGCGCCGCGGCACAGAACGCCCGCGAGGTCGCCGCCTCCGCCCCTTCCAGCAATCGCGCGACCGCCCCATCGACGTACACGGGCCCGGTGGGGTTGTCGGCGGCGGGAAACACCACGGCCCGAGTGTACTGTGCCGCCGGCCCGCGTGCCCCATCACCGGGCCGACCGCTTCCCAGCGCCGGCCGACTCCGGAGCAGGCGGCGGCGTCTGACCCTCCGGCGGCTCCGGCGGCGGCGGGAGCCCCCCGGACGCCGTCAACTCGGCCAGAATCCGGCGCACCACCAGCGTCGCGATCCCGATCTCCCCGAAGATCCCGACATCCGCCTGGATGAGCGTCATCGTCTCGGTGTGCCGCTGCAGGACGAGAATGACGGTCCCGCCCCGCTCGTCAGCGCAGCCCAGCCGCAGCCGTCCCGGGGTCGGATCTTCCAGCGTCGGGGTCAGTGAGAGCTCGGCGATGGCCCGGCGCGTCGCGCCCACAACATCATCAAATCGCGCAAGCTCGATCGTCCGCGCCTTCCCTCGGTCGAAGACCGTCACGCCGGTCTGCGCCACCGACGCCCCGGCGCTCAGCGCGGCCGGTTCCAGCCCCGTGCACCCCGCACCCATCGCCGCCACCATCCCCGCAACCGCCATCCTCGTCGCTCGCACACCCATGTTGCATGGTAGAGGCGATCACCGGGCGTTCCACCCCGTCGCGGCTCAGCCACCCGCGCCGGAGCCGACGTACACCACGAAGTCCGCCCGCCCCGCGTCCTCGCTCCGCAGCGAATCGGATCGCGCATCCACGAAACTCACCGTCACCGCTCGCGTCCCCGGCCGCAACAGCCCCACCGCCCGCACCGTTCCGCCCTCGAAGTCCACATGGAACCGTCCAACCACCAGGAACGTCGGCGCGTGCCCCGCCTCCACCGAGCGCACCACGCTCTCGCCCATCGTCCAGTCCCACACCGACTGACTCCGAAACGTCGCGTCCAGCCGCGTGGTTCGTTCCTGATCTTCCGGCGCGCTCGGCGTGGCCGCTCCGTGCCCCGGCGTCGGCGACATCACCTTGTCGAACTCCCGCCGATACTTCGTCTCCGGCCCCGGCAGCGAATCGGGCACGCGGAACAGCCGCTTCTGCTCCGCCCCAAGCGAGGAAAGTCTCTCAAACCCGCTCTCTCGTGCCGCCCGCACATACCGCCGCGGCGAGTTCGCCGCGATCACAGGCCTTCCCTTCGCCCGCGCCGCCTCCACCATCGCCCGATGCCCCGGCGGATACGTCCCCTCCGACGTGTGCGACGCCAGTTTCCTGAACGTCGCCTCGTCCACAACCCCCGACAAATAGTCGTCGATCGCCGCCTGCTGGTCCCGCTCAAAGAACTCCATCGCCAGCGCGGCCTTCGGCGATCTCGCAATCGCATCCTCCCACAGCGCATCCGCCGCCGCCAGCCCGAGCGGGTGCCCGTGGTTCTCTCCGATGAACACCACCTCCGCCCCCGACGCCGCCTCCACCAGCGACTCCCACGCCACCGAATCCCCCGTCCTCCCGTCGAACACCATCACCCGCCGCGCCGCGGGCGAGCCCGGCAGCATCGCCGCGTCGTTGGTCGCCGTGACCGCGGGCGTGTGCGCACACCCGCCCACCATCCCAAGCCCCATCAGCACGCACACGATCATCCAGCGAGCCATCATCGCTCTCCTCAACCCGCCCTTCGCCTCCGAGCCGTCCCATGCGCCCGCACCCGTGGCCCACCTCTCGCCTCAATCCAGCCAGTCCTTCGTCTTGAGCCGCTGCGGCAGATACTCCTCGGTGATGTACGACACCCCCTTGGTGATCATCGACTCGACTTCCATCTTAAAGCCGTTGTCGAGCATCCCCTGGATCTCCTTCTGCCACCCCTTGTGCCCCTGGAACCACGGATACGCGGCGATCTCCTTGGCCCGCTTGATGTCCGTGTCGTTCATGTCCACCTTCACATCGTCGCTCAACTTGCACCGGTCATAGTCCATCGAGCGGATCCCGAGATACTTCGCCTCGGGAATCGCCAGCCGGTTCGACTCGAAGGCCAGCGAGATCGACCCCTGCTTGATCACCGAGAAGATGTAGTGCCCCCAAGGGTCGCAATCCAGCAGGCAGTAGATCGGCAGGCCCAACTCGCGATTCAGCCGCTGCAGCAGCCGCCGCACGCCCCGCGACGGCTGCCCGCCGCCTTCCGTGAGAATGCAGTTGTGCTTCTGCCAGAACTTGTCCTCGTTGAACCGCCCCCACACCGTGTCCTTCTCGACATGCAGCACGAACTTCGCGTCGCACTGCTTGAACTGGATCACATCCGGCTCCACGATGCTCGGGATCGCGTACCCGCCGGAGCCCATCCGCCGGCAGTCGATCGTGTCCCCGGTGTCGATGATCGTGATGTTCCCGATCATCGTCCCCTTCTTCTTGGCGAAGATGTGCAGCTCCTCGCGAAGGGCCCCGAGCGACACCTCCAGATCCTCAAGGATCCCGTCCGACTCGCCCTGATCGGCGAACGTCTTCTCCTTCGTCCCCGCCACCGTGTGCAGGCCCTTGTAGAACATACCGCGGAGGCTCAGCGTCTTCTCGACCTCGATGAGCTCCTTGATCGACTTGCCGTGCAGGCACGTCTGCATGAACTGCTTGGCCTGCCCGAGGTTGAAGAGCTGCCGCTCCGCCGAGGCGCTCCCCATCTCGAGGATGCCCCGCTTTTTGTTCCAGATCGTGTTCGACTTGGTCCGCATCGGGATGTCGATGGTCGGCTCCCGCCCGGCCAGCGCCTTCGCGGCCACCTCGTCGGCAAGGTCCACGATGCTCCCCAGCGTCTTCTTGTCGCGATCCTTGATGCGGGCCGTCGCCGTCCCGCTACCACCGCCCGATGCTGCTTTCGACTTCGCCATGCCTGCGGCACTCCTTTGCCGATTGTGTCGTCGGATCGTGGCCCGATGCTACGAGCCCCATCCCGCGAAAACGAGCCATTCCCACGCCCACAGCCCGACCGTCGCCGCCCCCGCCAGCCCCAGCCCCGCCAGCATGAGTTCGGTCCCCGTCGGCATAGCCGCGAGCATACTCAATCCGCCGCCCACACGGCCCTCTTCCACACCGGCACATCCCGCTTCAGGCGGTCGATGAACTCGCCCATCCCCGCCAGCGCGGCCGCGCGATGCCCCGATCTCACGACCACCCGCATCGAGCACCCGCCGACGCGAACGAGTCCTCGGCTGTGCCAACACGCCAGACCGATGAGCCCGTGCTTGGCGACCACCTCTTCGGCCAGACGTTTGAGTTCTCGCGAGGCCATGGGCTCATACGCCTCGTACTCCAGGCCGCGCAGCCGCTTGCCATCCTCCAGGGCGCGAACCGCCCCGTCGAACACCAGCACCGCACCGGCGGTGCCATCTGCGGTTGCCGGCGCGCGCCCGATCTCCGCCCCGATCGGCCCTTCCACGATGTGAATCTCGACGCTCATCCGCCCGACACCATCGCGATCAGGGCGACCTCGTCCCCGCCCTTGACTACCCGCCCCGCCTCGGCAAACTCGTGGTTCACCGCCAACCGGCCGCCCCGGGCGTGGTCGGCCAGCGTGGGAGCAACCCCAGTCACGGCCTCGAGCACCTCGCGGCAGGTCGCCCCATCCCGCACCCGCACCCACACCTCGCCCCGACCGAACGTCGAGGCCGCCGGACCGAACAAGAGCACACGTACCTCCATACTCCGAGTGTACGCTCATGTGCGCGGGCCTTGGGTTCCAGCCCGCGGCCCGTGGTTCCAGAATCGCCCCTGACCACTGAGCGCTTCACACTTCGTCCTCCCATGCCCCGCGAAGCACCCTTCACCTTCCAGTTTCCATCGCCGGCCGAGGCCCTCGGCGAGCTGCTCTCGCACGCTCGGCCCGTCGAGGCCGAGTCCATCCCGCTCGCCGAGTCTCCCGGTCGTGTGCTCGCCCAGGCCATCACGACCGACCGCCCCAGCCCCCCGGCGGATGTGAGTTCCATGGACGGCTACGCGGTTCGCCTCGCCGACGTCACGACGAACGAACTTCCCATCGCGGGCGAAGTCCGGATCGGGCGGGAGCCGCCGAGCCTGCCGGCCGGCACCTGCCTCCGCATCGTCACCGGCGGGGCCATCCCCGTCGGCGCCGACGCGGTCATCAAGCGCGAGGACGTCACCGAGCACCCCGACCGGATCCAGTTTCCCCGCGCGCTCCGCCTGCAATCCGGGCAGTACATCCGGCGCGCCGGAGAGAATCTCGCCGCGGGAGCGCTCGTCGTTCCGCCGGGAACCGTTATCACCTCACCCATCGCGGGCGCGCTGGCGACGTTCGGCGTTTCCAGCCCCGCGGTTCACCGTCGCATCGAGCTCGCGGTCCTGACCACCGGGGACGAACTCGTCGAAGTGCACAAGCACCCGACGCCCTTCCAACTGCGCGATTCCAACGGCCCGGCCCTGCGTTCCCTGTTCCAGCCCCTCTCCTTCATCTGCCTCACGCACACGCACATCCCCGACGATGCGCCCGCCATGAACGCCACGGTGGCCCGGGCTCTCGCCACCGCCGACGCCGTCATTCTCACCGGCGGCGTCTCCATGGGCCACCGCGACTTCGTCGCCGATGCCCTCGCGGCGAATGGCATTCGCACCATCTTCCACGGTGTCCCGCAGCGGCCCGGCAAACCCATCCTGGGCGGAATCGCTCCCGGCGGTCGCCCGATCCTGGCCCTCCCCGGCAATCCGGTCTCGGTCATGGTCACGGCCCGCCGCATCGCCCTTCCCGCGATCCGGGCCCGCGCTGGAATCACCGCCGCGTGCTCGGTGCCTTCGCTGGTCCACCTCGCCAACCCCGACACCAAGGCCATCGACCTCTGGTGGCACCGACCCGTTCGGCTCATCGGCGCGGGAGGGGCCGAACTCCTCGACGCGCGCTCGTCGGGAGACATCCCCGGCGCGGCCGCCACCGACGGCTTCGTCGAGATCCCCCCTCACAACTCCGGCCCCGGCCCGTGGCCGTTCTACGCCTGGCAAGGTTGAACGAGCCTCGTTCGAACGGTCCACCGCTGATACGCTCCGCTCGCTCGGCCATTTCCGCGTTGTATCCTTCGCTTTCCATGCCCAGACGCTCGCCCACACTCTCCCACACCGACGCCAAGGGCCACGCCCGCATGGTCAACGTGGGCAAGAAGCCCATCACGCACCGCACCGCCACCGCCGAGGCTCGGGTGCGCATCTCCCCCGCGCTCGCCACCGCCATCAGGCAGAACCAGCTCAAGAAGGGCAACCTGCTCGAGGTCGCCCGCCTGGCGGGCATCCAGGCCGCCAAGCGGACGGATGAACTCATCCCCCTCTGCCATTCGCTGCCGCTCGACTCCGTGGATGTTGTCGCCACTCTCAAACGCGATCACATCCACCTCACCGCCATCGCCCAAACCCACGCCCGCACCGGGGTCGAGATGGAGGCCCTCACGGCGGTGACCGTCGCCGCGCTCACCGTGATCGACATGGGCAAGGCAGTGGACAAGGGCATGGTGATCGAGGGCGTGCGGGTGCTGAGCAAGTCCGGCGGGCGATCCGGCACGTACATCGCGCCGCGCAAGCCATGAGCAGGTGAGGAGGTGAGCAGGTGAGCAGGTGACTGTGCCTTTCTTACCTGTTCACCTCTTCGCCTGTTCACCTGTTCATCTATTCATCCGCCCGCCTGCGAACAATCACTCCATGACTCCCTCCGCCCCCATCCGCGCCGCCGTCCTCACCGTCTCCGACCGCTGCTCGCGCGGCGAGCGAGCCGACACCTCCGGCCCCGCGCTCTGCGACCTGCTCCGCTCGCGACTGAGCGCGGAGATCATCCACACCGCCATCCTCCCCGACGAGCCCGACCAACTCGAAGCCTATTTCCGCGCGTGGTCCGAGCCTGCGCTCCCCGCAGTTCGCACCGACCTCATCCTGTCTACAGGCGGCACCGGCCTCGCCCCGCGCGACATCACCCCCGAGGCCGCGGCCAAGGTGATCCAGCGCCCCCACCCCGCCCTCATGGAACTCGCCCGCTTCCGCTGCCTCACCAAGACCCCGAAGACGTACCTCTCCCGCGGCGTCGCCGGCACGATCAACCAGACCCTGCTCATCACCCTCCCCGGATCGCCGCGCGGGGCGACGGAAATGCTCGAAGCCCTCCTCGACATCCTGCCCCACGCGATCGAGACGCTGCGGGGGGATGTCAAGGACGGGTGAGGCCGCATGGGGCTGAACGCCCTGTTTCCTACGCACCCTCCTCACGTTCCCATCGCCGAAAGTCATCCGGCGTATTCAGATTCACCGCTACCGCGGGGTGATCCACCGCAACTTCAGCCCGCTCACTTTCGATCAAGCGATCCAGCCGATCGTCCGGTCTAGCGGGAAGCACATGCTGCGACACCACATTCCATGAAATGTACACGGGGTGCCCATGCACTCCGCCGTGAACGGGAACGGCCGCGCTCGGGCAGGCGCTGAGTCGGCGGAAGACTTGCGCGCCCGGAGTCGGCACATCCACGGGCAAGACAAACACGCCGTTCGCCCCACCCCTTTGGGCAACCTCCCGAACGCCCGCCAGCACGCTCGCGAACATCGGCGCCATCTCATCCGCGATCACCACCCGCTCGGGCGCCTTCTCGCCCATCCCTGTCCGCACCCGCTCCGACACCACCCACACCATCGGCAGCCCGACCCGCTCCAGCCGCTCCCGCTGGATCTCCCACCACGGTCGCCCATTGACCACGTGCAGCGCCTTCGGCCCTCCGGCCCGCACGCCGCGCCCAGCTGCTAGCACGATCACGTAGTCCATCATTCACCCCGAGAACGCGCCACAGGTCGATGCGGCTCTCCCGCGACACCCTGTGCGGATAGACCCCCGGTCCGCGCCCTCTCCATCCGCTTCGCTTCGAGCAGCAGCCCCGCCGCCATCGAAACCGCCACCATCCGCGGCTCCTTCCCCGTATCGCCGACTCCGATCGGACACTGCACGCGCGCCACCCGCGCCTCATCGAGCCCCGAAGCGACCAGCCGACCGAACAGGCACGCCCGCTTGCTTCGGCTCCCGATCAACCCGACAAACGCGGGGACGTTATCTCGTGCCACCGGTTTCGGCTCTGAGAAACCGGTGCCCTCATCATTCGTTTTCAACAACCCCCGCAGCAACTCAAAGTCCGTCTCGTGCGAGCAGGTCATCACGCACGCCAGCGTCCGCCCGGGGTGCTCCCGCGCGGCCTTGATTCCCACATCCCATTGCAGCATCCGCGAAGCGGGAGAGACCAACTCCGGCGGAAACCGCTCCCCGCTGTTCCACTCCGGACGGTCGTCCACGACGACCACCTCCAAGGGCGAGCCTCGCAGCACATCGACGAGTTCCTTCGCCACGTGCCCGGCCCCGAAGATCACCAGCCTCTGGCGCGTCCCGCAGTACTCCAGGAAGACCTCCATCACCCCGCCGCAGCACTGCTCCGCCTCGGCCCCGAGCACGAACTTCTCCATCGCGCACGACCGCGAGGCGAACACACGCTCGGCGGCCTCGGCCACCAGCATCTCGAACTGTCCGCCGCCGACCGTGCCGGACATGGCGTGGGGCGCGGGCCGCCAGATCATCTTCGCCCCCGCGTCGCGCGGCGAGGACCCTTTCGTGGTGATCACCGTTACGAGCACGAACGGCTCGCCCGCGGCCGTCAGGCGGGCGGCCTCCGTGAAGATGTCGCGGTCCAGGGCCATGCGAGATTGTAGTAGCACGGGCATCCTGCCCGTGCCGGGCGCAATCGGCCAGTCCCGGACCGGCCCGCGCCGGCCGTTTCCGACGCTCCCGGCGCGCGATGCATGGGCAAGGATGCCCGTGTTCCAGGCTCAGACCACGCCGGCCTTGCCGCGGAGTGCGAAGTACAACACCCGCCCCAGCACCGCCCGCCGATACGCCGCCGTGGAGCGGATGTCGTCGATCGGCGCGACGTCCTTGGCCAGTGCTGCCGCGAATCCCAGCGGCGACCGCACCACCGCTCCCGCCTCCAGCATCTCCTCCACCGCCCGGCATCGGCGCACCGTCGGCGCGACGCTGTTGGCGACCACCCGCCATCCCGCATCGGATCGGGCGATTGCGGCGCCCACCTTGGTGATCGCTTGGGCCCGCCTGGCCCCGACCTTCTCGAAGATGCTCACGGAACGAGGCCGGCGCGGCACACGCACCGCCTCGATCAACTGACCCGTCCGCATCCGCAACTTCTTGTACCCGAGATAAAACTCATCCAGCCGGACCTCCTCGCGTTCCAACCCGCCCGCCCCCCCGTTGCCAGACACCAGCACCACACTCGCGTCCAGCGCCATGAGCGCCGGAACGCCGTCGGCCGCGGGGGAGGCGTTGGCGATATTCCCTGCCCATGTCGCGCGTGATTGGATCTGGACCGCCCCGATCGTCCGTGCCGCGGCCACCAGGAGCGGCATCTCCGCGACGCAGCGGGCATCGGTCACAACATCCCAATAGGTCGCGAGGGCGCCGAGTTGCATGTGGGTGCCCGTCCAGCGCACGCCGCGCAACTCGCCCACACCCGAAAGATCCAGATACGCCCGCTCCTTGCCCGCCAGGTTTCCCGGCCAGTGCGCGAGCACGTCCGTGCACCCGGCCATGGGCGTGGGGGGCGTGCCGCCCGCGGCCATCATCGCGCACGCCTCGTCGATCGAAGTGGGGGAGAACGCTCGCATCACACCCGTTCCCCCCGGGACTTCTTCTCGGTGCTGTCTGCGCCGCCGTGGTGAGTCCCCTTCGGGCCGACCATCCGGGCCATGCCTTCCACGATCCCGTCGTAGCCCGTGCATCGGCACAGGTTCCCCGCAAGGAGTTCCCGCATCGTGTGCGACCCGAGAATCTCCGGATGCTCCGCCACCCATCGGGCCATCATGACCACACCCGGCGTGCACGCCCCGCACTGGGTCGCCCCGCTCTCGAGCATCGGGGCCAGCGTCGCCGCGTCCACGCCCTCGATGGTCTTCACCTCGCGGCCGCGGCATTGGAACGTCGGCACCAGGCACGAGCAGACCGGCAGCCCGTCGAGCCAGACGGTGCACGCCCCGCACTCCCCCTCGCCGCACCCCTCCTTCGATCCCGGCAGGCCGAGGCGGTAGCGCAGCGTGTCGAGCAGCCGGTCCGTCGGCGGCACGCGCACACTCACGGCGGCCCCGTTGATCGTCAGCGGCACCTCGATGAGCCCGTCGTCAGGCATGCGCGGCCTCGGCTTTCTCCATCATCCCCATCACCCGCTCGGGCGTGAGCGGCAGGCGGTTGGGCTCAACCCCGAACTCCTTGAGCGCATCGGCCACGGCGTTGGCGATCGCCGGTCCGGGGCCGTCCATGGGCAGCTCGCCGATCCCCTTGCTCCCCTTGCCCCCGTGCGGGTACGGATTCTCCACGAACTCCACGCGGATGCCCCCCCGGGGCACGTCATCGCTGGTCGGGATGATGTAGTTGGTGAGCGTGGCGTTGGCCATCGCCCCGTCTTTCCACGCGAACTCTTCCATCAGGGCCCACCCGATCGCCTGCACCACGCCGCCGGCAACCTGCCCGCGGGCCAGCGTGGGATTGATGACCGAGCCGACCTCCTGCACCGCCACGAAGTCCACCACGCGGGCCGCGTAGGTGCGCAGGTCCACCTCGACCTCCGCGACATACGCCGCCCAGCCGAACGTGCCGTACGCATCGCCTCTGTACGTCGCATCGTCCCACTGCACGCCCGGCGGGGCCCGATACACCGCCTCGCCGATGAGTTCCCCGCGCGGGCCACCACCCTCGGCGTTGCGAAGGTGGTGCCATCGCCGCACGGCCTCTCCCACCACAGCCCCCTTCGCATCCTTCCCCAGCCCCACCCTCACCAACAAGTCCTCGCACGCCCGTTCCACGAGTCGTCCGACGACCATCACCGTTCGCGAGGCCACCGTCGGCCCGCTGTTGGGCACGACCGTCGTGTCGGGCACGGCCACCACCACCCGATCGGCCGCAAGCCCGAGGCGGTCGGCCGCGATCTGCGTCATCACCGTCGTCGTTCCCTGCCCCATCTCCGTGGTGGCGATGCGGACCTCCACGCGCCCGTCCGGCAGGCCCGCCACGTGGACGCGCGATTTGAGGTACGTCTCCCCCGAGCCGGTGAACCCCGCGCCGTGCCAGAACGTCGCCAGCCCCATGCCCCGCCGCAGGTGGTCCGAGGCCGCGTTGAACGCCGTGTGTTCCTGCTTCTTCTTGGCCCACCCCGCCGCGACCAAGGCCCGGTCCATCAACGCCACGCGGTCGGTCCCGGGGGAGGGCGCGTGGGCCTTGATCACCTGCCCCGTCGCGGTCGTCTGCCCGTCGCGGAGCAGGTTCCGCCGCCGCAGTTCCTCCGGCGCCATGCCCAGCCGCGCCGCGATGACATCCATGTGCCGCTCGCACGCGAAGATCGTCTGCGGGGCCCCGAAGCCGCGGAAGGCCCCGTACGGGACCGAGTTGGTCAGGATCGCCTTCCCATCCACGCGGACGTTCGGGCAGAAGTACGGCCCCGCGGCGTGGATGATGCCGCGCGACAGCACCACGGGCGAGAGCGTGACATACGCCCCGGCGTCCATGCGAACCTGAATGTCCTGCGCCAGCAGCCGCCCATCGCGGTCCACGCCCGTGCGATGCCGCACCAGGCACGGGTGCCGCTTGGTCGTGGCCTGCATGTCCTCGCCCCGGTCGTAGATCATCTTGACCGGCCGCCCCCCCCCGGCCTTCGCCGCCAGCAGCGCCACGTGCAATCCGATCACCGACGGGTAGTCCTCCTTGCCCCCGAAGCCGCCGCCCGTCGCCGTCTGGATTACCCGCACACCCTTCTCATCGCACGCGAACGTGTGCTTGAGCGCATTGAGCACGTAGTACGGGCACTGCATGCTCCCCTTGACGCACACCACGCCCGCCGCATCCACCCACCCGATCATCCCGTTGCACTCGATGTACACATGCTCCTGCGCGCCCGTCTCATACTCCCCCTCGACCACGATCGGCGCGGCCGCCAGCGCCGCCTCCACATCACCCTTGTTGATGCCGAGCCGCTTGAGCACGTTTGCATCAAACCCGCCCTGCACCTGCGCCGCCGTCGGCTCCACGCGATAGTCCAGCGCGGCCTCCTCGCCCTCGACCACCACCTCCACCGCCGCCACCGCCCGGCGCACCATCTCCCGGTCCTCGCCCGCGATGAGCACCACCGCCTCGTGCACGTGCCGGACATACTCCGCGGCGAGCACCGGCTGGTCGGTACCGATCATCAGCACCTCGTTGACCCCCCGCCCACCCGCGAGCCCGGGGATGTCGCGGTGATCCACCACCACCAACTTCGACCAGTCGATCCCCCCTCCCCCCTTCCCGTACCGGATCTCCTTCACCCGCCCGCGCGCGTGGGGGGGGGGCGAGCGCACCGTCATCCCCCACAGGCACGGCCCCATGCCCAGACCGGCGTCCGCGGGCCCATCGTCCACGTACCGCTCGGCCCCGGTGAGTTTGGCGAGTCCCTCGATCCGTTTCACGCCGCGAGTGTACGGGAGAGGCCGCTGCGAGTCCTGCGGGGGAAAGGCGGCACGCGGAGGTACGCGGGGGTCGCGCGGGGGTGCGCGGGGGGGGAGAGAGGTTGTTAGAATGCGGCGATGCGTTCCCACCCGAGAATCCGCAAGACGATCAAGTGGGTGAGGGGGGGCGGCGCGGCGGTGACGGTGCCTCTGGTAGTGGTGTGGATCGGGAGCGGGTGGTGGGCCTTTGGACACAACGCCAACAGCGGATACGGCTCCGTTTGGATCCGGAGCGGCGCGCTGGCGGTCAGCGTGTGGCATTTGGCAGGGCGGGCGCAGCACGCCCCACTTCCGTTGGCGCTCCGAGGCCGGCGGTTTGTGAGTCACCGCGAAAGTTTCCATTGGTTGTACTCGTACAGCGACTATCCGACCGTTGATGAGCGGTGGGAGATTCCGCTCTGGCCTGTCGTGCTCGCGTCGATCGTCACGACAGCGCTCGCCTGGCGTCTCGACACCCTCGCCCGCCGCCGCGAGCGTCTCGGCCTCTGCCCGAAGTGCCGCTACGACCGCGCGGGGCTTGTTGGGGGGGCCAAGGACGCGGTGTGAGCGGAGTGCGGCCAGTCTACACCCCCTCCCCTCCCCCCTTCCCTCCCTCCCTCCCTCCCTCCCTCTTCCTCCGTGCAACTCCGTGTCCCTCTGTGTTTCAAAGTCCGGAAATCGAAGCACGGAGAACCACCGAGGGCCACGGAGGGATTCACGGAGGGGAAGAGGAATGCGGCGATGGGCGGGTGGGGCTGGGGGTG
>CALMPG010000206.1 GCA_937871915.1 uncultured Phycisphaerales bacterium
GGGGCGATCCCCGGCGTGTGGGGCCGGACAACCCCCGCGGGCGCCCCCCGCCCCCCCCCCCCCCCGCCCCTCTCCCCCCCCCCCCCCCCCCGCCCCCGCCCCCCCCCCCCCCCCCCCACCCCCCCCCCCGCCTCGATCGCCTCGATCGCCGCCGGCTTCCCCCCCGCCGCGGGCACGAACAGCACCGAGATATCCACGCCGCCGAGGGCCGCCACCGCCTCCGCGCACGAGTTGAACACCGGCACCCCCAGCACCCGCGTCCCCCCCTTCCCCGGCGTCACGCCCCCGACCACGTTGGTGCCATAGTCGAGCATCAGCCGCGCCCGGGCCTGCCCCTCGCGCCCGGTGATGCCCTGCACGATCACCCGCGTGTGTTCATCGATGAGGATCGACATGGGCGGAGGATACGGGGGAAAGCGGGAAGGGGGAAGGGTGAGGCGGGAAGTGACGGAGTGACGGAGTGACGAAGTAAAAGACCCCAAGCCGTGTGGCCCGGGGTCTTTGTTTTCTACTCCGTCACTCGCTCACTCCGTCACTTCTTCCTCACGCCGCCATCTTCATGGCCGGCGCGGGCGCGTTCTCGACCATCGAGAACCCTCCGCCGCCGCCCGCACCGAATCGGATGGTGACGCTCGCGGTCTGCCCGCTCACCGTGCCGCGCTGGCAGGTCACGAAGTACGACACGGGCATGGAGACGCCGGAGATCGTCGGCAGCGTGGAGTCGGTGAACGACTTGCCGCCGATGGCCCCGAGGTAGCGCGGCGCGGGCTCGTTGGCGAACTGCCGCGTCACGATGTACACCGCGTTGCCGTCGCCGACGCACTTCCACCCGAGGGTGAGTTCGCCCGTGGCGGGGTTGATGGTCACCTTGAAGTTGTCGGGCGTGCCGGGGATGGGGGCGGGCCCGGGGGGCGCGGGCATCTCGACCTGCGCGAGGTTGTAGACGGTCGCCGGGTTGGCCTGCGCATCGGCGAAGGCCTTGATGAGGCGGATGTCGTCGCGCCCCGCGCTCATCATCAGGCTCCACATGTCGTACCACTTCGAGGTGGCCGTCCTGGCCGCATCGCGGGCGGCGAGCATGTCGCCGTACGCCTTGCGGGCGTTGAGCACCTTGGTCGCCAGATCGGTCATCGCCGCGGCGGTGAGTCCGATCGTGGTCGGCGCCGCGGCCCAGATGGGCTGGTGGACCTCGAAATACTGCAACTGTCCGATCTTCGTATCCGGTAAGACGCTCATGCTCGAACTCCTTGCACAACTGTGCAGCAGGGGGAGGGGGGTGCGTCCGCGAACAGAACGCAGCGGGCGCGTTTTCGGGAGTGAAGTTCGGAAACCCGAGACCGCAACTTCAGCGCGACCGGAAAAACCGATACAGATTCATTCACCGCGAAGGGGGGAAGGGAGGCGAAGAGGACGAAGCAGGGATGGGGGGGGGTTCGGGGAATGACAGGCGATGGTGCGATAAGAATCGCTGCCACGCCCGCGCACGCGGCATTCGGGGAAACCGGAGATCGTGCGACGGGAAGAATTCGGTGCCGAACAGCCACAATTCGGCCCCGAACAGTTGCTGTTCGGCCCGCGACAACGACAATTCGGAGCCGAACACCGGCTGTCCGGAGCCGAACGCGCACCATTCGGCCCGCGACAGAGACAGTTCGGAGCCGAACGCCCGGCGTTCGGCCCGCAACAGCCGCCGTTCGGCTCCGAACGCCGAGCGTTCGGCCCCCGCGCATCGTCGTTGCGTGCCGAGTTGGAAGGAAGCTCCTCACCATGAATGGTGGGAGGTGCTGGTCGCCGCCGTGTGGCCCCGAAGGGGCCCCGGGGTGTCGCCACGGGTGCAGCGGCGGGGCTTTGACCGCCGCGGAACCCGTGGACAGCGAGGGAAGCACTCCCCCGCCCCAGCGGGGCGGAGGAGACGTGGGTGCGGGAGCGATGAACGATCGCGAAGACTCCTTCGCCCCTCCGGGGCGATCACGATCTCACGAACGAACTCCACGGGTTCCGCGACGCTCAAAGCCGCGTCGCTCCACCCGCGGCTACAACCCGGAGCCCCTGCCGGGGCTCAAGGCAACGGAGCAGATGCCGCCGCCCCACTTGATCGCCTTGCGGATTCTCGGGTGCGGCTTCATCGCCGCATTCTAACTCCTCTTTCCCCTCCACCACCGCGAACCGCTGCGTGACCCCTGCGGACCTTTGCGTGCTGCCTTGACTTCGTCCCCTCCGTTCTTCCTTCGTGCTCTTCGTGTCCTGAGCACCGTCGGTCATCCAGAACCCGCTCGCTGACGCTCGGGGCTCGTTGCCGACACCAACCGACACCCCGCGTTTCCCGCCCTCGTTACCCTCCACCGCAGTGCCCCTCATCTACGCAGGCATCGACGAAGCCGGATACGGCCCGCTCCTCGGGCCGCTCTGCGTCGGCATGGCCGCGTTTCGCGTGGACGATTGGGCCGAGGGCGCGGCCGCCCCGGACCTGTGGGACGCCCTCTCCGCCGCCGTCTGCCGCGAGGGTCGTGACCCGAAGCGTCGCATCGCCGTGGACGATTCCAAGAAACTCAAGGGCTCGAACTCCAGCACCACACGCCACCCGCTCACCCACCTTGAGCGCGGCGTGCTCTCCTTCCTCGCCGCGATGGACACCGCTTCTGACCCTCCCTCACACCTCGACACCTCGACACCTCGGCACCTCTCCCACGACCTCGACTTCTTCGCCCGCGTCGGCGTGAAGGCCCCGGCGGAATCCTGGTACGCGGGCGAGCCCGCGAAGTGTCCGGCCTCCACCTCTCCCGAGGCCATCGGCATCGCGGCCAACGGCCTGCGCATCGCGCTGGAGGGCGCCAAGATCCAGCCCATCGCTCTGCGCTGCCAGGCCATGGGCGAGGGCGTCTTCAACGAACTCGTCGGCGCGGCGGGAACCAAGGCCGCCGCCACCGAGGCCGCGCTCACCGAGCACCTCTGGACGATCTGGGACCGCTGGGGCACGATCGGCGCGGAGAGTGGTGGGGGGGTGAGGGTCATCTGCGATCGCCAGGGCGGCCGGTCGTACTACACGGAAGTGCTCTCGCGGGCCTTCCCCGGCGTCGCCGTCGCTCAGACGCACCACTCCGAAACCCAGAGCCGCTACGAACTCTCCGGCAAGGGGACGGATGGAGTGCCGCGCCACATGCACGTCCTCTTCCTCGTCGAGAGCGAGCAGCACCACCTCCCCGTCGCCCTCGCCTCCATGCTCGCCAAACTCACGCGCGAAACGCTGATGGCCCGCTTCAACCGCTACTGGTGCGCCCGCATGCCCGAACTCAAGCCCACGGCCGGGTATCGCAACGATGCGTGGCGATGGCTGGAGGAGGCCAAGGGCGTGATCGCCGAGGGCGAGCGTGCAGCGCTGATGCGGCGGGCCTGATTGAAACGCAGAGTCGCGCAGTGTTTCACAGAGTTGATTCGGAGATGAAGGCGAGGCTGTCGCCGTTCTATCCTTGTTTCTCACTCCGTGCCTTCCCTCTGTGCAACTCTGCGCGACTCTGTGTTTCAAACCCAAATGTCCGAAGCCCAGCACATGCTCAACCTCGCCGCCCGCCTCGCCTCCCGCGCGGCGGGCTACGTCGAGCCCAACCCCATGGTCGGGTGTGTCATCGTGAAGGACGGCCGCGTCATCGGCATGGGTCACCACCTCGTCTACGGCGGCCCGCACGCCGAGGTGAACGCCCTCGCCGATTGCGCAGCACGCGGGGGGGGTGAAGACCCGCGCGGCGCGACCGTCTACGTCACCCTCGAACCTTGCGCCCACCACGGCAAGCAGCCCCCGTGCGTGGACGCCCTGATCACCGCCGGCGTCGCCCGCGTCGTCTGCGCCCGCCGCGATCCGAACCCGACAGCCCTCGGCGGAGCCGACCGCCTCGCCGCCGCGGGCATCGCCTTCGAGATCAACGAAGAGAGCCACGCCGCTATCCGCCTGAGCGACCCGTTCATCAAGCGCATCACCACCGGCCTCCCCTGGGTCATCGCAAAATGGGCCCAGACCATCGACGGCCGCATCGCCACCCGCACCGGCGAGAGCAAGTGGATCTCCTCCGAAGCCTCGCGCCGGCGCGTCCACCGCACCCGCGCCCGCGTCGATGCCATCCTCACCGCCGTCGGCACGCTCTTGGCCGACGACCCGCTCCTCACCGCGCGAGCTGGATGGCGCCGCCGCCGCACCGCCCGCCGTGTCGTGATCGATCCCGCCCTTGAGATCCCGGATTCTGCCGGAATGCTCCGCACCCTCGACGAGGCCCCGGTCACGATCGTTTGCGCCGACAACGCCCTCCGCACCCGGCAGCGCACCGTCGCCACGCTCACCGCCATGGGCGTGGAGGTCGTCGCCCTCGGCTTGGAGTCGGGCGGAGAAGACGAAGTCGGCGTGGACGCCACGCTCCGCTACCTTGTCTCCGCCCACAACGCCACCAACGTCCTCATCGAGGCCGGACCCGGCCTCCTCGGCCGACTCTTCGACGCCGACCTCGTCGATGAGGCCCATGTCTACATCGCCCCCATGCTCCTCGCCGACGAGCAAGCCAAGCCCGCCGCACGCGGCCGCGCCGCCGACAAACTCTCCGACGCCAAGCGCTTCACCCTCGACCGCACCAAGCGCATCGGCGACGACGTGCTCGCGATCTACCGTCGCTCTTCCAGCACATGATCAGCACGAAAGGTCCGCTCCCGGCGCAAGACCTCCACCTCCGTCCTCTCCGTTCTTCCTTCGTGCTCTTCGTGTCCTGAACACCGCCCCGTCTCACGCCCGCTTCCAAAACACCAAGGACTCCCGCACCGTCGCCGCCAGCCGCCGGTCATCGAGTTGCACCCACACCTTCGTCCCCTCCCGCGCGGCGGACCACTTCACCATCGCAAACGCCACGTGCGCCTGCCCCAGCATCGGGCTCATGCACGAACTCGTCACCGCCCCGACCACCGCCGCCGTCGGTTCATCCGCCGCAACAACCACCGTCCCCGTCACTGCCTGCGGCAGGTCAGGCAACCCCCACCCTCCGCCCGCCGCGGGCTTCGGCGCGCCCTCGGGCAACGCAATCCGCAGCCCCACCAGCCGCTGCTTCGGATGCCCGAGCGACTGCATCCGCGCCACCACCTCCTGCCCCAAATAGCACCCCTTCTTGAACGACACCCGATCGTTCAGCGTCTCCACCCCAGTCTCGTGCGGCAGCGAGTCCGGCCCGAAGTCCGCCAGATACAGCGCACTCCCCGCCTCGATCCGCGCCATGTTCAGCGCGTGCCACCCGATCCGCCGGGCCCGCGGCCCGCTTGCCTGGGTGGCCCGCCGGTCCCCGGCGGGTTCAGCCCAGGGTTCCGACAGCGCCGCATACACCGCCACCGCCCCATCCGCCGGCATCAACAACTGCAACCCGATCTCCCCGCCCACGTCCCAACGATCCACAATCACCTCAACCCCCGCAACCCGCACGCGCCCCACCTGCCCCGTCTTGATGTCCGCAACCGCCGCTCCCTCAAGGTGCTCCGCCTGCCCCGCCACCAGCGCCGCCGCCCCCGGCCCATGCACCGACACCCGATGCCACGCCGGCGTCTCATCCACAACGCGGCAGTCCTCGCTGATGATGTATCCCTCCAGCCCCTTGAGCGTCCGCTCCGCCGCGTGCACATCCACGTCGATCACCACCCGGTCCGGCAGATTCAGCATCCGCAGGTCCCCGTCGATCCGCCCCTTGCGATTCAGCCAGAACGACCGGCGCGCCGTCCACGGCCCATACCCCCCCTTCTCGCTCAACTCCTGCGTCACCATCCGATTCAGAAACGACAGCCGATCCGGCCCCGTCACCAACAGCGTCGCCCGGTGCGGCATGTCAAACACCGCCGCGTGCGTGCGGATCGCCGCGTACTCAATCTCCACTGGGTCAAATGCCTCAACAAGCAAAGCCTCGCCATCCCCCCCCCAGGGCCCGCTTCCGTAGGGAGAAAGCAGCCCGTCCCCGGCGCGGTGCAGTTCAAGAAGTGGTGAGCGGCGGGACACAGGCAACTGTAGATGAGCAGGTGAGCAGGTGAACGGGTGAGCAGGTGATGCGACCCCCGCGTTCTCACCTGTTCACCTGCTCACCCGTTCACCTGCTCACCTCCCCGCCTTGCCCCCCCAGACACGCAACCCCTACCATCGCCCCCTATGGCCAAATCCACCTCCGTCAACACCGACCTCCTCATCGACCTCTGCGCCACCCCCGGCGTCCCCGGGCGCGAGGAGCGCGTCCGGGCGTTGATCCAGAAGGAGATCAAGGGCCTCTTCGACGAGACCCGCGTGGACAACATGGGCAACCTGATCTGCCGCCGCGCGGCCACGAAAAAGCCGGGTGGCAAGGGCAAGCCCACCCGCGTCCTCCTCCTCTGCCACATGGACGAGATCGGCTTCTACGTCAAGGGCATCGACGATCAGGGCTTCATCCGCGTGAACAACGCGGGCGGCTTCGACACCCGCAACCTCTTCTCCCGGCGCGTCCTCGTCTGCACCGACGACGGCGACCTCCCCGGCGTCATGAACCCCGGCGGCCGGCCCATCCACATTGCCAGCGAGGAAGACAAGAAGAAGATCCCCGAGGTCAAGGAGTTCATGGTCGATATCGGCCTCCCCGCCGCCAAGGTGAAGAAGGCCGTCAAGGTCGGCGACTACGTCGTCATGAACGAGCCCCCGATGCTCGTGGGCGAGAAGTTCGTCTCCAAGGCCTGCGACAACCGCGTCGCCTGCTGGCTCGGCATCGAGTCCGTCCGCGCCATCGACGCCGGCAAGGCATCCCACGCCTGCGACCTCTACGTCGTCTTCACCGTCCAGGAGGAGGTCGGCCTCCGCGGGGCCCACACCGCCTCCTTCGGCGTCGAGCCCGACATCGCCATCGGCCTGGACGTCACGCTCGCCTGCGACACCCCCGGCGTCCCCGCCGACGAGATGGTCACCAAGCACGGCGACGGGTGCGGCCTGCACATCATGGACTCATCCTTCATCTCCGACTACCGCCTCATCAACGACCTCGAGGCCGTCGCGACAAAGAACGGCATCAAGCACCAGCGCACCATCCTCGGCCGCGGCGGCCAGGACGGCGCGGCCGGCCAGCAGGCCCGCTCCGGCGCCCGCGCCGCCGGCATCGTCGTCGGCACCCGCTACATCCACACCGTCACCGAGATGATCGACCTGGGCGACCTCGCCGCGGCCCGCGACCTGCTGGCGGCATGGATCCCCACGGTGTGACCCGCGCGGGTTGAGAAGGTGACAACGGGTGGCACTGGCGGCTTGTCCGCCAGTGGTGTGCGCAAGGTCCGCTCGTACCATCGCCCATGCCCGCCCATGCGGTCCGCGTCATTCCAGCCCTCGCCACGCGCGGCGTCTATGTCCTCTCTATCCTCTTCGGAGCCCTCTATGGCCTGACCGTGGATGCACAAGAGCGATGGGCCTTCGGCCTCCAACGTAGCCCGTTCGTCCAAGCCCACCTCACCCCGACCCAGGCCAACATCCTCGCGTTGGTCCTCACCATCACCGGCGCGCTCGTCCCGGGCATCGCCATCGGTCTCTGGCTCTCCTGCCTCTCGCAGCGCCTCCGCCAGACCGCCATTGCGGCCGCTCTCGCCGGTGCGGCCACGATGCTCTCCTCCCTTTTCCTGGGCAGGGTCCTCCTCTCCCCCGACGGCGGCACCGACTGGCAGGGCTGGCCCCCTATCGGGTTTGCCATCAACCTCATCATCATCTCCTTCATCAGCGCGGCCGCGGCCCTCCTCGTCCGATGGCTCATCCGCACGCTCCTGTTCACCACCGTCGAGCAGGATGGCACCCGCTGTTCCCGCTGCGGGTACCAACTCGGCAGCCCCACCATCACCACCTGCCCCGAGTGCGGCGTACCGGCGAACCCAACCCGACTCGCCTTCCATCGCCTCCACCGCGCAAGCGCGTTCCTCCTGTCCAACGCTCGCATCCTCGCCGGGGTGTTCATCGTCGCCATGCTCATTCCCCTCGCCCTCGCCATCCATGGACGCACCATCCCCTCCCTGCGCTTCTTCTCGAAGTTCACCAACAACGACAGCGGTGTCCTGGGGATGATGATCCCGCGTGATGTGGGAGGCGGCACGAGCAACTGCATCTCCGCGTGGACCCCGATCCCCGGCGACACCACCCGCGCCATCATCATTCTCTACGTTCCCGACCAGCGTTCGCCGCTGCCGGCGATGCGACTGGCCGTCGCCGAAACACCCGGTCCAAGCCCGCCGAGCGGCCCCGGGTTCCAAACCAACTACGGCGCACCCGAGATCGGCTGCGATCTTCCCCGCGATCTTGCCGAGCGCGTGGTTCGCGAAGGCATCCCCCCAGCCCTCATCCGGGCCCTGACCACCGAAGCCGACAACGCACGCTGGAACCCCACTCCCACCCCGGTCGGCTGGTTCACGGCGAATGCGTCGGTCTGGATCGACCCGGCACCGTACTTCTCCGCCCGCTAGCCGCACCGAAGACGCGCCCGTGACCGCAGGAATCCGCTCATGATCATCACCCCCCCAAGCGCCCGTCCCTCCACCAAAGGCCCGCCCGAGTACTTCACCGGCTGGGTGCGCATCGATCCCGTCATCCAAGCCCCCGACCCGGCGCGGGTCGCCACGGCCACCGTCACCTTCGAGCCCGGCGCCCGCACCGCCTGGCACACCCACCCGCTCGGCCAGACCCTCATCATCACCGCCGGCTCCGGCTGGGCCCAGACCGCGGGCGGCCCGCGCCTCGACCTCCGCCAAGGCGACGTCGTCTGGATCCCCCCCGGCGAGAAGCACTGGCACGGCGCGACCGCCACCACCGCGATGACGCACATCGCCATTCAGGAACGGCACGGTGGCGGCGCGGTGGAATGGCTCGAGCATGTTGATGACGCCCAGTATCTGAGCGACGAGCGGCCGGGCTGACGCCCGGTACACTCGCCCATACCCGCCCCCCCTCCGCCCTCCCCC
>CALMPG010000207.1 GCA_937871915.1 uncultured Phycisphaerales bacterium
AGGTAGGGCGATGACGCCCACACCACCCCGGCCAGCACTCCCCCACTCCTGATGCACTCCTCGACATTCATTCCCCTCGCCACGCTTCTCGCCCAGACCGGCGCGGGAACCCAGACCGTCGGCGCCAACGTCCCCAGCGTGGCCTACTGGCTCGCCCTCATCCTTGTCGCCGCGGGCTTGGGGCTGATCGTCATTGTCGCCCTCGCCTGGCTGCGCGGGCGCGACACGGCCGACGCGCTCTCGGCTTCCGCCGAGGAGCAGGCGTTCGCGGCCTATGCCCCCGGCACCGGCTCGCTGGGCGCGATGCCCGCGCTCTCGCAGGAGACGACCATCAACGCGACCCCCACCGTCGGCACGACGCAGGAGGCCGAGCGGCTTCTTCGCCTCATGGGCGAGGCCGAGGAACTCTGCACGCGCCTGGCCCGCGACCTTGATGAGCGGGCGGACCGGCTGGAGCGCCTAATGGCCCGGGCCAATGGGATGCTTGGGACCACGCTGGCCGAGCAGCGCATGCCGCAGGCCCCACAACCGGCCCCAATGCCCGCCCCGGCTCCGCAGCCCTATCAGATTCCGCAGCAGCAGCCCGCGCAGGCGCGGCCGGAGATCATCACGCGCCCTGTGGGCGTGCCGGTTATGGCCGCGGCTCCGGCGTATCAGCCCGGGCCTGCGCCGCAGGGCGCGCCGGCTCCGAGCCATGCGCACATTCCGGCCCCCGCGCCGCGACTGCCCGCGCCGCCGCCGATTCCGCAGCAGCAGCAGTACTACGGCCAGCCGCAGCACCAGCAGCAGGCCCAGCAGCATCACCAGCACGCCGCGAACAACGGCGCGGCCGGCATGTATGGCCAGGCGTATCCCGCCGAGGCGGAGGTGCTGGCGCAGCAGATCTTCCGCCTCGCCGACGCGGGGCTGACGCCGGGGGAGATCGCGCAGCGCCTTGGCCAGCACACCGGCAAGGTGGAGTTGATCATCGCGCTGCGGAATGCGTGAGGAGAGGTGTCGAGGTGCCAAGGTGCCAAGGTGTGCAGGGAACGGGCACCCCTCGACACCTTGACACCTTGACACCTTGACACCTTGACACCTTGACACCTCGACACCTTGACACCTCACACCTGCCTCGCCGCGGCGTCGAGGGCCAGGATCTCGAACATCACGTGCCCCGCGAGCAGGGCGGTGATGCCGCCGATGTCGCGATCGGGGAGGACCTCGACGATGTCGGCTCCGGCGATGGTCAGGCCGCGCAGCATGCGGAGGAGGCTGAGGGCTTCGGAGGATGTGAGGCCGCCGACGCTCGGGGTGCCCGTGCCGGGGGCGTAGGCGGGATCGACGCAGTCGATGTCGAAGGAGATGTACGTGGGTTCCTTGCCGCGCTCCTCGACGAAGGCTTCCAGTTCCGCGTCGGCTCCGGCCGCGAGGTCGGAGTAGGTCAGCACGCGCACGCCCTTGCGGCGGGCGTAGGCGAGGTCGTCCTTGGAGTTGAGCGGCCCCTTCACGCCCACGGAGATCATCTTTTTTGGGTTGACGAGGCCGTCCTCGATGGCGCGGCGGAAGACCGAGGCGTGGCCCCACTTCTCGCCCCAGACGGCATCGACGGTGTCGAGGTGGCTGTCGAAATGGACGAGCGGGAGACCCCCCTTGGGCTTGCCGCGGCGTTCCCATGTGGCGCGGAGGTTGCCGTAGGCGATGGTGTGGTCGCCGCCGATGGCCATGAGTTTGGTCTTCTTGGTGCCAAGGCCTGCGGCGAAGGCGGTTTGCAGTTTGGCGTTCTTGGCGCAGTCGTAGGGTGCGACGGGGGCATCGCCGGCGTCGGCGATGCTCAGGGTCTCGCAGACATCGACATCCTGCTCGATGGAGTAGCGCTTGACGTATTGGGATTCGATGCGGATGGCGCGGGGGCCGAAGCGGGCGCCGGGGCGGTAGGTGGTGCCGCCGTCGAAGGGGACGCCGTAGATGGCCCAGTCCACCCCCCCTCCCCCCCCTCCCGTGCCTTTCACATCCTCGATGCGTGGGTAGCGGCAGAAGGTGGGGATGCCGGCGAAGCGGGGCGAGAGGCGGGCGTCGGGAAGAACGGTCATCGAGCGGGACGGTCGGGCGGTGCGGGAAGTGTTCGCCATAGGGCCGAGTGTATCGGCGCCCTTGGATGGGCGCACGCACATGCAACCGACCCTGCCGAACGACGGGGCCCGGGGCGTACACTTGGCGCCATATGCCGACTCGCGATGCCATCGATGCGGAACGGGCCAAGGCGTTCTACGACCGGGAGTTCACCGGGGCCGCCTACACGCCCGTGGAGGCCCACGCGGGCGGGATGCCCGAGCTCGAGTCGTTCGTGCGCGAGCACGGCCTGGTCGAGACCGGCCGGTGCCTGGAGATCGGGTGCGGCCGCGGAGTGTTCCAGGACCTCGTTCGCGACTACACCGGCTCGGACCTCTCCGATTCGGCGGGCGCGTTCCTCCACAAGCCCTTCGTGCAGTGCTCGGCCACGGCGCTCCCCTTCGCCGACAGCTCGTTCGACGGGGCGTGGACGATCTGGGTGCTCGAGCACGTGCCCGATCCGGAGCGGGCGATGGAGGAGATGCGGCGCGTGCTGCGCCCCGGGGGCGTGCTCTTCTTCGCCCCGGCGTGGCAGTGCCGGCCGTGGGCCGCCGAGGGGTACCCGGTCCGCCCGTACAGCGACTTCGGGCTGAGCGGCAGGGTCTACAAGGCCCTGATCCCGCTGCGCGACTCGGTGGCGTGGCGCTCGCTGTACATCTTCCCGCGTCGGGCGATCCGCTGGGCGGCATGGAAACTCGGGCGGGGGCCGACGCGGTTCACATGCCGGACGCTCGGGGCCAACTTCGAGAAGTTCTGGATGGCCGACTCCGACGCGGTGAACTCGATGGACCCCTACGAGGCGATCCTGTGGTTCCGCTCGCGCGGCGATGAGGTCCTCCACCCGCGCGGCGTGCTGGGCCGGTTCATGGTCCGCACCGGACACATTGCTATCCGCATCCGCAAGTGACGCGGGGCCACGCGAAGCGGCCCCGGTCGAACGGACCCGGGGCCGCCGTGCTTCGTCACTTCGTCACTCCGTCGCCTGGTCCTCACGCCGCGATCTTCATCCCCGCGCTGGGCGAGGTCGTCGTGGAGGCGATGAACATCCCGCCGCCGGAGGCGACGCCGAAGGTGACGGTGAGGATCTCGCTCGGCTCGCCGAGGACGTCGCCGCGCACGCCGGTGATGAGGTACTGCACGCCGCCGGAGTTCACGGGGAGCGTGCCGTCGGTCCACTGCTTGCGGCCGCGGAGGCCGGTGGGCCGGCCGTTGGCGCCGGCGTTGCCGCCGGTGTTGGCGACGATGGTGAAGCCCGTCTCGGCGGGGAGCTTGCGGGCGATGGAGTAGGTCACGGTGCCGCCGCGCGGGTTGGTGGCCTTCCAGTAGATCGTCAGCGCGCCGCCGGGCTCGAGGCCGGTGGAGAGCATCTCGGGCTTGCTCGGCTTGGGGGCGGGGGTGGGCGGGGCCGGGGGGGAGATGCCCGCGATCGAGTAGACGTTGGGGTTGTTGCTCGTCTGCGCGAAGGCGCGGATGGTCCGGACGATGTCGGCCGCATCGGAGCGGGCGGCGCTCATCGCCGTGTCGTTGGTGTTGGTCGCGGCCTTGGCGGCGATGCGCGCGGCCTCGAGGGCGTTGAAGGTGGTCTGGGCCGTGTTGGTGGCGGTCTTGAACGCCAGCGCGGTCGCGGGAAGAACGCCGATCGCCGCGGCGTTGGCCGACCACAACGGCTCGTGCGCGGCACAGAAGGCCAGGAACTCCGACTGCTTGCTTGGTATGTCGCCCATAGAGACGCTCCTTTTTTCCGACGTCGAGCCGAGCCGGGTGCGGCTTACGTTTTGCGCACCGGCGGGGCCACGAACGCGGCGGCTTTCCGAATCCCCTCACTCCGGTCTCGCCCGAACAAGCGCGAGACCGGAGCAAAGGGCTCACCGGAAAGGAGACCGACAACGGCACCTGCCCGGGGAACATGGCACACACCCGTGCAGGCCCGCGTTCGACCGGGAACACCATCGAGGTTCTTTGGGACCGACTTTGGTCGGGGAACCTGGTTTTGCGGAGATTCCGTGCAAACGACGGGGCCGCAAGGACTTGCGCCGCGCCGAATGTGGCGTTCGCCCGCCGTTGCTGCGGCCCGATCCGCTCCGCATCGGCCCGGGTGCGGACCGCAAAGGACGCGAAGCGGAGCGGATCACATGGCATGAGGCGCGGAACGGATGGCAAGAAGAGCGGATCGCGTGGCATCAGGAGCGGAACGCACGCGATGCCGAGCGGATCGCGCGATGGCCGGGGCGGAGGGGATGGGGAGCGGGGAAAACGCGACCCTCGTGCCGCCTACTCTTCGGGCGTCCGCTTGTCGAACGGCTTGAGCTTCTTGGCGTAGCGGAATATCTCATCCGCGACCACCCGGCTCGCGACATCGCTCCCGTCTTGGTCTTCGCGAGAGTAGGGCAAGTCCATGTCGAACAAGAGGCTCGGGTCGTTCGCCCACAAATCGAACAGCGGTCGCGTGGGCAGTGTGATCGCATCCTTTGCTCTGGTGGTCGCGTTCGGGAGCAAGTCGGGATCGGCGTAACCGATTCCCACCTTCGATATCACGAAGATCGTCGGCTCGCTCCACTCGGCACCCGAAGAGTCGCCCATCACGTTCACGAGCCGGATATTGCCCGGTCGTGGTCGGAAGCTGCACTTGATGGAGAGGCTGACGTCCCCAACACATATGTCCGTCCTCGACACCCTGACACCGTGGTTCTTCGCGGCCTTTCCCATCGCAACGAGCGTGGCCGCGATGATCCGTTCGGCGACCCCGCCCACAAGAAAGCGGTTCTCGTAGATTTGCGTGTTGTAGCGGGTCAGCAGGAGCGTGAACGACGCTTCCACGTCGTCGCGCAGGATGCCGTCGTCTCGCAGCGATGTGGAGAGCGCCGCGAACGCATCTCTGGCTGGCTGGTACTTGGAAGTCACGGGACCCGGCCCGCCACGCCCCGCACTTCCTGGGCGATGCGCTGGTGGGCGATCGCCACGTACTCGGGACTGATCTCAATCCCGAGATACTGCCGCCCTGCCTTCGCGGCGGCCACGCAGGTAGTTCCGCTGCCAACCATGGGATCAAGGACGATGTCGCTCGGCTTGGAAAAACAAGAGATCAGATCCTCCGCGAGCTTGTCGGGATAGGTTGCCGGATGCAGGAGTTTGGTTCGATTGCCCTCGGTATTGCTCGTGGCGTAGTTCCAGAGCGTCCCTCGGCACTTCTTGGGATTCACCGCCTTGGGCTCGATTTTCTTGAACCCGCCGCTCGTCAACCGGTCGGTGCCCGAATAGACCTTGCCCGCGTGCTTCGAGTCGATCATCAACGGCACTTTGTTGAACACCCGAGGTCGTTTGCCCTTGAAGAAGATCAGGATGTACTCGTGGTCGACGCGAAACCGTTGTGACCACCATGCGCCGGGGTTGCCGTGCCTCGCGTAGATGCAACATTCGAAGAGCTTCCAGCCCACGCGGTCGCACCAATCCACGGCCCATCGAAACGTCGTTAGAGACTTGGCGAAGTTCTTGGTGCCATCCCCGATCACAACGGCGCATATGGCACCATCCACGGAAGTACGGAAGACCTCCGCACCGAGCGTCTGATAGTCCAGTGACCAGTCTTCCTTGTAGTCCCGGATGCCGTCATAGGGGGGACTGAACACGGTCAAGTGAACTAGCTCGTCGGGCATTCGCTTGAGCACCTCTAGGCAGTCGCCCTCCACCACTCGATTGAGCGGAGGTGACATCTGGAGATCATGTGAGCGCCGCAGAAAAAGCGGGGAAGCGATAGCCATGTCGAGTACGATAGGGTCTTGATCGGTACGGATGCAATCCGTATGGGCGTCGGCGGGGATAGCCTGTCGGTTTCGCCCCCCCTCCGCGAACCCCCGCGCCCCCCAACGACCCCCGCGGACCTCTGCGTGCCGCCTTTCTCCGTGGCCCTCGTTCGCCCTTCGTGGGCTTCGTGTCCCGAGAACCTCCCGCGCGCGGTCACGCCCGGTGGCGGACCCGCTCGCTTGCGCTCGGGGCTCGTTCATGCCCCGCGTCTGCGTGGCCCCATGGGCACGATCCTCGGCTGCGGGCGGCCCCCCCCCCCCACCGAGCCCTCTCCGAACACCGGGGTGTCGTCGAACTCGAAGGCGGGCTTGCCCATGCTCGTCGGGGCGAGTCGGCGCATGGCCACGGAGAAGATCATCCCCGTCATCAGCCAGACCGTGACCATGCTCGTGCCGCCGTAGGAGACGAACGGGAGCGTGAGGCCGATGATCGGGAGGATCCCCAGCACCATGCCGACGTTGATGAACGTCTGCGCGAAGAGGATCGCGCTGAGGCCGACGACGAGGAGTTGCCCGAACGGGTCCTTGCACAGCGCGGCGGTGATGTACGCACCCAGCAGCCAGAGGCCGTAGAGCCCGACGACGGCGAGGCCGCCCCAGAGGCCGAAGCGGGTCATGACCACGCTGAGGATCATGTCGTTGTGGCGCTCGGGGAGCTCGTTGTACTTGTGCAGCACGCGGGTCTGGCTGTCGGAGAGGCCCTCGGCCCGGCCCGCCGCGGCCAGACGCTGCGAGACGCGGGCCTGGAAGGTCATGTCGTCGGTGCTGGCGCTGGTGGACGAGGACGAACCGGCCCCGGAGGTGGAGGCCGTGAGCATGTGGTAGAGCCCGACGAGCCGGGCCTGCTGGTGCGGGCGCAGGAGCGGCACGGACCCCATCGGGGCCCAGATGGCGACCGTGACCACCAGCGCGACGGCGCAGGAGGCGACGGAGACGACGGCGACCATGTGCCGCAGGCGGGCCCCCGCGACCAGGAGCATGGCGAAGATCGCCGGGGCGAAGAGCGTGGCCATGCCCAGGTCGGGCTGCATGGCGATGAGCAGGGCGGGGACGAAGGCGATGACGGCCGGGGGGATGAGCCCCTTGAGCGTGCGGTGGTTCTCGCGGAAGCGGAGGTAGTCGGCGATGACCAGCACGAAGGCGACCTTGGCGAGCTCGCTGGGCTGGAAGTCGATCGGGCCGAGCTCGATCCAGGCCCTTGCCCCGTTGCGGGCGTGCACGATCGAGGCGGGGACGAACGGGATGAGCAGGAAGACCAGCAGGAAGACCATCCCGAAGAAGACCACCCACGAGCCGATCCGCAGCCAGCGGTAGTGCGGCATGGCGATCATGGCCGCGGCGAAGAGGCCGATCACCAGAAACACCGTCTGCCGGAGGACCAGCCCGGACATGGTGACGTACTCGCCGGGGTGGGCCGGGGCGTCCACGGTGCCCAGGTCGATGGCGTAGATCCCCAGCACCGAGAGGACCAGCCCGGAGAGGACGCACAGCCACGCGCCGTGGCGGGCGGTGAAGGAGGCGCCGAAGATGAAGCGGGAAGGGGAGGTCATGGTCAAAGCTCAAAGCGGCACAGTTCACAGTTCACATCAGAACCAGCCCGCCCGCATAGCGCCTTTCATTTGAACTTTGAACTGTGAACTCTGAACTCTTCATCGCAAGTATCCCTCCGCCCGGAGCGCAAACACCACCTGGTTCGCCAGCGGCCCGGCGACGCGGCCGCCCGAGCCGCCGTAGTCCACGATGCAGGCGACGGCGTACTTGGGCCCTCCCCCGCCGCTGCCGTCGCCGACCAGGCACACGCACCACGAGTGGTCGCTGTCGTAGAGATCGTCCCGGCCGTCGCCGACCCCACCGCCGCCGTTGAGCTGCGAGAGCTCCGCCCGGAACGGGCTCGTGTCCGCCGTGCCGCTCTTGGCCCACACGTCCACGCCCGGGACGGTGAAGACGCCCTCGGTCTGCCTCGTCCCGTCCGCGAGCGTGTAGGTGATGACGTGCGTGGTGCCGTTGGCCTCGTTGGCGCTGCCGTGGAGGCCCTTGAGCGCCAGCCGGATGGCCCGCTCGGGGATGCCCAGGTCGCGATGCTCCTGCGGCGCATCCTCAAACAGGCGCGGCGTGACCATCTCGCCGTGGCGGGCCAGCGTGGCGTAGGCGTTGGCCGCGTGCAGGGGCGTCCACGTCACCGGGCCCTGGCCGATGCCCATGAGGATCGCCTCCTGCGACGACGCCTTTTCCGCCGATCGCACCTCACCCGCCGCCTCGTTCAGGAGGCCGCGGCGTCGCTGTTCCGCCACGCGGGCCTTGGGCTCGGTCGGCAGGGCGGCGAGCCCGAAGATGTTGAAGCCGCCCCCGCCGGGCGCGTCGGCGCCGACGCCGTGCTGCGAGAACACCTCGTGGATCCCCCGCGGGCCGAGGCGCTGGCCCATCTGGTAGAAGAAGATGTTGCACGAGCAGCGGATCGCGTCGGCCCCGTCGAGGTCGTGGCCGAGGAGGGCCGAGTGCGTGGTGTGGAACTGCTTGTAGATCCAGCAGCGGTACGAGTCCTTGCTGCCGGGGAAGAAGTGGCCCGTGCAGGGGATCAACTCGCCCGACGAGTACTTCCCTTCCTTCATCGCCTCGCACAGCACCAGCGGCTTGACGATCGACCCGGGCTGGTAGACCCGCCCGATGGCCCGGTTCATGAACGCCTGGTTGTACGGGTCGCTCGCGATCGTCTCCGGCATCGTGTCGATCTGCTCGTGCGTGTACGAGGGCATGGAGACCATCGCCAGGATGTTCCCCGTCTTGACGTCGATCACCACGACCGCGCCGTTGAGCGGCGTGCCCACGGGGAGTTCCTGGGCCCCGCCGATCGGCACGCTCGCCTCATCCTCCGCCTTCTTCGTGCGGTGCCACGGCTGAACGACCGCCAGCCCGAGGCTCGGGTCGAAGAGCGCCTGGATCCGCGCCTCCAGCGACGCGTCGAGCGTCAGGCTCACATCCCGCCCCGGCACGCGAGCGATCTCCTCTTCCTTGCCGGTGTCGAGGTGCTTGATCTTCACGCCGCGCAGGCCGCGGAGTTCGTCCTCCCGGGCCTGCTCCGCCCCGCCGTGGCCGACGCTGTCGCCCGGGCGATAGTGCCCGCGGTCGATGGCCCCCGTCGAGGGATCGATGCGGGGCCGGCGCTCCATGTCCTCTTTGTACAGCCGCGCGCGCAGGCGCCCGATCTCGTGCATGGCCACGCCCGGCACGCGGATCCGCCGCGTCCCGCCACGAAGCGGCGGCGGGAATACCGACGTGTCCACGTCCACGTCCATCACGTCCAGCGGGTATTCCCGGCGGGACGAGTCCACCACCGACAACCCCGGAAACACCGCCAGCGGCTTGCCCCCCCGCGGTCCGGTCTTCTCCGGCGCGTCCGGCCCGGCTTCCTCATCCCCCGTCAGGTCCTTGAGGCGGGCAAACTCCAGCCCGACGCTGTCCGACACGCCGCGCAGCATCACGTGCGACTGTCGCTGCTCCAGGATCGTGACCTTGATCGCCGACGAGGGCACGATGTCGGGCTTCCCCGCCGCCCGCAGGCGCGCCTCTTCTTTCTTGCGCTCGTTCTCGGTCACCACCGCGGCGACATACTCGACCTGCTCCTTGATCTCCTGCCTGCGCTGCTCCACCTGCTGCTCGGGAATCCCCGCCGTCTTGGCGAACAGACGCCACATCTCGCGCAGGTGCTCGTCGAAGGGCACACGCGATTCCTTGATCGCGGCCGCTTTCTCCTCCGGGCTGAGCGTCACCCACCCCTTCCCCGCCGCCTCGCTGGCCCGCCTGGCCGCGCGGGCCGCCCGCTCGTCGGCCCACCGGCCGGTGATGACGCGGTAGTCCACGGCGATGTCGAGGGAGGGCTTGTCCCGGGCCAGTTCCCGTCCCTTGCAGTCCATGATCCGGCCGCGGGATGACTCCTGCCAGGTCTCGCTGACCAGCCGCTTCTCGGCCTCGGCCCGGAGTTCCTCGCCCTTGCCGAGCGTCAGACGCGCCATCTGCACGATGGGGAACACCCCCGCGACCCCCATGGCCAGCGCGAGGAACAGCAGCCGCCTCTGGAACATGCTCGGAATGACATGAGTAAGCCGCACGCTTCGGGGCCTCCTTGCCGCCACGCTGGTCAAGCCTATTCCCGCCCCGGGCCTGTATCGTCCGGCGTGGTCCGCCCGCATCGGCCTTTGCCGGGGGGGCCGGCAGCGGTTTTCATGCGCCCGGCTTGTGCCCGCCGGGTGCACCGTGGTAGATTGTCGGGATGATCTCCCGACGCCGGTTTGTCGCCCTCTCCTCCGCCGTGGCCGTCGCCCCGCTTTTCCTCAACGCCCGGGTGCTCGGGCGCTCCCGGCCCGGCCCGAGCAACGCCCTCGGCCTGGGCTTCATCGGCGTGGGCATTCAGGGGCGTTCCCTGCTCAACACGCTCAAGAAGCGGGACGCCGTCCGCATTCTGGCCGTCTGTGATGTGGACTCCGACCGGCGTCTGGACGCCAAGAAGCGAGTGGACACCGCGTACGAGAACTCCGACTGCGCCGCTTTCGGCCACCACGCAGATCTTCTCGCGCATCCGGGCATCGACGCGGTTGTTATCGCCTCACCCGACCACTGGCACGCCCACCACGTTCTCGACGCCGCGGCCGCGGGGAAGGACATCTACTGCGAGAAGCCCCTCTCCCTCAATCTTCACGAGGCCCGCGTGATGATCGAGGGGGTGCGGAAGCACGGGCGCGTGTTCCAGACCGGCAGCCAGCAGCGGAGCGAGTACGCGGGGCGGTTCCGGACCGCCTGCGAGTATGTCCGGAGCGGCCGCCTCGGCGCCGTCTCCACCATCCATGTCGGCATCGGGGACACCGCCAGGCCGTGCGACCTCGGGGCCGAAAATGCGCCCGAGGGTCTGGACTGGGACCGCTGGCTCGGGCCCGCTCCGCTCCGCCCGTACAACTCCATCCTTTCGCCGCGCGGCGTGCACGACCACTATCCCAGGTGGCGCGACTATCGCGAGTACTCCGGCGGCATGATCACCGATTGGGGGGCCCACCACTTCGACATCGTGCAGTGGGCCTTGGGCGCCGACGGGTCCGGCCCGGTGAGGGCGCTGCCCCCGCGCGAACCGGGTTCCCTGCGCGGCGCGAGGCTCATCTATCCGGGGGGCGTCGAGGCGGTCCACGATGGTCCGTTCGGGATCACGTTCATCGGCGAGAAGGGCGTCATCTACGTCGATCGCGACCGAGTCGAGAGCATTCCCGGCGACATTCTCAGGAAGCCGCTCGGGGACAAGGACATCCACCTCGCCAAGGCCACGGGCCACATGCAGAACTGGCTCGACTGCATCCGCACCCGCGAGCCGTGCATCTGCGATGTGGAGATCGGAGCGCGGAGCGTCGCGTGCTGCCACCTGATGAACCTGGCGTACTGGCACGGACGGCCGCTCACGTGGGATCCGACGAAGTGGGAGTTTCCGGGCGATGATGAGGCGAACGGGTGGCGGGACTATCAACGCCGGGCGGGCTACGAACTCCCGACGATCTGACACCGGCGCTCAGTGCCGGGCCTTGCGCTGCGGCATGAGCGCCGCGGAGTCCTTCACGCCCAGGTTCAGGAACACCTCCCGCGTCGCCGTCGAGCGGTTGAGCGTGTAGAAGTGGATCCCTCGCACGTTGTGATCGAGCAGGTCGCGGCACTGCTCGGTCGCCCAGTGGATCCCCACCCGGCGCACGGCCTCCGGGTCGCCGCCCGCCCGGTTGACGGCCCGGATCAACGGCGCGGGGAAGCGCGTCCCCTGCGCCATGTCCGCCATCCGGTTCATCCCGGGCAGGCTCGTGATGGGCATGATCCCCGCCACGATCGGCACGGTGATCCCGGCCAGCCCGCAGCGGTCGCGGAAGTCATAAAAGTCGTGGTTGTTGAAGAACAGCTGCGTGCAGATGTAGTCCGCGCCGGCATCGACCTTGGCCTTGAGATAGTCCATTTCCTGCACGCGGTTGGGCGTCCCCGGGTGGCCCTCCGGATACCCGGCCACGCCGATGCCGAAGCCGCCGCCCGGGTGGCCGCCCGAGGCGTTGACTTTCTGGATGTACCTGACCAGGTCCGTCGCGTGGGCGAACGCGTCCTTCGATCGGTCGTGCGCTGCCCCGCCCGGCCCCTTGGGCAGATCGCCGCCCAAGGCGATGATGTTCGAGATCCCGGCGGCGGCGTACCGCTCCAGAATCGATCGGATCTCTCCCTCGGTGTGCCCCACGCAGGTGAGGTGCGGGAACGGGTCGAGCACGGCGCGCTCTTTCAGCCGGACCACGAGATCGTGCGTCAGGTCGCGCGTCGAGCCTCCCGCGCCGTAGGTGATGCTCACGAACTGCGGCTTGAGCGACTCGAGTTCGCTGATCGACCGATACAACCCCTCGGCCGACTCCGCCGTCTTGGGCGGGAAGAACTCGAACGAGAAGGTCGCGGGGTAGATATCGAACAACTCGCGGGCGTGCATGGAACCTCGGATACCCCGCCACGTTGTGGCGGATGGCGAAGGGGACGGAGCGGATGAACCGTGGTATCGACCGTTCCCAGCCGGACAACCACCGTCGCAGATTCAACTATAGCCATTTATCCGGATAAACGGATTATGACTGCCCCTTGAGCTTCCGCAACTGGTCCATCGTCTGGTCCACCTGCTTGCTCAGGAGCCGCAACTGCAGCATCGCCCGCACGCGCGTCACCAGTTCCAGCTTGTTCACCGGCTTGGTGAGGAAGTCGTTGGCCCCGGACTCCACCGCCCGCTCGGTGTCGGCGATCTCGTTCAGGGCCGTTACCATGATGATCGGGATGTCCTTGGTCGCCGCGTCGCTCTTGAGTTTCACGCACGCCTGGTACCCGCTCATGCGCGGCATCATCACGTCCAGCAGGATCACATCGGGCTGGCGCTCGGCCACGGCCGCCAGGGCCTCCAGCCCATCACCGGCCGTCCGCACATCGGCCCCCAGTTCCTCGAGATAGGCCTCCAGCAACTCCACGTTCTGGCGGTTGTCGTCCACGATCAGGATCGACGACCCCGTCGGCACGGCGGCAACGGCTTCGGTCGGCTTGGCGGCGGATTCAGACATCTGGTCCCTCGGTGACGCTCCCACCCCTCTCCCTCCGAGTTTCTTCGATTTCCCGGCCAGAACCCCACGCGCCTATCGTATACACCGTGGGAATGACCCTGCGAACCACCGGTTCGGGGGCCGAGTCTTTCTCGTTGAGGTGCTGTGTACATGTCTTGGGGCACGGTCGCCAAATGTGCTTGGAGCGATAAGTTCCGCGTTCCCAGCGCGGACGACCTTCGCGCCGGCACTCCCCCACAACTCCAATCCGTCCTCGACGAGGCCCGCCGCCACCTGGGCGCACTTCCCCGCACGTCCGAGGCCCTCGTCTGGCAGGGCGTTCCGTGGCGCTGGACGTTTGTGTACACGGCCGCCGACGCCCCCGACGGGCGCGCCACGGCGTACCTCATCCCCGACCCCAACCGCCTGCAGATCTGCGTCCCGCTGGCGCAGGAGCACATCGAGCAACTCCCGCTCAAGCGGATGAAGAAGTCGATCCGCGACGGCATCGTCTTTGCCCGCAATGTCGGCGGCATCTGGTGGCCCACCTGGGACATCCAGAACTCCGGCGCGCTCGCCGAGGTTTTCGACCTGCTCGCCCGCAAGCAGCGCCTCCCCGCCCTCGGCGCGGCCACGATCGAGGCCTGAGGCGGGCTCTCCCCCATTTCGCCGGGCTTTGCAGCACGCTCCCCGCGTGCGCCGATACCCCACTCTCTTGGCCGAGCGCGAGCCGCGAGGGACGTATCCTCCGGGCGTCGCCTCCGGCGACGTCAATGGTGCGCCGTCCTCTGGCTTTCCACGCAGGAAGGACGCACGCCGCAAGGAGCATCCCCGAATGCCGGGACAGACCACGATCCGTTCTCGCCGCTGCCACCTCCCGCTGGCCCGCCTCGCGGCCGCCGGCGCGCTGGCCGTCGGCCTCGCCTCCCCCGCGCTCCACGCCGAGTCGCTGCAGCGCAAGGTCTCCAACGCCCTCGCCGCGGCCCGCCTCGGCACGGCCCACGTGGGCGTGAGCATCCTCGACTGCTCCACCGGGCGCGAGCTCGTGGACCTCACCGCCGGCTCGCCGAAGCGCGGCAACGACTCCGACGACAACGCCGAGGGGTTCATCCCCGCGTCCAATCTGAAGCTCTTCACCAGCGGCGCGGCCTTCCTGGTCCTGGGCAAGGACTTCGAGTTCCAGACCAAACTCATCGCCGACGGCGACCGCCTGATCGTTCTCGGTGCGGGCGACCCCGCCTTCGCCGAGCCCGTGCTGCTCGACCAGATGCGCATGGGGGTCGATCAGTTCGTGGATCGCCTCGTCGAATCGGCCAAAGCCGCGGGCATCGCCAGCATCCGCGAGATCGTCACCGACGATCGCGTCTTCGACCGCCAGTACGTCCACCCCGACTGGCCCCGCGAGCAGCTCAACCGCTCGTACTGCGCCGAGGTGAGCGGCCTGAACTTCCACGCCAACGTGCTCAACGTCTACGTCACCCCCGGCGCTTCCGTGGGGGCCGTCGCCGGTGCCCGCACCGAGCCCTCCGGCTCGTGGATCACCATGCGCCGCATCGCCCGCACCGTCAAGGAGGGGAGCACGCAGGTCTGGGTCGAGCGCGAGCCCGCGGGGAGCGACGGCGACCCGTTCACCTTCAAGCTCCACGGCACCGTCCGCTCCGCCCTCTCCGAGCCCATCTCCGTCACCGTCGATCAGCCCGGCCTGATGTTCGCCAAGGTCCTCGCCGACCGGGCCGCCAAGGCGGGCCTGGGCGTGGACAACGCCCCGATCGCGGCCCGCCTCGTCGCCGACGACGAGACGCTCTCCACCGACCCGGGCGCGCAGAAACTCCTCACCGTGGTCCGCACGCCCATCTCCGTCGCCCTCGAGCGCTGCAACGTGGACTCGGAGAATCTCTACGCCGAGAGTTTCTGCAAGCTCCTCGGCCACACCGTCACCGGCCAGCCCGGCACGTGGGCCAGCGGCACGGCCGTGGTCCGCATGAAGGTGAAGGACACCGTCGGGGCCGAGGCCGCGTCGCAACTCGTGCTCGCCGACGGCTCGGGCCTCTCCCGCAACAATCGCATCACCCCGGGCGCCATGACCCGCTGGCTGCGCGTGCTGGCCGGGTCCCCCGACGGCCAGGTGTTCGTGGACTCCCTCGCCCTGGCGGGGGCCGAGGGGACGCTCAAGAAGCGGTTCAAGGGCGCGAAGCTCCACAACGAGGTGCGGGCCAAGAGCGGGTACATCCGCGGCGTCCGCACGCTCTCGGGCCTGGTCACCGACCCGGCCGGGAAGCGCATCGCCTTCAGCGTCCTGGTGGACAACATCCCGGGCGGGGCCGACGCCAAGGCCAAGGAGTTCCATGAGGCCGTCGTGGAGGCCGTGGATGCGTACCTGTTCGAGAACGGCAAGGTCGCGGGGGCGGCGGATCGCTGATCGCGGGGGCCCTCGGATATTCGGCGGGGTTCAGGACACGAAGAACACGAAGGCGGAACGGAGTCCACGAAGGGAAAGGCCTTGACTCAAAGCCTCCTCTTCGTGGCCTTCGTTCTTCCTTCGTCCCCTTCGTGTCCTCGAACCCGTCAGTTGGCAAGCGGGGCCGGTGCGGGCGGCGGCTCCGGGGGAGGAGGGGGCGGGGGCGGCACATCCCGCCGCACTTCCACCACGTTCACCCGGTCCGGGTCGTAGACGTACAGCGCATCCGGGTCGGTCTCGACGAGGCGCGCGGCCTTGTGCGAGCCGTCGCAGATGGGGAAGGTCCGGCTCAGGCCGCAGGCGCAGATGGAGATGGGCTTGTCGCTGGGCCCGACCTTGATCGAGCCGGTGTGGTGCATGCGGACGAGTCGGGGCATCGCGGGGGTCTCCTCGGCCAAGGGTACGGGCGGCCCTTGCCCCATGCTCCCCTTCGTGCTCTCCGTTCCTGCTTCGTGGTCTTCGTGTCCTCGCCACCGCCCGGTTGGTTCGCGGGACACGAAGGTCACGAAGGGGGAACGAAGGCCACGGAGAAAGGCAGCACGCAGGGGTGCGCGGGGGTCGCGGGGGGTGCGCGGGGGTTCGCGGAGGGGGATGGGAAGGGGGAGGGGGAGTTATGATGGGAGGATGAGGCCGCGCCCGAGACTCCGAAAGACCATCAAGTGGGCCGGCGCGGCGGCGACGGTGGTGCTGGTGGTGGTGTGGATCGGGAGTGGGTGGCGGGTTGGAGGGGCTCGGTACGAGTCGCTCTCTCTTCGAGTGATGAGCGGGGGCATTGTCTTGGAAAAGATGTCGGGCGTCGGCAGGCTTCGGTATCTATTCACCGATATCCAACGCTTCACGTGGCATTGGTCCCCGGCCTGGTACAGGAGCGTGGGACCAAACCCGCGCTCTCCTGGCGGGCCCCAAATAGACTGGCAGTTGTCTGTTCCGACTTGGGGCCCGGTACTCGGTGTGCTCACGCTCACAATGATCGCCTGGCGCCTCGACGCGCTCGCCCGCCGCCGCGCCCGGCTCGCCCTGTGCGCGAACTGTCACTACGACCGCACCGGCCTCGCCCCCGGGGCGGTCTGTCCGGAGTGCGGGCGATCGCCCGGATGACCGTGCGTGCCAGCCACCGGGGGGAGGGCCGCAGAGGCGCGGACATCCCGTGGCGTGTTCCCCACCCTGACGGGAGCCGTGCCCACGCGGGCGAGCGGGGCGCGTGCCCATGGCGGAGAGCTTCCCACGCGGGAATGCGCAGCGCACACATGCGTGGGCGCGGCTCCCACGTGGATGTGCGCTCCTCCCACGTAGGTGTGCGCCGCTCCCACGAACGTGTGCGCCGCTCCCACGCACGTGTGCGCCACTCCCACGCACGTGTGCGCCACTCCCACGCACGTGTGCGCCACTCCCACGTAGGTGTGCGCCGCTCCCACGCATGTGGGAGACGGTTTCGGACCTGCGGGCGTGCCCCGCACGTCTGGATAATCGTTCGTGCTGGTTCCAACACCACTGGCGGACCCCCCCACGCCGCCAGTGCCACCCGGACTCGTCATGGGGCCGCCGCGCCGCGAGCACATCTCAAATCTCAGATCTCAGATCTGACATCCTCACGCCGGGCTCGGCAGCGTCTCCAGGATCGACACCAGCACTCCCTGCGGCGAGTCCGGCGGGAAGCCGGTTCCGCCCATGCCGCCGCCTGCGCCGCCGCGCAGCACCGAGACGCTGCTGCGCCCGATCATCCGGTGGGCGCACACGGTGAGCACGTTGTCCATCACATCCTCGGGCACGACGTAGTCGCGCTCGTTGAGCACCGCCGTGGCCCGGGCCGCCTGCGCCAGGGCGAGAGCGCCGCGCGGCGAGAGGCCGACCTGCAGGTCGTCGCGCGAGCGTGTGGCATTCGCGAGGGCGATGATGTACTGGATCAGCGTCGGGGCCATCCGCACGCGGTCCACCTGCTGCTGGAGTTCGAGGACATCGCCCGCGTGCAGCACGGGCTTCAGGGCGTGCAGCGCGTGGTCGGCGGGGCGCAGGGCCAGCACGCGCGACTCCACCTCCGGCGAGGGGTACCCGAGGCTGATGCGCATGAAGAAGCGGTCGAGCTGGTTCTCCGGGAGCGGATACGTCCCCTCGAAGTCGAAGGGGTTCTGCGTGGCGATGAGCATGAAGGGCTGGTCGAGGATGTGCGTCTTGCCGTCCACCGTCACCGTGGCCTCGCTCATGGCCTCGAGCAGCGCGGTCTGCGTGCGGGGGGGCGTGCGGTTGATCTCGTCGGCGAGGACGATGTTCGCGAAGATCGGGCCCTTCTTGAACTCGAAGGCGCCCTTGAGGCCGTTGCCGTTGCCCCCGCCCCCTTCGGCGCGGAAGAGGCTCACGCCGATGATGTCCGAGGGCATCAGGTCCGGCGTCAACTGGATGCGGTTGAACGTGCAGTCCACCGAGCGGGCCAGGGCCGTGGCCAGCACCGTCTTGCCCACGCCCGGGACATCCTCGATGAGCACGTGGCCCTTGGCCAGCAGGCAGCAGATCACCTGCTCCACCGCGCGCGGGTTCCCGAGGAAGACGCCGGAGATGCTGTCGCGGAGGCGTTGGATCGCGGTGGCCATGGTGTTCTTGAGACTCGTGCCACCGACCGCGGCTTTGAGCGGTCGGTGCGGCTTCGAGGAGCCGTTCGAGTATACGGACACCCCCGCGCCGCGGTTGACCACATCGCGCCCCATCGCGCATTGTCGCTCCGCGCGGCGATACCCTTTCCCGACGATGTCTCCCGACGATGCAACCTCAAACCCCTCCCCGCCGAATGGCGGCGAGAGTTCCGCGCCCGCCCGATCCCCCCCGCCCGCCTCGCCGCTGGTCGGCCGCGAGCTCGGCGGGGATCTTCCCTGCGTCTTCTGCGGGTACAACCTGCGGGGCCTCTCCGTCCGCTCGATGTGCCCCGAGTGCGGCGCGGGCGTGCGGGCCACCATCCTCTCCGTCGTCGATCCGCAGGCGAGCGAACTGCGCACGATCGAGTGGCCGCGCCTCACCGCCGCGGGCATCGTCCTCTGGGCCTTCGGCGCCGTCGCGGTGGCGATGCTCTCGTGGCTCCCGCAGATCGCCGACATTCTCCAGGCCATAGGCGTGCGCGGCATGCGCGGCGCGGGCCGCCCCAGCGCGGGGCTGGGCGTGATGCTCGGCCTGGCCACCTCGGCCCTCGGGGCTCTGGCCCTCATCCGTCCGCACGCGGGCATCCGGGCTCGCGACTGCGTGAAGGCCGCGCTCGCGGTGGTCCTGTACATCCCCCTCGGCGTCGCGCTCTGGCTCTACCACCTCGACTCCGACTCGCGCGGCGGCCCGCGCTACTTCTCGACGTGGTCGCCGTCGCGGGAGATGTGCATCCTCCTCGCCCTGGCGGGGATGCTCATCGCGATCATCATCGCTTTGCAGCGTCCCAACGCCCGCCTGCTCGTGGCCCGCTCGATGGTCATGCGCACCGGGCGCGTGGATCGGCAGACGCTCTACGCCATGGCCGGCGCGGCGTGCGTGTTGTCCGCCGGGGGGCTCATCGGCCTGATCCCGCTCTCGGCCACCGACCCGACCATCGTCGAGGCCGCCCGCTTCGCGGGCGTGCTCGCCATCGCCCTCGGGGGCGGGATGCTCTCGGTGGGAGCCGTCGGCTCGCTGCTCGACAGCGTGCGCATCGCGGGGGCGATCCTCATCCCCAAGGTCACGGCCCGCCAGGTCATCCGCGAGGGGCGGCCCGGGCCGAAGAGCCGCGTGATGAAAGTCATCGACCCCACGCCGCCGCCGCCCCGCCCCTTTGCGCCAACTCCGCTCGAGCCCGCACGCCCCGCCGACGGGAGTGGGAGCCCCCGCCCATGACCGACGCCGAGCGCGAACGCTTCGACGCCCTCGTGCAGGACGCCATCGACGCCCTGCCCCCCCGCATCCGCGCGCTCCTCGACGAGGTCCCTGTCGTCGTCCTCGACGAGCCCACGAAGAGGATGATCGCCGACCTCACCGCCGAGGGCACGATCGAGCCGGGCGCCGACCCGACCGAGCTCTGCGGCCTGCACTCCGGCGTGGCCATCACCGAGCGCTCCGTCGAGGACCCGGGGGGCTGGGGCTCCCCCGGCCAAGACACCTTCGCGCCCGAGCAGATCCACCTGTTCCGCAGAGGCATCATCGGCCTGGCGACCGAGGACAGGGGGTGGAAGAGCGAGCACGCCGACGACGACGTCTACGAGGAGATCCTCGTCACGCTCCTGCACGAGATCGGCCACCACTTCGGGCTCGACGAGGACGACCTCGAAGAACTCGGCTACGCCTGAGCGCGGCCGCTGTCACGGGCATCCGGCCAGCCACAGATTGATGAAGTCGAAGATGTCCTGCACGCTCAGCGAGGCCGAATCGTCCGTGTCCGCGTGCGGGTCGCCCGCGAGCCACCCGTTGATGAAGTCGAAGATGTCCTGCACCTCAACCACACCGTTGAGGTTGTAGTCGGCAGCGCAGTCCGGCACGGGTGCGATCCCCTCGTCGGCATCGGGCAGGTTCCTCCACGCGGGGCCCGTGTGCAGGCCCGGGTCGAAGTTGGTCCGGCTCCGCGACAGGCTCATGCACCGCATCGGCGGCAGCCCGCCGTAGAGCGCGGTCTGCGACAGCTGCAGCAGGCCGCTGGCCGGGTTCCGCTCGAGGATGCGGACGCTCCCGTCGCCGAGCACGAAGAACGCCCCACCGTCGGCGGGCTTGAGCTCCTGGATGCTCTGCACCGCCGGCAGCAGGAGCGTCTGCGACACCATCAACCGCGGCGTGCCGCCGATCATGGAGAGCTCCCGCACGCTCCCGTCGCCCACGGCCGCGACGAGGAACCGGTGGTTGATCGGGTCCGGCACGACCGACCCGTCGGCCATCGCCGGCACATCGGAAGGCAGGGGCTCGTCGGCCACGGGGGTCAGGTCCGGCATCAACCGGATCAGGCGCGCGTTGGCGGGCGTGAGCACCACCACCTCGTCGTGCGCATCGTCGAAGCAGAGCCCGCTCGCCGGAGAGGCCAGCGTCCGCATCGCCACCACGCCCGGCACGCGCGAGCGGATGTCGAAGACCTTCAGCACCGAGCCGTCGCACGCGAGCAGCCGCCCGAAGCGGTCGAACGAGATCGGCGTCTTGCCCTGCACCGCCGGGAGCAGGAGCCCGAGGTCCTGCTCGCCGCCGTCGGTCAGGTCCTTGACGATCAACCGGTACGTCGCCCCCGCGCCCACCGGCGTGCACAACACGTACCCGATCTTGGTCTGATCCGGGTGGATCGCGATGCAGGTGGCGAACGACCCCGCCGGAAGCACGAACGTCGTCTCCGCCGGGCCGGGATCGCCGAAGAGCGCGGCCGCGAAGTTCAGGTGGATGTGCGGCAGGCTCGTCGCCGCCGGGGCCCAGCAGGCGAAGTTCGCCCGGATCACGTACATGGTGTCCAGATACCGGCGCGTCGTGCTCCCCACGCCGAAGTCCAGCATCCGCGTGCGTGTCTCGGCCGATCCGGGCAGGGGCGTCGTGTTGAACGTCTCCAACGGGCCGCGCGAGGTGGCCGTCGCGAACGTGGACTGTGTGCCGAGCGTGCCGTCGTCGGCCGGGTCGCGCACGCGGAACACCGGGTTGTTGCCGCCCAGGCACGCCCGCTCGATGCCCGTCAGCGTCACGCAGTGGCCCCCGTCGCGCACGTAGTAGTTGCCGTTGGGCCCCGGGAACTGCTTGTAGTACCCGTAGCAGACGTCCACCAGACCCTTGTTGGCCATCTGCACGTACACGTTGAGCGGGGTGATCGCGTCGTACCACACGGTGGACGTGAACAGGAAGGGCGCCCGCGCGAACATGTACGCCTTGAGCCCGTCGTTGCCCGCGCCCCCGTAGGTGCCGTCGGCCGTGGTCGTCCCCATCAGAGAACCCATCAGCGCATCCGTGGTCGTCACGAAGCCGAAGTTTGCCTGGCTCTGCCAGTTCCTCGGGCCCGACATCATCGGCGGGAATCCCTGGTTGGAGATGTACGCCATCCAGTTTGTGGCGCTCGTCGGAACGCAGTACATCCCCCCGTTGCCGGGCAAGCCCGTCCGCTTCTGATCGAAGTCGGGCACGGACCACCGGTACAGCGAGCACTGCGCCGACACCGATCCCGCGAGCGCCAACGCCATCACAACTGCTGCCGAGCTCTGTTTCGGATGGAACACGGGGCACCTCCTTGGATCGAGCCATTCGACGCGGCACCGCTGCCCCACGGGCTTCGGGCACGGTTTCACAATACCACAAACCCTCGAACGCGTCGAGCCCCTCGGCCCCCCCTTTTTACGGACACCCGGCGAACCACGCGTTCAGGAAATCGAAGATGTCCTGCACGCTCAGCCCCCCGCCGTTGAAGTCGGCCCGCGGGTCGCCCGCGAACCAGCCGTTGAGGAAGTCGAAGATGTCCTGCACCTCCAGCCCCCCGCTCATGTTGTAGTCGGCGGGGCACGGCGCGGGCCGCAGGTACACGATCCCGCGCGCGTTGGGCCCGCCCAGCGCGGTCACGGCCGCGTCGCCCATCGGCTCGTCGGTGAACATCATGTTCGCTACGTACACGCTCTCGCCCCAGCCGTTGATGTCGCAGAAGAGGCCGATCGTCGAGGCTGTCGGGGCCCCCGTGGCCGTGCCGCTCGAGCCTCCCGAGTACGCCCACGGACTGGGGAACGCGCCCCATCCATTCCACGTCGCCGGAGGAATCACAGTTCCGTTCGACGCCGGCGGCACCGCCGAGCCTGTCGCGGGCTGGGCCGAGTTGTCGCCCCAGCGCGGGTCGGTTGATTTCACCGCGTTGTACACCCAGTCGGCCCCCGTCGTGCCGACGAACGTGCCGTTGATGAAGATGCGGCTCCCCGCCGCGCCGTACAGGTTGCTCACCAAGGCCAGCCGGAACCACTGCCCCGGCTGGATCGCCGGGGCCGTTGTCGCGCCGGCGTAGGTGACGCCCGCCCCGACCTTCGCCGTCCCCGGCGCGCCCCCCGTGACGAGCACGAACGCGTCCGCCGACGAGTTGTTGTTCTGGCTCGTCTCGACGAGCGGGATGCACTGGTTGTTCGCCCCCGCGTTGGCCCGCGCGGCGTCCCACGATGCCTGCGGGATCAGGATGTCGGCCACGATCGTCCATTGCCCGAGCCGCTCATCGGGCCAGAAGTCCCGTGTGTTCGGCCAGAGCGCCAGACCCAGGCCGCGCGATTTGGCCGAGTCCGTCGGCGCCCCCGCGTTGCGCGGCGGGCTGGTGCGGTACACCGTGTCCACGCCCGTGGCCCCGAGCGCGGGCAGCCCGAACGCGGTCGTGGTCCCGAAGGCCGATTGCGCTTGCGTGACGCCCGTCGGCGTTGGCGTCGCCGGATACGTCCCTTCCGAACCGACGCCGCCGAGCAGCGGTCCGAACGCCGCGTCGTCGAGGTAGCGGATCTTGCTGGGGCCGGAGGTCGGCGCGAGCCCGGACTCCTTGACGCTCTGGAGGTTTCCGTCGAAGTGCCACTCGCTGATCACCGGCGGGGGTGGGGTCCAGGTGCTGACCACGAGGCCGCCGGAGTTCACGGTAAGACCGATGAGCAAGAACGGCCGAACGATGTTCCGAATCGCCGCTTGGGCACGACCGTCGGCGAGGATCTGTTGATCGAATGTGAGGCTGATATTGAATCCGCTCACGGTTTGTGCAACCACTTCGTAGTCCAAGCGGCTCGGATGACTACCACTCGGATTGCGTACTGCTCCCATGAGCGTCCGCTGACCACCGACAAAGAGATTGTTGAGCACCGTCATCAGCGGCTCGTTCGTTCCGACCACCGTCGATCCAAACGTCCCCGATCCGGTGACGATTGGATTGAACGAAAACCGATACCCCTGCGCGGGCAGGATTGTCGCCGTGCTCGTCCGCACGATGTCCGGGGTGCTCGAAAATGCGCTAATCGTCGCTCCCGTGCAATCCACGGTTACCGTCGCCGACTGCCCCATCGCTACCCCGCAGCAGGCCAGCACCGCCGCCGCGCTCATCCCCGCACACGCCCGCATGGTTCCACCCTGCCGCATGGTCCGCTCCTCGTCCTCGCACCCACACCAGATCCCCACCCCGTCAGTCTACTCCATTTCACGGGCTCTCCCACCCACGTTTGGCGGCCAAACCCCGAATCCCGGCATTCCCCGCGGAATCTGGTACCATTCTCCTATGCCCCGCTCGAGGCAAGTCCCACTCACCGCCCGGCCCGTCGGCCGAGGAGCCTCGCGCAGGCGGTGCGTGCTTTGGCCTTCGCGTCGAGTCCCCGCCTTCACCCTGATCGAACTCCTTGTCGTCATCGCCATCATCGCCCTCCTGGTCGGCCTGCTCCTCCCCGCCCTGGGCAAGGCCCGCGAGGCCTCCCGGCGGGCCCGCTGCGTCTCCAACACGCGCCAGCTCGCCCTCGCCGCCAGCGCCTACTCCAACGACAATGCCAAGGGGGCCTTCGTCCCCGCCTTCTTCGACTGGGAGGACAACATCGGGTGGCTCTTCCCCGACTACATCTCCGACTACCAGGTCGCCATCTGCCCCTCCACCCGCAACAAGATCCGCCCCGACTTCATGCTCACGCAGGACCTCGGCCCCGACGCGGCCACCCTCTACGGGCGCGACTTCATCCGCGACACGTTCTTTGCCGCCAAGGACAGGGACGACGATCAGGGCGGCCACTCCTACGAGGTTCGGGCCTGGTTCAGCGCGGGGAAATACCTCGACGGCCAGCTCTTCTACACGCCCCCGGGCGTGAGCGTCGCCGACCAACTGGGATGGCGGTACCAGCCCGGCAACGCCGGCGACCCCATGTACGCCGCGTCGCAACTGATGACCCGAAACGTGCTCAAGACCCAGCCCAAGGTCATCTTCCCCGACAGGTGCTATCTGTTCGTGGACAACGACAACGACCAGTCGATCGTCCCCGGCATCGGCCGCCCCGACGGTATCAACAACTGGCCCGACCCGTGGAACAACCACGGCGTCGAGGGCTACAACATCTCCTACACCGACGGCCACGCCGCGTTCTCCAAGCCCGACAACTCCGGGCGACTCATCCGCACGTATCTGGATTCCTACGACGAGCCGCCCACCAACTACCAGAACGTCTCCCCGTACAGGCAGACCAGCGTGAGCACCCCGGCGGGGAGCGTGCCGGCGTACTACAAGCCGTGAAGGCGCACGCAGAGGTTCGCCGGGGACACGCGGGGGCCCGCGGAGGGAGGCAGGGGGGAGGAGGAGAGATGCAGAGAGCGATGGCACGACAAGGATTGACGGTCGGGCGTCCTTTGCGTCGGATCGACCACCGATGTCTTTCCGCCATCCCCCCCGCTCCCCTCCGCTCCCCTCCGTGAACCTCTGCGTGACCTTTGCGAACCTCCGCGTGCGCCTTACACTCCGCCCGTGAGTTCAACCCAGCCCAAAGTCTGGACGACCCGCGCCCTGATGGCGTGGATGAACGCCGCCTTCGCCAAGCACAAGATCGAGTCACCTCGCAAGATTTCCGAGCTCCTCATGGCACACGTGCTGGGGTGCGACACGATCCGTCTGTACATGGACCAGGACCGCCCCGCCTCGCCGCTGGAGAAGGCCACCCTCCGCGACCTGGTCGGGCGCGCTCTCAAGCACGAGCCCGTGCAGTATCTTGTCGGAGAATGGTGGTTCTACGGCCTCCCGATCCACGTTTCCCCCGCCGTCCTCATCCCACGCCCCTGCACGGAAGTCATCGTCGACGAAGTCCTCTCCCACGCCCGGGCCGAGCCGGGCTTTGGCGGCAAGACCGGCGAGGGCGTCCGCATCGCCGACGTCTGCACCGGCTCGGGGTGCATCGCCATCGCCCTGCTCAAGAACCTCCCCGCGGCCACCGCCGTCGCCACCGACATCTCCGAGCCCGCCCTCGGCGTCGCCGCTCAGAACGCCAAGCGGCACGCCGTGGCCGACCGCCTCGAACTGCTCCACGGCGACCTCCTCGCCCCTCTCATCGACCACCCCGCGGGGGGCGGCCTCGACCTCCACTATCTCGTCTCGAACCCACCCTACATCCCCGACGCCGAGTGGAACGCCGCGGACATGGTCGGCCGCAACGTCCGCGACTTCGAGCCCCACTCCGCTCTGCGGGGCGGCCCGGACGGCCTCGTGCTCGTCCGCCCGCTCATCGAGAAGGGCCCCGAGCGCCTTCGCCCCCACGGCCGCATCCTCATTGAGATCGCCGCGGCCACGGCCCGCCAAGCCTCCAGACTGCTCCGAGAGCACCCCCTGATCGATCCCGAGTCGGTCCGGATGGTGAAAGACCACGAGGGCTTGGAGCGTGTCGTGGTGGGCGCCCGGCGCGCCTGATGTGGGATTGGGGATGTGCATACCCGACATTTTTCAGGGTCTTGATGGCTGCTCGAACCCCGAGGTCGAACCGATGGTATAGTTTGTTAGTGCTAACTATCGCATTAAGGAGGTCTGCATGGTCCTCGCTCCCGCCGCCGGTTCCCAGCACCATTCCCCAAGCCCCCGCTCCCCGCTGTCCATCACCCTGGTCGCGCTGAGGTGGCTCGCCCGCCTGACGGGGGCGCTGCTCGTGCTCCTGCTCGGCACGTTCTTCATCGAGCACGTCGGCGAGTGGTACTCCCAGCCCTCGCGCGCCCTTCCGCCGTGGTGGGTCCACTTCTCCATGCTCTCCCACTTCGCGCTCATGGCGGGCCTGCTGATGCTCTTGGGCTGGGAACGCTTGGGATCGCTCGTCGCCGTGCTCGGCGCGCTCGGCTTCCTCGCGGCCATCGCGATCGGCCAGAATACGCTCAGACTGCCGTACATCGTGCTCGTCGCGCTCGTCCCCGTCGGCATCATCGGCGTCCGGCACCTGCTCCTTCGCCGTTCGGCGCGACGGTAGCGCGCGCCCGGCAACGGACCCGGCGGCGGCGAGGCCGCCGGGCCCCGATGTGATCACACCCGGCAGGGCACCAGCGACGCCGACTCGGCGAACTCCACGGGCACATCGCCCACGATCGTGGGCGACACCGATCCATACCCGCCGACCTCGAACCTCCGCCGCCGCTGCTGCGCAAATCGCACGGCCTTGTGCTGCACGATCCCGCCGTCGAGGGCCAGCGCACTGGCCCACGGCAGACTCGCAAACCGCCTCGGCGGTCCGGGTACCGCCACGCTCCGCGTGGCGTCCGACCCTCCGAGCGCCGGGTCCCACTCGTACAGCCCGTCCACATCCTTCACCAGCCGGCACTTGGCCGCGCCGAGTTCCTCGGCGATGAAGATCGCCGACAGGTCGCTCCCGCCGCGCCCGAGCAGCACCAGCCGACGCATCTCGTCGATGGCGATGAACCCGGGCACGACGACGGCCCGATGCTCCTCGAAGAGCACCCGCACCGCGACGGCGTTGAGCGAGAGCGGGAAGGCATCCAGCGGCCCCCCCCCATCGCCCGTGGCCCGGAAGCCGATCGTCCACGGCGCGCCGACCGTGGCCCGGACACCCGCCCGGTGCAGAGCCAGCCCGAGCAGCGAGGCCGAGGTGAGCTCGCCGGTGGCCGTGAGCAGGGCCCGCGATTGAGCGTGCGGCTCCACCCCGAACGACCGTGCCCTGGCGATGAGGGTGTCGGTGACGCCCTCGATCGCGCTGACGACGGCCACCACGTTCCAACCACGGTCGATCCACGCCTCGCTCTCGCGAACCGCCCTGAGCAGGTCGTCCTCGCTTCGCAGCACCGATCCCCCGAACTTCAGGACTATCAGCGGACGGCTCATGCGGCACCTCCCGCCGAGCATGCGGCCCGACCGTCGGGGAGAGCACCCGCTTCTCCCGCAACACCTTCGTGCGCCGCCTCGATCGCCTGCGCCAGGTCGGCGATGATCTCCTCGGGCTCCTCCAGCCCCACCGACAGCCGGATCAGCCCGTCGGTGATTCCCGCCGCGCGGCGTTGCTCCGGCGGCACATCCGCGTGGGTCATCGTCACCGGGTGCGTCAGCAGCGTCTCCACGCTCCCGACATGCTCGACCAGCGCACACAGGCGCGCCCCCTCGAGCACTCTCTTGCCCGCCGCCGCACCGCCGACGACCTCGAAGGAGATTACCGCCCCGTGCAGGTCCTCGAGATGCTGGCGCGCGGCCAGTTCCGCCTGCGGAAACCCGGCGAGCCCGGGATAGTTCACCCCGGACACGCGCGGACATACCGCCAGCCACCCGGCGATGACCCGCGAGTTTCGCGACTGCTCCCGGATCCGCAGCGGCAGCGTCTTGAGCCCGCGCGTCGTCAGCCACGCGTTGAACGGCGCCTGGATGCCGCCCGTGCACTTGCGGATCCATCGGACCCTGTCCAGCAAGCCGGCATCCCGGGACACGATCGCCCCGCCGCACGCAGTCGAGTGGCCCTCGATGAGCTTTGTCGTCGAGTACACGCTGATGTCCGCGCCCAGCTCGAGCGGGCGCTGGAGCACGGCCGTCAGGAACGTGTTGTCCACGGCGAGGAGCACCCCCGCCCGCCTCGCCACCGACGCGACCGACGCGATGTCGGTGAGCGCCAGGGTCGGGTTCGCGGGCGTCTCGATGAACACCAGCCTGGTCCGCGCCGTGATCGCCCGCTCCACGTTGCGCGGGTCGCTCGTGTCCACGAACGTGGACGTGATCCCCAGTTCGCTGAGCACCTGCCGGAACAGGCGCGTCGTCCCGCCGTAGATCGCGTCCCCCACCACGGCGTGGTCACCGGCCCTGAGCACCGCCAGGAACAGCGCGGCCTCCGCCCCGAGCCCCGTCCCGAAGCACACCGCCGGCGGGGAGTCTTCGATCGCCCCGAGCAGGACCTCCGCCTCATCCACGCTCGGGTTGCTCACCCGCGAGTACGAGTGCCCGCCCACCGTCCCACCCTGCCCGACGTGCGACTGGTGAAATGTCGTCGTCTGGGCCAGCGCCCCAACGAGCGGCCCCGATCGACGCGCTCTGACCTGGGAACCAACCGGTGGAGACGATCCCGACGCCGACCGCACCGGCCCGTGCAACGCACGCGTGGCGATGGAACCGGCCGCCCGAGCGGGTCGGGCCTTCGACGAAACGACGGTAGGGGAACGCGACATGGCCGTGGACTCCTCACGGCATCAAGCATCGGCGGGCGTGTTGTGCGGGGAGACGGCGAACACCGCCGTCGTTTGTGCGTCGTTTCCGCGAGGGAAACTCCGCCGCATCGGTGCCCCGCAGGGGCCAGCCTCGGCACCGCGACCTTGTCTTTGAGACACGGCTCGGTTGCCGCCCGGGTGACACTCGTCCCCGGGACTCTTGATGCAGGAGCCAGACTATCGCGCTTCCTCACCCCGGTCAAGCGCCGTCGTTCACGCCCCGCCCCGAGCGCGTGCGGCGGCGCGGTCCGCCGCGTCGCGTGCGGGGGGCCCACAAGGGGCCTGCCCACACACACAAACCGAAAGTGCCGAGGGGCGGACTCGAACCGCCGACCTGAGCGTTATGAATGCTCCGCTCTAACCGACTGAGCTACCTCGGCAATGAGGGGTCGATTGTATCTGATGGGATCACGCCGACAACTCGTGGCACGACAACCCGGGCCCAAGGGCGCTGGGCGATGCGCCGGGCCATCCCGGGCCGAGCGCCGGCCCGCGATCAATCCACCATGTCGTTGCGCGTCACCCGCACCTGCCCCGGCCCCACCGGCGCGGCGGGGCGCTGCTGCCCCATGGGCTGCTGATACCCGCCCTGGGGCGGATACCCGCCGCCCTGCTGGGGATAGCCGCCCTGTTGCTGATATCCGCCTTGGGGCGGATACCCCTGCTGGTGCGGGTGGGCGTGGGGCTGCTGGTACTGCTGCGGGGCGTGCTGCGGCGGCGGGAGCGGGTGCCCCGGCTGCTGCGAACCGAACTGGTTCGGGTTGTACTGCTGGTGGGGCTGCGAGGTGTAGGGGTCCTGCGGCGTTCCGGAGATTTCCTCCCCGGCGTCGCGCAGGCCCTTCTTGAACTCGGTGATCCCCTTGCCCATGCTCCGCCCGATCTCCGGCAGCCGGCGCCCGAAGATCAACAGGCAGACGAACGCGATCAGCAACAGGTGCTGGGGAGCAAAGATATCGATGAAGCCAAGGGTCATGGGATCCCCAAAGGGAGAGCGGGCGAGAACCAACCATTCAAGGATAGTGCGCCCGACAGGTCAACGAACATCCGCCTGACAAATTGCCGATCCAGACCCTTTCCGGGGCCTACCAAGGAATAGTTCGGTCCCTCCCACCCCGAGAGTTCACCAAACGGCCGAAAAACCGAGTTCCGGCGTGAATCTGCGCCCGACAGCACCCGCCCGAAGCAGGGCATCTGCCGGCCTATTCCCTACGTCTCCGCGCGGCCGTGCGTTCGGCCGCCTCCACAACGTTGAGCAGCAGCATCGCCACCGTCATCGGCCCCACGCCCCCCGGCACCGGCGTGATCCACGATGCCCCGCCCGGCGCACGCAGCGGCTCGAAGTCGCAGTCCCCCACCGTCTTCATCGCCCCCTCGACCGTCCTCACCCGGTTCACGCCCACGTCGATCACCACCGCCCCGGGCTTGACCATCTCGCGCGAGATCAACCCCGGCACGCCCGCCGCCGAGACCAGGATGTCGGCCCGCGCCGTGAGTTGCGGCAGGTCCGGCGTCCACTTGTTGCACGACACCACCGTCGCGTCCTGGCGCATGAGCAGCACCGCGATCGGCTTGCCGACGTGGTTGCTCGCCCCCACCACCACGGCCGTTCGCCCGCGGAGTTCCATCCCCGTGTGCTCGACCATCTTGATCACCGCCAGCGCGGTGCACGGCGCGAGGCTCGATCGCCCGTACACGATGTTTCCGATGTTGGCCGGATTGACACCCTCCACATCCTTGTCCTGATCGATGAGCGCCTGGATCGCGAACGCATCCACCCCTTCGGGGAGCGGCATGTGCACCATGATCGCCCCGGCCGTCGGGTCGTCGTTCAACTCGACGACCTTGGCCGCGATCTCCGCCTGCGACGCCGTCGCCGGGAGTTCGTGGAGTTTGTGGTCGATCCCCAGTTCGGCGCACGTGCGGGCCTGGCTCTCGGCGTACTGGCGTGCCGCGTTGTCGGTCGCCCCGCACAGGATCGCATCCAGGCGCGCCGGCCGGCCGGCGGATCGCAGCACGCTGGCCCGCTCGGCGATCCGCGCACGGTGGGCCTGGGCCAGGGCCTTCCCATCCAGAATGCGTGCGGCGTCGGTCATGTGCGGCCATGATACCGGGGAAGACTCACCACAGAGAACACCGAGAGCACCGAGACGAAAGCCAAGGTGGTCTTCCCACCCCTTCCCTCTGCATTCCTCGGTGTTCTCGGTGCTCTCGGTGGTGAATCCGTTTCTCGGGTAATATCCACCCGTGCCCAAGCCCACGCCCCAAGCCCGGATCGACGAACTCCGCGCCACGCTTGAACAGGCCAACCGGGCCTACTACATCGACGCCGCGCCGACTATGTCCGATGTTGAGTTCGATCGCCTGCTGGCCGAGCTCGCCGACTTGGAACGCCAGCATCCGGACCTGGACCACCCGGACAGCCCGACGCATCGCATCGGCGGGGAGCCCATCGACGGGTTCGAGACCGTCAAGCACGCCAGGCCGATGCTCAGCATCGACAACACCTACGAGCTCGGCCACAAGGACAACAAGGGCCTCCTCGACTGGTACGACCGCGCAAGGAAAGACCTCGGCGGTGGCAGCGGCCTCTTCGGCGGGAGCTCGGCATCGCTCCGCGTCGTCGCCGATCCCAAGATCGACGGAGTGGCCATGTCCATCCGCTACGAGCGCGGCCGCCTCACCCAGGCCATCACCCGCGGCGACGGGACCAAGGGCGACGACGTTACCGCCAACGTCAAGACCATCCGGGCCATCCCCCTGACCCTCGCGGCCGCGGGCAGGCACGGCCCGAAGATCCCCGACGTGCTGGAGATCCGCGGCGAGGTCTACTTCCCGCTCAAGGAGTTCGAGCGCGTCAACGCCGAACGCGAGGCCGAGGGAGACGACCTGTTTCTCAACCCCCGCAACGCCGCCGCGGGAACGCTCAAACAGCTCGACCCCCGCATCACCGCCAAGCGCCGGCTCGGCTTTGTCGCCCACGGGCGGGGGCAGATCAGCGACCCGCGCTTCGCCTCGTCGCACACCGAGTTGCTCGACAACCTGCGGGCCCTGGGCATCCCCGTCAATGCCCCGCTCCTTGCCACCGACGACATCGCGAAGGTCGTCGAGGCCATCCGTGCCTTTGACAGCGCCCGCCACAAGCAGCCCTACGCCATTGACGGCGTGGTCGTCCGCGTCGATTCCTTTGCCCAGCAGGATGAACTCGGCACGACCTCCAAGAGCCCGCGCGCGTTCATCGCGTACAAGTACCCCGCCGAGCGCAAGACCACCACGCTTCTGCGCGTTGATCCGCAGGTCGGCAAGTCCGGCAAGATCACCCCGCGCGCCGTGATGGAGCCCGTCCTGCTCGCGGGCACGGTTGTCCAGCACGCCACGCTCCACAACTACGGGCGCGTCCGCGACGCCTCCACCGATCCCGAGGACCCCGGCGCCCCCCGCACCGACATCCGCATCGGCGACACGATCTACATCGAGAAGGCCGGGGAGATCATTCCGTATGTCGCGGGCGTGGTGCTCTCGAAGCGACCGTCGGGCGCCAAGAAGATCGTTCCGCCCGACAAATGCCCCGAGTGCCACGGACCCGTCGAGATCGATCCGCCCGAGGCCGAGGCCGAACCGAAGCTCGAGACCTCACGCAGTTGCGTGAACCCCGAGTGTCCGGCCCAGATCCGCGAGAAGATCATCTGGTTCGCCGGTCGCAAGCAGATGGACATCGAGGGCCTCGGCGAGAAGACCGTGGACCAGATCCGAGCCACCGCGCTGCCTGCGGACGATGAGCGGCGCGCCGCGGCGGGCGTCCCGCCCGAGACTGCTCGCATTCCTCTGGATACCTTCGCGGACATCTTCCGTCTCAAAGACCACCGCGACGCCTTGCTCACCATCGAGCGCATGGGTGAGAAGAAGGTGGACAACCTTCTCGATGGCATCGAAATCGCCAAGTCGCGCGGCCTGGCGAAGGTCCTTGCCGGGATGGGTATCCGCCATGTCGGCGACGCCACGGCCAAGGCGCTCGCCCGCCAGTTCAAGAGCCTCGAAGACCTCCTCGAAGCCGAGGAGCCGCGCCTCCGCCCCAAGACCCTGAAGAAGGACGAGGCCGCGCGGCTCGGTTTCCCCGTTGACCCGAAGGATCGCGTGGAAACCGGCCTCGGCAACGAAACAGCGCCGATCGTCCACGCGTACCTCCACAGCAAGGTGGCCGCGAAGACCTTCGCAGACCTCGAAGCCGCGGGCGTCGAACTCGCCAGCCACGACTACCGCGCACCCGGCGCGGCCGGAGCCAAGGCCCCGGGCGCCCCGGACTCCATCTTCAATGGCAAGACGATCGTCCTCACCGGCACACTCGAGAACTACGAGCGCGAGGCCCTGAAGGAGATCCTCGAGAACCTCGGCGCCAAGGTCTCCGGCAGCGTCTCCGGCAACACCGACCTGCTGATCGCGGGCGACAAGGCAGGCTCCAAACTCGACAAAGCCCGCGAGCTAAGAGTCAGAGTCATGGAAGAGCCCGAACTCCTCAAAGAACTCACCAAGGCCGGCGCACGCTGACCCTACCATCCGTGTCCCATTCCCAGCACTGGGCACTGGGCACTGGGCACTGGGCACTCCTCACTCCATGCAGAACGTCGAGTACAAAGCCGAACTCCGCGACCCCTCCCTCGCCCGCACCATCGCGGCCTCCATCGGCGCTCTGCGCGTGGACACCCTGCGCCAGACCGACACCTACTTCCGCATCCCCGACGGCAAACTCAAGAAGCGCGAGACTCTCGGCCAGCCCACCGAGTGGGTCTTCTACTCGCGCCCCGGCCAGTCGCGGGCCAAGCTCAGCACCTTCACCATCTACCCCGAGCACATGGCCCGCGAGCGCTTCGGCTCCACGGACCTGCCCGTCTGGCTTGTCGTGAAGAAGTGCCGCGATCTGTGGACCTGGAAGGGCGTGCGCATCCACCTCGACAGCGTGGAGGGCCTCGCGCACAAGCCCGACGACCAGGGCGTGCACGGCCCCGCCGATTTCATCGAGTTCGAGGCCCTCATCTGCCCCGAGCGCACCCAGGCCCAGGCCCACGAGCAGGTCGAGTTCCTCCGGGCGTCCTTCGCCCCGGCGCTGGGCGAGCCCATCGCTGTCGGGTACGCCGAGTTGCTCTCGCAGGAGCAGGAGCCCGCGCAGGGCACCGCGGATTGAACCCGCGACTCTTCGGCCATCACGCGCGGAATCTCACCGCGAAGATTCGAAGTTGGAGCGAAGGACTCGAAGAAGCGTGCAGGGAGAAGGCGACCTTCAGCCAAGTCTCCGTGCTTCGCCCCTTCGCCCCCCCTTCGAGCTCTTCGCGGTGAGGGCCTTTTCTTCACCTTCCTCGCCTGGGCGAGAAACGCTTACCCAAACCGCCCCGTGACGTATTGCTCCGTCTCCGGCAGGTGGGGGTTCTGGAAGATGTTGGCCGTCGGTCCATACTCCACCAGCCGGCCGAGGTACATGAACGCCGTGTAGTCGCTCACCCGGGCCGCCTGGTGCATGTTGTGCGTTACGATCAGCACCGTGTACCCGCCCGCGCTCTGATCGTCCCGCCCGCTCATCTGGTGGATCAACTCTTCGATCTTCATCGTCGCGATCGGGTCCAGCGCGCTGCACGGCTCGTCCATCAGCAGCACCTCCGGCTCGGCCGCGATCGCCCGCGCGATGCACAGCCGCTGCTGCTGGCCCCCCGACATCCCCAGCGCCGACTCGCTGAGCCGGTCCTTCGCCTCTTCCCACAGCGCCGAAGACCGCAGGGCCTTCTCCGCCGCGGCCTCCAGCACGCCGCGCTTGCGCTCCCCCGCGATCCGGAGCGGGTACACCACGTTCTCGAAGATCGACATCGGGAACGGGTTGGGCTTCTGGAAGACCATCCCCACCTTCCGCCGCAGGTCGATGGGGTCCACGCCCCGGTCGTACAGGTTCCGCTCTCGGAGCGTGATCGTCCCCTCCGTCCGCACCCCGTCCACCAGGTCGTTCATCCGGTTGAACGACCGCAGCAGCGTGGACTTCCCGCACCCCGACGGCCCGATCAGCGCCGTCACCCGCTTCTCCGGGATCGCCATGTTGATCGAGTGCAGGGCCTGAGACTTGCCGTAGAACAGCTTGAAGTCCCGCACCCGCAGCAGCGCGGCCTCTTTTTCCACCGCCGCGTGCGTGTGCCCCTGCACCGACTCGCCCCGCCGGATCGCCTCGAGCACCGAGAGTTTGGGCTGGCGGGCCGCGCCGAAGCCGAAGCCGGTTGCCCCGGGCGCATCTCCCGCGCGGGCCTCTCCCCCTGCGATGGCGGCGTCCGGTGATGGAATCGGCGGGTGGTTCATGCTCAGCGCGCAGTCACGGCCGGGCATCGCCTGCACCACCACGGGCCTGCTCCGTCTGAGGGGTGTGTGCGGGCGTCCGGCAACCACGGAGGATACTCCCTTTCGCGCACCGAGGGTCTACGTCCGACTCCGAACCGCCCGCGCGGCCACGATCCGCACGGACACGTTCAACACCAGCAGGATCGCGATGAGCACCAGGATCCCCGCCCACCCCACACGCTTCTGGGACTCGTACGGCCCCGTCACGTAGTCGAAGACCTGCTTGGTGAGCGACGGGAACGGCTGCGATGGATCCCACGTCAGCGCGCGGTTCCCGAGCGCAGTGAACAGCAGCGGGGCTGTCTCCCCCGCCACCCGCGCGATCGCCAGCATCACGCCCGTCACCAGGCTCCCCGTCGCCGCGGGCGCCACCACCCGGAGAATGGTCTGCGAACGCGTCGCGCCGAGGGCCAGCGACCCCGCCCGAAATGAGTCCGGCACCAGCCGCAGCATCTCTTCGGTCGTTCGCGCGACGATCGGCACCATGATGAACGCCAGGGCCAGGGCGCCCGCCCATCCGTTGTAGTGCCCCATGGGCACCACGAGCAGCTCGTAGCCGAGAATTCCCGTCACGATGCTCGGCACCCCCGCGAGCACATCCGAGACAAACCGCGTCGCCCGCGCCGGCACGCCCCGCCCCTCGCGCGAGTACTCCGACAGGTACACCCCGGCCAGCAGCCCCACCGGGACACCGACCACGCCGGAGAGCGCGATGAGCACGAGCGTCCCCACGATCGCGTGCCGTAGCCCCCCGGGCGCCTCCGGATCGCCCGTCGCGTCCTGCGTGAACAGCGCCCACGAGATCCCCGGCAGCCCCAGCACGAACAGATATCCCGCGACCAGAAACAGCAGCGTGATCACCGCCATCGTCGAGGCACAGCACGCCCAGAACATCCCCGAACTGCGGATCCGGCGCAGCGCAAACCGCGACTCCCCGCCGCGTTTCCCACTCAAACTTGTCGCCCCAATCACCGACATTCACACGCTCCACTGGACACTGGACACTGGGCACTGGGCACTCCGCACTACGCACTCGCCGCCGTCCTCCCCCCCTTCCCGACCACCAACTTTCTCGCCACGACGTTGAACACCAGCGACATCACCAGCAGCACCATCGCCACCTGCAACAGCGCCGACGAGTGCAGCCCCGTGCTCGCCTCCGCGAACTCGTTGGCCAGCAGGCTCGACATCGTCTGCGCCGGCGCGAACGGGCTGGGCACGATCTGGTTGTTGTTCCCGATCACCATCACCACCGCCATCGTCTCCCCCGCCGCCCGCGCCAAGCCCAGCATCACCGCCCCGAACAGCCCCGAGCGGCTGTACTTGAGCATCCCCACGCACGACTGCCACCACGTGGCCCCGAGCGCGACCGTTCCCTCGATCTGGCCGCGCGGCACCGTCCTGAGCACATCCCGGCTCACCGCCGTGATGATCGGCAGGATCATGATCCCCAGGATCAGCCCGCCGCAGAGCAGGTCCCGCCCCGTGAGCGGGATGGGCTTCACGATCACCTCGCCGCCCGACACGATCCGCTCCGACACCGACCATCCCAGCCCCGGGATCGCTCCCAGCACCCGCGCCATCCACGGCTCGACATACTCGCGCAGGAACGGCGCCAGCACGAACAGCCCCCAGATCCCGTACGCGATGCTCGGGATCGACGCCAGGAACTCCACCAGGAACGAGACCGGCCCCGCGATGCGAAGCCCCGGCGCCACCCGCACGATGAACAGGGCCGACCCAAGGCTCAGTGGCACGGCGAAGAGCAGCGCGATGATCGACGTCATCGCCGTTCCATACATCACCGGCAGGGCGCCGAACGCGGGCGGGATCGTCTCGGTCACCACCTCCCCGTCCGCAAACACCAGTTTTCCCGCCGCGTCCCGCACGGGCCGCTCCACCTCGTTGGGTCGCCACTGGCTCGACACCAGGAACTTGGCCCCGAACTGCCGCACGCTCGGCGCGGCGTTGAGGAGGAGCACGCCCAGCAGCACGGCGAGCATGAGTACCACGCAGGCCGCCGCCCCCCGTGTCAGGACGGCCAGAATGAGGTCGCCGAATCGCTTCATGCACAACCCTTGCACCCCGCCCCGCCGCGCTGCACAAGAACCAGGAGGACAGAACGCCGCATCGTCCGCACCGTTCCGTCCTCCCTCGATTGAGACGCTCAACCAGAATTCACTTCACCGGCTTGCCCTGGTACGTCAGCGTGGCCAAGGCCTCCGCCACCTTCTTCTGCACATCGGGCGCGAGCGGAGCGTAATCCATCTCGCGGGCCGTGGACTGCCCGCCCGTGGTCGCCCAGTCCATGAACGCAACCAGCGCCTTCGCTTCTTCGGCCGACTTCAGGTTGTTCAGGTCCTTGTACACAATCAGGTACGTGAACGCCGCGATGGGGTACGACGCATCGCCCGGCTGATTCCAGATGTCCGTGCTGAGCACCGTCCCCTTCAAGTGGCCAACGGCCCCGGCTCCCGCCGCCGAGATCGACTCTACCGTCGCCTTCACGAACTTCCCGGCCTGGTTCTTCACCGAGCCATACGAGATTTTGTTCGCGTTCGCGAAGTTCGCCTCGACGTACCCGAGCGCACCGGGCGTCTGCTGCACGATCGCGGCCACGCCCTCGTTCCCCTTGCCGCCCTGCCCCGTCGGCCACTGCACCTGCTTGCCCATCCCGACCGACCCCTTGAACTCCTCGCTCTGCGTGGCCAGGTAGTTCGTCCACACGAATGTCGTGCCCGAGCCGTCGCTCCGATACGCCGGCGTGATCGCCATGTCCGGCAACATCCTCCCGGGGTTCAGGTCCGCGATCGCCTTGTCATTCCACTTGCCGATCTTCCCCATGAAGACCCGCGCCAGTACGTCGCCAGTGAACTTGATCTCCCCCTTGACGCCCGGCAGGTTGTACGCCGGAACCACCCCGCCCGCGCACGACGGCACCAGCACCACCTTCTCCGCCCCGCCCAGGGCCGCCAGCTCCTTCTTGCTCAGGGGCGCATCGCTGGCCCCGAACGCCACCGTCTTGTCCGTGATCGCCTTGACCCCGCCGCCCGAGCCGATGCTGTTGTAGTCGATCTGCACATCCTTCCCGCCCGGCGCCTTCTCGAACTCCACCACCCACTTCTTGTACAGCGGCGCGGGAAACGTGGCCCCCGCGCCCGTGAGTCGAATCTCCGCCCCGACGGCCGCGGCCGCCATCACCGCGACGCCCGCCACCACACCCAACATCCCGCCCGCGTGCCTCATGCCGATCATGGTCGTACTCCTGGTCTCCCTCCCGGACCCCGACCGAATGATCCCATGCCCGCACTCACCGTGTGGGTTCGCCCGCGCTAAGCCTTTGTGAAGACCGCTTCCCGCCCTCCCGACCAGATCCCGGGTCAGGGTCCGGCTCGCCTCCGTCGCACGCACAACGCCGCCGCCGCCCCGACCCACACGATCGCCCCCGGCGATGGCAATGCCCGGATTTCCAGCTCGGTCACCACCAGATCACCCCCGCCGATATCCGCCGTGCCGTCGGGCCCCCACAGGCCGTTGACGTTCCGGATCCTGCCGTCGAAGGCCTGCACCCCGGAGACCCCCTCGATCACGAAGCTCAGGGTTCGCCCGGTATTCAATCGCAGCGCGTACCGGAACCGGTAGATGTCCACAAACTCCCCGGCCCCGAAGTACGGCCCCATCACCTCCGGTGAGAGCGGGTTGGCATCCGGGAGGCCATCAAAGTCCTGGTCAACCCCGGGGCAACTCACGAGGAACCCCCCGCTCGCCGAGCCCACGATCAGACCGATCTCCTGATCCGGCGTGTTGACAAAGCCACCAACCGAACCGTTGATCACGCCGTTGAAGTACGGGCTCACGTACGCCAGATACGAGAACTGGGCCGCGACGCCCGCGCGCCCAACCCAGTTTCCAACCGACAGGCCCGGGTCGTACGTTCCATCCGTGAGGCTGATTCCGGCCCGCCACAATGTTCCCGCGCTCTCCGCCTCGCCCGCCACACGGATGGCGAACCCGAACGCCGACAGCCCGTAGAGATTGCCCGCGCTGCTCACGCGCGCCTGCACCGCGAGGTCGTACACCGCCTCGTACCCCGCCACCACCGGGGCATGGCCCAGGCGCGGCACAATCCGCATCTCCACCGACGCGGGCCCCTGCGCCTGCGCACCGGCGCACGCGCCCATCGCCGCCGCCGCGCCCAAGGTTCTCAGTCTTCGGCTCATCCGATCCTCCACCGGGCCGGCACCATCGCGGGCCCACGCACGGAAAATCGGACGATCGAACCCGCTCCCCCAATCGCATCCCGCGCCACGTCGCGCCAACCGGAAACAATCCGCGTTATCGGGCGCGTCGCCGTCGCCCCGCGCCGAGTCCCGCCAGGGCCAGCCCCGCCCCGACGCCCGGCGCGGGCACGACCTGCACCGTCAGGTCGAGCGTGGAGATCGCGTCCGCGGAGTTCTGCAGCGCGCCCCAGAGCGACCCGTCGGTGCCCAGGCTGACCTGGGTGAACGACCGCCCCCTGGCCCCGTTGAGCCGGATGAGCACGCTGCGCGCCGCCAGGTCCGTGAACGCCACGCGGAACCGGTACAGATCGACGAACTCGTCCTGCGCGAAGTAGGTCTGCATCACCACCGCCGGCAGCGACCCGCTGGTCGCCGGCGCGACGATCGAGTCCGGGCGCCCGTCCATGTTCGGGTCCACCCCGGGGGTCAACAGCAGCCCGCCGCCGCCCGCGTACCCGCTCACGGAGCCGATCTCGTTGTCGGGCGTGTTGGTGAACGTCCCGCCGGAGGTGTTGATCAGCCCGTTGAAGCTCGCGCTCACCGTCGCCAGGAACGAGTACTGGCTCGCCACGCCCCCCTGTCCCACGACGCTGCTGGCCGCGGGCGCGCCCGTGTAGTACGTCCCGTCGGCGTTGCTGATGCGATCGCGCCCGAGCGTCGCCCGCGGCTCCGCATCCCCGACGAGCCGGATGCTGTCGAGGTACCAGCTCGCAAGCCCCCCACCGCCCGTGACCCGGCCCTGGACCGCAAAGTCCAGGATCGGGTCGAGCGCGCTGGCGGTGGTCTGGCCGGTCGTCTCCACCAGCCGGTACTCGATGTTCGCGCCGCGCAGGCACGCGGGCGCGCAGCAGAGCACGCCGACGACGACAACCGATCGCTTGGACATGTTCGACCTCTGGCGCGCGAGAGAGTGCGGCGCGCCGGTCACACACTACCAGAGGCGCCCCTCCGGCACAACACCCATTCGCACTTTTTGTCGCACATCCCGCCGGCGCGCCGGGCCTGCGGGCGCGGCCGTCCGGCCAACGAAAGAAAACAGGCCCCGGTACAAACCGGGGCCTGCTTGGTTTCATCTTCTTCGAGGCGTTGCCACATCGAAGCGGATCGTTGCCGAATCAGGCGGTGCGACGGCGACGGGCCGCCACGAGGCCGCCCAGGCCCAGCAGCGCGGCCGAGGCCGGGGCCGGAACCACCTGAACGGTCAGCGGGGTCAGGTTGACCTGGCCGGTGAACGTCGCGGAGTCGATGCCCCACTGGCCGCCGGCGTACGCCAGGCTGTTGAACGTCTGCGAGGTCAGGCCCTCGAGCGTGAACACCAGAGCGCGGTTGGCGAAGTTCGTGACCGTGTATCGGAAGCGGTAGATGTCGATGAACTGGCCCTGGGCGAAGTAGGTTGCGCCGATGGCGGCGGGCAGCGTGGCGGTCGCGCCGGCCGGAGGGATCGCACCAACGCCGTAGCCCGACCACGTGCTGGGGTTGCCCTCGCCGTCGGGGTCAAAGCCCGGCGCACCGGTCAGAGCACCGCCGAGAGCGGAGCCGGTGATCAGGCCGATCTCCTGGTTGCCCGGGGTGTTCGTGAAGGTGCCGTTGGAGAGATTGATCTGCCCGTTGAACGCGGAGCTGATGCCGGCCAGGTAGGAATACTGCTTGGCCAGGCCGTGCTGACCGACAACGCCGCCCACGCCGAAGGTGTTGACATAGTTGCCCAGGCCGTCGGTGATCCGACCGAACTGCAGCGTGCCGTTGGCGTCGGGCTCGCCGGGGATCACGGCGTTGAAGCCGAACCCGCCGAGGGCGGCGCCACCGTTGACACGAGCCTGGATGGCGAGGTCAAGGACCCCGTCGACCGCGTTGGCCTCGGTCTGACCGGTCCGCTCAACGATCCGGTAGTCGATAGAGGACTGGGCAGTCACAGTGCCGGCGAGCGCGGCAAGAGCAATAGCCGAAACGAGGGAATTCGTCACAGGAGCACTCCTTTTCCGATGTGGGAACTGAGAGAGAGAGAGAAAGAGAGAGAGAGAAACCACAACAACGACCGAAGAGGAAGGTACCTCAAATCCGGGCGGTGTCAATGGTGATATGTGCAAAAACAGCAGCGAAAGCCTGAAAAGGCCTCGCACAGCCGAAACCCGCCCCTTATTGGCCAGTTTCGGCCTATTTCTGGAAGCGCCGACCCCGGGGTTAGCCGGAGTCGGCGGGATTGATTCTTCTCAAAACCGGGCTAGATTGCCCATATTCACGCACGGCGACGACGAGCGACCACCAGGCCGCCGAGGCCCATGAGCGCGGCCGAGGCCGGGGTGGGAACAACCTGGATCTGGAGGCCGGTGGAGCTGGGCGAGGCCGGCAGGGTCGCAGCACCCCACTCACCATTGCTGTAGAGCCACTGACTGAAGACCTGCGCACCGAGCTCATTGAGCGTGAAGTTCAGCGTGCGAGCGGTGAAGTCCGAGACCGTGTACCGGAAGCGATACACATCCACGAACTGGCCCTGGCCGAAATACGTGGCGCCGATGGCCGGATCCAGGGGAGCGATCGAGTTGTTCGGCGGAACGTCGAAAGCGCCGTAGCCGGACCACGTCGCCGGATTGCCCTCGCCACCCGGGTCCATGCCCGGAGTACCCAGTGCGGAGCTACCGGTGGCCGATCCCGCGATCAGACCGATCTCATTCTCGAGGGGATTGTTGGTGAAGGACCCGGACGTCCCGTTGATCAAACCGTTGAAGCTCGAGTTAATTCCAGCGAGGTAGTTGTACTGGAAGGGCAGACCGGTCTTGGTTCCCGAGGCACCCGACGGAGTGGGCGCGCCCGTGTAGTACGTGCGATCCGCGTTCTGCACGCGCAGGCGGAGCAGCGTGCCACTGGACTCGGCATCGCCCGTGAGAATGTTGAAGTTGTAGGTGCCCAGACCCGCGCCGCCGGTGACTCGAGCCTGAACAGCGAAGTCCAGCACAGCGTCAGCGCTGCTGGCCTGCGTCTGGCCCGACATTTCGACGATGCGGAACTCGACCTGCGCATTGGCAGCGCCCGCCAGCGCCATCAGGGCAACAGCAGAAACACAAATCCGATTCATCTCAATCTCCTTCCGGTTGTGAGGGCAGAAAGTCAATCCACAGACAACGACGCTTTCAAGGTACCTTACGCGCCAAGGTGCGTCAAGCCTTTTTTGCCTATTCCGAACGATTCCTCTGTCTTCTCCAACCCGGTTTCCTCTCCAAAACCCGCTATTTTCATCTCAAAACACCGATCGCAATCCAAACATCAGCCGTTCTTCATGGCTTTCACGGACTCACCACCTCGAACACCCCCACCTCCTCGCTCGTACCCCCCACCGCGGGGGACGCCAGCACGATTCCGCACCGGCCTTCGGTGCCGAACCACCCGGCCCGCGGCACAAACGAGCCTCGAACCACACCCGCTTTGGGCCCGAACTCCGGCACGCCCGCGGTATCCGTCCCGCCAAGCGGCTGGAACACCAGCTCCGCGGCGGTTCCGAGCATCAGCCCCCTGCTCGTTTCCGAGGCGCACCACGCCGCCGCGCCGACCGTTCCGCGTGCCAGGGCCAGCACCCGGCCCGTCGTCCCGTCCATCCACGCCATCGATCCCGTCTCCAGGGACAGGAACGCCAGCCCCGAGTCGAGGCCCGTGCCGGCATCCGGCCCCCACGGCGTGGCCAGGCACATCACCGATTGCCAGGCCGCGCCCACCGACGGCTCGAAGTTCAGGTCCGCGAACGCTCGCACGCGAAGGTCCCTCCCGTCGCCGGGAAGATCCACCGCGAGCATGCGGCCCGGCCCCATCCCGGCCCCCGGCATGTTGAGCACGTAGACCCGCGCGGGGTCGGCGGAGAACGTCGGAAACACCAGCGGATCTCCCGCGGGCGAGGCGAGCGTCCGCTCGGAGTCCGCGGCGCCATCCCTCGCGCGAACCACCAGTTCCCAGGGCGCGCCCGGCGCTGCGCGGCGCGAGTAGGCCAGCTCTCCCCCCGGCCCCAGGCTCGCGAACGCCGCCTCGCCGGCGTCGTCAACGAGCCAGTCCAGTTGGCCCGTCTCCCACTCCACCCGTCCGATCCACCGGCTCCCATCCGCTCTGGGCCACTCCACCAGAAACCCCCGCTCATCGGCCGATCGCCCGAGTATCAGCCCGCGCGCCAGCGGGCGCTCCCACGCCACCGCCCGCATCGCCCCCTCGCCTCGCACCACCCGGAACGCCGAGATCCGCAGATTCGCCGGCACGCGCCTCGACCCGGGCGTTCCATCGGCCAGCAGCACCGGCCACGGCGGCGTCGCCCCGTGCTGGGTCGCGATCCACAGGTCCGGCTCGGCCGAGTCTTGGCGCGGCGCGCACGCCACCAGCGGCAGCGTCAGCCCATCGAAGGGCACCGAGCCCAGCGGTCTGACCTCCACCCGAATGCTCGTGCTCGTCCGATCCGGGGCGGGCGCCGGGCTCGTCGCGGGGCGGGGCACGTCCGCCCGGTCCCCCGCGCGCGTGACCCCCGCCCGGGCGATCGCGGGCGGCGACTTCGGCCCGTGCGGTGCGTCGCCGCGATTGGTGCACCCGCCCATCACCCCGGCCAGCGCGCCGGCCGCGCCGATGAGCGTTAACAACAACGCTCGCCCCCCCGCGATGGAGGGGCGAGCGGGCTGGATCGTCGCACGTCGCGGGGTGAAAGGGGAGAGGCTCACGGCCGATCGTTGGCGGGCGCTCCCCCGCCCGTCGAGGGGTCGGGACCGCGGGCCGGCCACGGCGATGGCTCGGCCCCGGCCGGGCTGGGCGCGTCCTTGGCCTTTTTCTTGTCCGCGTCCAGCGCGTTCACCGGCGCCAGCCGCTCGCGGACCTCGTTGAGGCGCATGCGGTCTTTCTCGTCCACCTTCACGATGTCCGATTCGGAGCCGATCACGTAGGGCGTGACGAAGGCGATGAGCTCGGTCTTCTTGCGGCTGCGCTCGGTGGAGGTGAACGGCGCGCCCAGGCCGAAGGGCAGATCGCCCAGCAGCGGGATCTTCCGCTTGGTGTCGCTGTCCTCGTTGCGCAGGATGCCCGAGACGACCACCGTCTGCCCGTCCTTGACGATCAGGTGCGTGGTGGTTTCGCGGCGGTCCACGATGGCGCCGCCGAAGAGCGTGTTGCCCGGCTGCGTGGACGAGAGCTCGAGGTTGATGTTGATGTCCACGTCGCGGTTGATGGTGATGCGGGGTCGCACGCGCAGGGCGATGCCCACGGCCCGGTAGTCGAAGTTCTGCACCAGGGCCGTGTTGCCCGTCGCGGGCTGGCTCTGCGTGATGAACGGGATGTCCTGGCCGGAGAAGAACTCGGCCTGCTGGTTGTCGGAGGTGAAGATGCGCGGCTCGGAGAGGATGTTCACCGAGGTCTTCTCCCCCAGGGCCTGCACCAGCGCGTTCACGTTCACGCCCAGGTTGAGCACGCTCGAGGTGAACAGCCCGGGGAGCAGGTCGTTCTTCTGCCCGGTGATCGTCCCGCCCGCCTGGTTGCCCGCGGCCGAGGCCCCGAACGAGATCGCGTTGTCGGAGTTGGTCGGCGTGATCGCCGAGTTCGACCAGCGCAGGCCCAGGGCCGTCGCGTCGTCGATGTTGATCTCCGCGATCACCGCCGTGAGCAGCACCTGCCGCCCGGGGTTGTCGAGCGTGTTGATGATCTCGCGGAGCGAGCCCTGGTACTCGGGCGGGGACAGGATCATCAGCGCGTTCTGCCGCCACACGGGGACGATGCGGATCTTCCCGACCAGGTTCCCCGAGCCCGCGCTGGTGGTGGGCGGCTGCGAACGGGCCCACCACAGCAGCATCGTCGAGTTCTGGGCCGTCTGCTGCTGGTTGTTCGCGGTGGTCGTGTTGGTCGCGAACGGCGAGGTCGCGGTCTCGCCGGTGGTGAGGCCCGTCTGCGCCCGGGTCACCTGCGCGATGGTCCCCTCGCGGGCCAGCAGGGCGTTGAGCTGCTCGGCGAGCTGCTCCGCGTCCGCGTGCTTGAGCTCGATGATCTGGGGCAGCCCGACCGATTGCGGCTGGTCGAGCTGCCGGATGATCTCGTCGATCGCGTCCAGGTTCGACTTGTTCTTGGCGATCACCACCAGGCGCGACGCGTCGGGGAGGGCCTCGAAGGTGAACTGGCCGTAGAGCCGGTTGGCCGTCGCGGTGGTCTGCTGGTTGCCGCGCTGCTGCGGCTGCGACCCGGGGCTGCCGAACATCGTCACCAGCACGTCGCGCATCTTCACCGGGTCGGTGTTCTTGAGCTCGTACACGCGGGGGGCGATCCGCTCGCTCACCACGTCCCACTCCTCGGTGATCTGGCGCTTGATCTGGTCCATCAGCGGCTTCTCGGCCACCACCGTCACGGCGTTCTGCTGCGAGTTGGCCGTCACGCGCAGGTTCGACGAGGCCGACACGTCGTTGGGCTGGCGGGCCGTCCCCGCCGCGGGCGCGCCGGTCGCGGCCCCCCCCCGCCCGCCCTGGTTTCCGCCGCGGTTCTGGAAGAACTGCTGGAACGGGTTCTGGTTCCGCCCCCCCTGCGTGGTGGTCGTGGCCGCGAACAGGTCGCGGATGTTCTGGGCGATCTCCGTCGGATCGGCGTACCTGAGCACGAACGTGTCCGTGACCAGCGAGGCCGAGGACTGGATGTCGACCGCCTTGATCTTCGACTCGATCCGCTGGAGCAGCCCCATGTCCCCCATGACCATGATCCGGTTGGAGTCCACGTCCACCGTCATCTTCGCGAAGCTCGGCAGCGAGCCCTTGATCATCTCCGAGATGTTCGCCACCGAGGCGTAGTGCGGCGCGAACACCTTCTCGTAGATCGAGCCCACGTCGGTGCGCCCGAGCACGCTCTCGTCGGCGGGGATCACCGGCACCTGCTGCCGGTCGATCTCGGCGAGGCTGCGGAGCTGGATCAGGTCCTGGGTCTCCACCACCGCCACGCCGTTCTGCTGCAGGGCCAGGAACACCATGTCCAGGGCGCGGGCCCGCGGGATCTTCCGATCGTTGAGGATCGTGATCCGCACCGACATCACGTCGGGCATGGGCAGCACGACCTTCCCCGTCGCCTCCACGATGAACGGCACCACCTGCTCGACCGTCACGTTCTTGAACGCCAGTTCCGTCGGCTCGTCGGGCTGGATGCGGCGGCCGCGCCCGTCGATGCGCACCACCTCCGCGGCCTTCGGCCCCGCCGGCTCGTCCGGCTTGGCGGCCGGATCATCCCCGGTCGGATCGTCCATCAACCCGGCGATCTCGTCGGCCGACAGGCCCGCGAGTTGCCACAGCCAGTCCGGGGCCTCGTCCTCAAAGCCGGCTCCGCCCGTCGTCTCCGGCGGGTCCGCCAGGGCGCAGCGAGTCAGCGGGGACAACCCTCCCAGCCCCGCGGCCGCGCCCGCGACCATGGCCAGAAGTGCGATCGATCGACGATTGGTGGTTCGATTCATGTGTGTCATGGAAGGGCTTTGGTGCTCGAATCCGGCGCGGGGCTCGGGTCGTGTTGTGGTTCTGGCGAGGGCGCGGTCTGCGGCGCCGGTTGAACGATCGGAACTCCCGAGGGCGGCGCCGGAGGCGGAGATGCCGGGGGCTCCCCTCCCGGTGATTGCGGCGGGCCATGCCCCGGCCCGCCGGGCGTATCCCCGCCCGCCGCGCCTCCGCCCCCCCCGCCCCCCCCGTTGGATCCACCGGCGCCTCCCTCGGGCGGCGGCGGTGGCGGCGGCGATCCGTTGCCCCCACCCGCGCCCGGACCGCCTCGCGCCTCGGGCGGAACATTGGCGCCCGCCGACGGCGGGTCTCCCATCCGATGCCCCCCTGCCGCGGGCTCGGCTGGCGCGGGCGCGGGCGTCGCCAGGCTCGGCCAGGAAACCCCCGTCACCGACGACGAGCTCAGCGACGAGAGCTCCGTCTTGTCGAAGAGTTTGACGTCAAACTCGCCGCCCTCCCACCGCACCCGCACCGACCACGGCGGGGTGGCGCTCACGAAATGCACGGACTTGCCGTCGGGCTCCTTCGCCGACACCTTCTGCCCGTCGCTGAACCACGCCGTGCCGTTGACATAGGCCAGCAGCGTCGGGCCGCCGTAGTACTTGGCGGCCACCATCTCTTCCTTGTACTCCGGCGGGTGCGGCTTGTAGAACATCGACCGCCCCGCCACCTGCTCGCGCTGCCACGCCACCGCGTCCCGGTGCTTCTGCGTGGCCGCGGAGGAATCCCGTGTTCCCACCGTCCCCACCGGCGGGTCCCGGTACATGCCCACCGTGGGCACGATCAGCGACACCGCCAGCACGATCGTCGCCAGCACGACCGCGAGCACGCCCAGCCCGACCAGGTCCAGCGACGAGCCGTCGCGGAGTCGGATGATCCGGTTCATGGGATCACCTCCGACTCGCTGGGGTTCGTCGAGCGCGGCTGCGGGGCCGGCTCGCTCGCCCCCGACGGGTTGACCGCGATCCACGCCTCCGGCGAGATCGTCGCCCGCACCAGCTGCGCCTCCTCGTCCCGCATCCCCGTCCGGTCGATCCGCACACGCGACACGGCGGCCACCTCGCTGGCCCGCTCGAGGTCCGCGAGGATCGCGATGACCGTCTCCTGCTTCGCCTCGAACGTCACGTCGAGGATCAGTCGGTTGATCTTCCCCGCACGCAGACGATCCGCGTCCGCCTGCGCCATCGGCACCGTGCGCTCCATCACCGTCCGGTCCTGCACCAGGTGCCCCTCGAGAATACCGTCCACCACCCGCCCGAACGCCCCGGGCGTCAGGCGCGAACTCCCCGGCATGAGCGGCTTCCCGAACGAGCCCTGCGCCGACGCGATCACCGCGCCTTCGGAAGAATCCGCCGTCGAGAGCTCCTTCGATCGCCGCAGGGCGTTCTCGAGGCTCGCGGCCCGTGCCCCGATCCGATCCACGAGGTTCCACAGCGGCTGGACCGCCCCGAAGAACAGCCCGACAAACACCACCAAATACACCAGCCAGCGCGCCGCACGCGGCAGCGCGTTCCACTTCTCGACCAGTCCGGTCATTGCCCACCCCCGTTCTGCGAGAGCATCCGCGCCCTGGCCTTCTCCGACTCGTCCATCAGCCGCCGCCTCGTCGCCTCGTCCACCCCCGGCTGGCCCGCGACCTTCTTGCGGTTGGCCCACTCCTTCATCGCATCGTCCCGCGAGAGCCTGGCGATCGCCGCGTCGCTCAGGGGCGGCGGGATCACCACCTTCTCCGCCGGCTTGGCCGTGGCGCCGGTGGTCGCGCGCTCCGCCCGCGATGAACCGCCCGACGATCCGTTGGTCCGGCTCGGCGTCGTGCTGGGCCGGCGATCCGACCGGGCGGATCGATCCGTCCTCGCGGCGCCCGCCGCCGAACCTGTGCTTCCCCTCGGCTTCTCGTGATACATCCGCTCGAAGAGCGTCCTGGCGGCCCAGTCCTCCGCCGGCTTGGCCACAAAGGTCGCCCCGCCGGGCGCGACCTTCGCCGTGAGCTGGAACTGCACGCCCTCGATCTTGGGGTTGTTCATCGGCAGCGCGATGTCGGAGAACACCTTTGTCTGCCCCAGGCGCTCGCGGAACGTCGAGAGCTTGTCCGTGTCCTCGGCCAGCCCGCGGATCGACACGCCCTCTCCCTGCCCGAGCTCCACCGTGTCGATGTTGATCCCCTCCGGGCACGCGCCGGCCACGTCCGCGAGCAGTTTCATCATCGGCCACCGCTTCTCACGCAGCAGCTTGGCGAACGCCAGGTCCTTCTCGTCCTGCGCGACCGCGGCCCGCAGCTCCGCCTCGTTGGGAATCGCCCTCTCCAGCAGCCTCACCTTCGCCATCGACATCCCGATGGGAATGCCCACCGCCGCGACGATGCACACCCCGACGATCGCCGCCGCCCGCCCCGGCGACCCGAGCCACTCGCTCATCCGCTGGAGCACCGGCGGCCTGGCCTTGGGCTCGATCTCGTGCAGCCCGACCAGCCCGTTGACCGCCGGGTTCGCGTCCGCGAAGGCCATCGCGGCGGCCGCCGCCAGACCGAAGTCCTCCACCCACTCGTTCGAGCGCGTCTGTCCGAGGATCCGCGCCGACGCCGGCGCGGGGTCCATCTCCAGCCACGCCGTGCCCGTTGGCCCCGCCGTCGCGCCGAGCCCCGCCGCCTTGGACGTCTCGGCGATCACCGACCGTCGCATCTCCAGCCCCGCTTCCCCCGCCGGCACGCGGGCCACTCGCACCACCGTCTTCTCCGGTCCCGCCGCCAGCACCGTCATCGCCCCCGTCGCCCGGTCAACGGTCCACGCACGCTCCACGCCCCCGACCATCTGGGCCAGCACCGCCACGGCCGCGACCTCCGAGATCGCCACCTCCGGCGAGACCCGTCCCATCCTCCCCGCCGCGTCCAACCCCGCGCTCTCCGGCCACGCCGTGAGCAGGCCCACGGCCTTGCGTCCCGCCCCCCCTCCCCGCCCCCGCCCGGGGTTGATCATCCCCGCCGCCCGACGATGCTCCGGCACCGCCGAGGGCAGATCCGTCTCGGCCATCAGCGCCAGCGCATCGGCCGTCCCCTCGCTGGATCCCCCCTCGCCCGTCTCGGGAAGCGCCACCACTCGCGCCACCGTCATGGCCGGCGGCAGCACCCGGATCACCAGATCGATCCCCCCAACCCGCTCCGCCAGCGTGGTGAGCCCCCCCGGCCCCGCGCCCGGATGCAGCGTCTCGGCCGCCTTCAGCGTCGCCTCCCCATCCTCGATCCCCACCACCACCGCGCGCACGACGCCCCCCTGCGAGTGCAGCGCGGCCACGGTCTTCACTCTGTCGCGGTTTGGCAGTCTCACGAGGGGTTCCTACTCACCGGACCGATCCATCCGGCTCAACGCTTCCAAAGCCCAACGAAACGGCCCGGGAGTTACCGCCCGGATCCGTCAAGGTTCCTAACGCACGGACAGGTCCCGGATTACCACGGGTATCGACGTTCGATCAATCACCGCGACAACTTCCACCTCGATCCCGGTGGTCCGGTCCTTCCCCCGACTGCTCACCACGAACACGTTGGAGTGAACATCCATGTATCCCATCAGGGTCGCGAGCGTCGCCTCGGTCATGTCCGGGATGTCCAGCAGGTCCGCCATGCTCGTGAATCCCCCGCTGCGTGCGTCGCGTTCCGACAGGATCATCTCCATCTGCTCCGGCTCGATGCGGGAGAACCGCTCCAGCACCTCGCGCGGGATCGTGTTGATGTTGAACTTCCCGGATCGCAGCCCCTGGGCGGCCACCTCGCTGCTGATCACGCACTCATCGAGCAGCAGCCGCAACTGGTCCGGCGTCAGCCCCGCCACGCTCGACTGCTGCCGCTGCCCGTTGAGAAGCGTCGCCGCCGCCCCCGTCTGCGCGAGGGTGCCAAGGTCCGTCCGCACAAAGTCGGCCAGCGTCGCCGTCCCGGCCGCGGCGTGCGTCGAGATCGCCTGGGCCTGGTTCTGGTCCACCCCCAGCCGCTGGGAGATGTCCGACGGGCTCGCCACGCGCAGATCGAGCTTCTGCGTCCCCGACGGCCCGTACGACGTGGGCTTGTCCACCTCGCTCACGGCCGTGAGATAGCGCGACCATCCCGCGTCCATGATCCCGTCGGCGTTGTCCGCGGGCATCGACGCGTCGGCGTCGTCCTCGCCCGGGTCCAGCCGCCCGTTGTAGTTCGCGTCCTCGCCGCGCAGCAGTGTCGGGTCCACGCCCTGCACCAGCTCGAGTTCCTTGAGCGACCGCACCGGCGCGCCGCGCGGCTTGTACGGATACCGCAGCCCCGTGTAGTTCCCCTCGTCGGCCCCGATCTCCGTGGACGTCTCGCTCACCCCGTGGATCCAGTTGTAGATCGACTGGGCGGTCGTGTCGTCCATCCCGTCCAGCCCGATCAGGTCCGCCGTCTCCATCACGTTCACGTTCAGCTTCGCGTGCGCATCCTCCGGCCCGTCCACCTCCTGCGTCCCGTCGAAGTGCCGGATCGAGTACGTCGCGCTCGCCGCCGCCCCCGTCCCGCCGAGTTCCCCCCGCGCCACCGCCGCCAGGTCCGAGTACACGGCCGTCGCCGACGACGCGTTCGGGCTGAGCGTGTCCTGCGTCAGGCGCGCGATCGTCGCCTCCACGCCCGCGCGCGCCGCCCACTGGGCCCGCACCCGTGCCACGGCCTCGCGCCCCGCCGCGGCCTGCCGGAACGCCGAGCTCTGGATCGCCACCAGCACCAGCGCCAGCAGGACGATCGCCCAGAGCACCATGAACGTGGCGAACCCGCGCCGCCCCCTTTGGACAGCAAGGGGCGGCGCCGGCAGCTCGTCTGCCGGTGATATTGCGACACCGGTGTTGGACATGAGAGAGATGTTCATCGCCCGCCACCCCCTCCACCGCCTCGAGGTCCACCGCCACCCTGCCCGCCGCCAGGTCTGCCCGGACCGCCTTGCCCACCAC
>CALMPG010000208.1 GCA_937871915.1 uncultured Phycisphaerales bacterium
CGCCGGCCCCCCCTTTCGGGTTCAGCGGGGGGTGGGGGAAAAAAAAGGGGGGGGAGGGGGGGGGGGCGGAGAGGCGGGCCCTGGGGCCCTTAAAAGGGATTTGGGCTCCCCCGCCACTCCGTGGCGGGCGTGTTTGCCACTGGTTTTCTGCCACCAGCAGAATCTTCCCTACCCTTCGCCCCCATGCCTTCTCCCGGCCCTGTCATCACCCGTTTCGCCCCCTCTCCCACCGGCCACCTGCACATCGGCGGGGCCCGCTCGGCCCTGTTCTGCTGGGCCTTTGCCCAGCGGGCGGAGATGGAGCATCGGGCGCGAGGGGGAACCGCGGGGGGGGGCGGGCGGTTCATGATCCGGATCGAGGACACCGATCAGGCCCGCTCGTCCGAGGAGTCGGCACGCGGGATTCTCGAAGACCTTGCGTGGCTGGGAATTGAGTGGGACGACGGGCCCCGGCTGGATTACGAGCCCTTCGCGCAAGCGAAGGATGGACCGGCTCCTCCCACGCTTGCGCGTGGGGCTCGTAGAACCATCGGAGCCGAGGCCCGCGATGTCGGCTCCTACTTCCAGGCCCAGCGGGCCGCGGCCGGGATCTACAACGCGTACATCGAGTCCCTCGTCAAGGCCGGGCGCGCGTATCCCGCCTTCGAGACCCCCGAACAGACCGAGGCCATGCGCCGCGAGTTCGTCGCGCGCAAGCAGACCTTCAAGTACCCCCGCCCCGCCGATGTGCTTCCCGGCGTCTTCAACGAGGCCCGCTGGGCCCGGGCCCGGAAGGGCGACCGGCACGTTGTGCGTTTCCTCATGGATGCCGATGCGGTCGTCGTCCACGACCAGGTGCTCGGCGACGTGAGAATCGCCCCCGGCGAGGTGGACGACTTTGTCATCCGCAAGGCCGACGGCTTCCCGACGTACCACTTCGCCGTCGTGATCGACGATGAACTCATGGGCGTCACGCACGTGCTGCGGGCCCAGGAGCACCTCGCCAACACGCCGCGCCACGTCGCGATGCAGCGGGCCCTCACGCGCCTGGACACGGGCGAGCCCTTCCGCCACCCCGTGTACGCCCACATGCCGCTCATCTTCAACATGGACGGCACCAAGATGTCCAAGCGCGACAAGGCGAAGACGGCCCGCAAGGCCGTCAAGGACGCGATCGCCAAGGACAGGTCGATCACAGTCGCAACGCTCGCGCCCGCCCTCGGCGTCGCGGAGAAGGACCTCGCGGGGTTCATCGCCGCCGACAACGACAGCATCGATATCGCCGCGGCGCTCGCCGGGCGCCTCAACGTCAACCTCCCCGAGATCGAGGTCTACGACTTCCGCCGCAACGGCTACCTCCCCGAAGCCATCATCAACTTCATCGCCCTCCTGGGCTGGAATCCCGGCATGAAGCTCGACGACGGCAAGGACCTCGAGAAGTTCGACCGCGACTTCCTGGCCAGGCACTTCGCCATCGACCGCATCGGAAAGACCAACGCGAAGTTCGATCGCGCCAAACTCCTCTCCTTCAACAGCGACTACATCGGCAAACTCTCGGATGCGGAGTTCGCGGCCCGGTGGCGCGCGTTTCTCGCCGAGTACGAGCCCGAGGCGCTGGCCGCGCTGTTCCGGAGCCCCGGCGGTCACGCCGGGGCCACGGGGATCGATCGGTTCGCCCTGCTCGCCTCCACCATCAAGCCGCGAGCCAAGACGCTGCGCGACGGGCTCACGGCGGCACGGTTTGCCCTGGTCGCCGACGGCGGGTACGAGTTCGATCCCAAGGCGATGGACAAGCTCCGGGCCGGAAACGGCGTCGATCTGCTGGGCCAAGCCCGCCAGCGGCTGGCGGGGCTGGGCGCACCCGACTGGGCCCCCGCAACCGTCCACACGCTCCTGGAGCAGTTGGCCCGCCAGCTCGGCCTGCCCGAGGGCAACGCCGGCGTGGGACAGCTTGCCCAGCCCCTGCGAGTGGCGGTGACGGGCACGGCCGTCAGCCCCGGAATCGCCGAGACTCTGGCGATTCTGGGCCGGGAATCGACCCTGACCAGGATCGACCGATGTCTGGCGGCCGCGGCGGTCTGACGCGTCCCTCGGCGTGCCCCCGCGGGCGGTTTCCGGCGATTGCAGGGTGTTCCCGCGTTCGTCGCGTTGTCTCCATAGACTTCCAGCGGTATCGCATCCCTCGCTCCTCGAAAGGTCCGCCATGATCCGTCCGATGCTTCTCACCGTGCTGATCGCCTCCGGTGTCGCCCTCGCCGAGCCGCCCGCCGGCTCGCACCCGACGGCGACTCCGCCGAAGACCGACCAGCCCAAGCCGGTTCCATCCAAGAAGGTCGTGCCAACGGGCAAGCGGCCCGCGCCGGCCAAGGAAGCGACGCTGAAGGTCGGCTCGAAGGCCCCCGCCATCACCGCCGACAAGTGGGTCAAGGGCGCCGAGGTCAAGTCGTTCGAGAGCGGCAAGGTCTACGTCGTGGAGTTCTGGGCCACGTGGTGCCCGCCCTGCGTGAAGAGCATCCCCCACCTGACCGAGCTGCAGAAGACGCACAAGGAAGTGACGGTGATCGGCATGGCCTCCAGCGAGCACAAGAGCGCCGACGGCCCCGACAAGCGCCTCGAGAAGGTCGAGAAGTTCGTGGCGGCCAAGGGCGACGAGATGAACTACACCGTCGCCTACGACGCCAACCGGGCCATGTCCAAGGACTGGATGCAGGCCGCGGGCCAGAGCGGCATCCCGACCGCGTTCGTCGTCGGCGGGGACGGAAAGATCGTCTGGATCGGCAACCCGCTGAGCACCGAGAAAATGACCGACGCCGTGGAGAAGGCCCTCAAGGACGCCAAGCCCGACAGCGCGACGGCCGACCCGAAGCCCGCCAGGAAGGGCTGAGCCTCCCGGACGCACGGTTTTCATGAAGCCCGTCGCTCGACGGGCTTTTTCCTTTTCCTAGGATGACGGGCCCGAACCCGCCGCACGGATGCACCCCCATGACCACACGCCCCCTCGCCGTCGTGCTCGCCGCGTGCCTTGCCGCCCCCGGGGCCCTGGGCCAATCGCCCGCGCCGGCGCCCGAGAAGCCGGGCGCGATCGAGAAACCCGCGTCCAAGGCCGGCGAGAAACCCGCGGAGGCCAGGCTCAAGGCGGGTGACAAAGCCCCCGGCATCAAGTCCGACGGCCCCGGGTCGTGGGTGCGGGGCGAGCCCCTCTCGGCCCTCGAGCCGGGCAAGGTGACGGTGGTCGAGTTCTGGGCCACGTGGTGTCCCTCCTGCCGCGAGGCCATGCCCAAACTGGCGCGCCGGGCCAAGGCCCACAGGGACGACCTCACCATCATCGCCGTGGCCTCGAGCGAGAAGCGGTCCAAGGCGGCCTCGCCGCCAACGGCCGAAGGCGATCCGCGCCTCGACGGCGTCGCCCGCTTCGCCAAGGACCGCGAGGCCTCGATGCCCTACCGCGTGCTCTTCGACGGCTCGCGCGCCATGGCCAACGACTGGATCGTCGCCGCCGGTCAGAAATACCTGCCCTTCGCGTTCATCGTGGACCACACCGGCACCATCGCGTGGCAGGGCGATCCGCGGATGACCGAGTTTGACGCGGCGCTGGATCGAACGCTCCGGGCGGCCGCGCCGCCCCCTCCGCCCAAGCCCGACCCCAAGCCCGATCCGAAGAAAACCGCCCCCAAGCCCGCCAGGCCCAAGCGATAGGCGTGCCGCAAGGGGCCGCATGAATACCCTTCGCCCCTATGGCCGAGCCCAGTTCCGCCCCCCCCCCCCCCCCCCCCCCCCCCCCCCCCCCCCCCCCCCTTTTCCCTCCGAAAGACCTGTGGGGCACACCCCCCCCGAAAAGGGGGGGGGGGGGGCCGGCCCCCCCCCGCGGTCCCCCCCCAACA